>JASFRN010000019.1:0-33811 GCA_050114915.1 Gemmatimonadales bacterium | reverse complement strand
GCCGCCGCGCCGACCGCGGAGGTGGCCGCCGTGATCCCGCTCGACCGCGACGCCGCGTACTCCGCCACGATCGTGCGGGCGTAGCCGGCGACGATCCCCGCCGCCGCCCCGTCCTCGGCGGAGACGACGATCTGCACGGAGGTCGGCTCGCCGCGGGCGAGACGACGCTCGAAATCTTCGGGCACGCGCAGGATGAGCGACACCTCGCCGGCGAGCAGCTCCTGGTCGGCCGGGGCCGCGTGGGCGGACACGCCCGCCAGCGAGAAGTACCGCGACGCGTCGAATCGCCGCGTGAGCTCGCGGGCGGCGGCGCCGTGCGATTCGTCCACCACCCACATCCGGCTGTCGCGGATCTCGAACGTGGCGGCGTTCGCGAGCACCAGCAGCTGGATCAGGGGAATCGCGAAGATCTGGAACAGCATCACCCGGTCGCGGCTCACCTGGCGGAATTCCTTCCGGATCAGGGTCCCGACGGTGCGGAACCAGGCGCGGGCCCCGCCGTTCACGCCAGCCTCGTGTCGAAGTTGCGCACGCTGGCCACGGTGAGCACGACGGCCATCAGCGCGAGGATCAGCGTCTCCTGCCACAGGTGGCCCAGCCCCACGCCCTTCAGCATCACGCCGCGGGCGATCTCGATGAACCACGTCGCCGGCACGATGTTGGTGACGGGCTGCAGCCACCCGGGCATGCTGTGGATCGGGAAGATCATCCCGGACAGCAGGGTGCTCGGCATCAGCAGGCCGGCCACCGCGCCGAGCATCGCGGCGCGCTGCGACGCGGCCCGGGTCGAGACGAACACCCCGAGCGCCAGCGACACGAGAATGTAGAGCAGGCTCTCGACCAGCAGCAGGACGAGGCTGCCGCGGAACGGGACGCCGAACACGAGCCAGGCGGCGCCGAGCGCGGTCAGCACGTTGATGAACGCGAGCAGCAGATACGGCGCCACCTTGCCGACGATGATCTGCCACGGCCGGAGCGGCGACACGAGCAGGACCTCCATCGTGCCCCGTTCCTTCTCGCGCGTGATCGCGATCGAGGTCATCAGCGCGGACACGATGGTGAGGACGAGTGCGATGAGGCCGGGCACGAACAGGTTCCGGCTCTCGAGGGTCGGGTCGAAGCGGACGCGGATCCGCGGCTCGATGCGCACCGCGGCGCGCGGGGCGCTCCCGCCGGCCGAGGAGATCGCGGCCCCGCCGGCCGCGTCGCGCTCGAAGCCGCGGATCACCTGCTCGGCGTAGGTGCTCATCGCGCTGCCCGTGTTCGGATCCGAGGCGTCGGTGACGACCAGGAGGTGGGCACGTCCCCGGCCGAGATCTCCGGCGAAGCCGGGCTCGAACACGACCGCCTGGTCGATGCGGCCCTGCTCGAACAGTGCGGGCAGCCGATCGGCGCTCGGCCAGGTGCCCACCGGCGAGAACAGGTCGGAGCCGCGGAAGCGGGCCACCAGACCGGCCGTGGCCGCGTCCGGGGCGGGAATCACGAACCCGACCCGCACGTTCTCGACGTCGGTGCGGATGACGAAGCCGAACAGGAGGACTTCGACGAGAGGAAGCGCCAGCAGCACGAACAGCGTCTGCCGATCGCGCAGGATGTGCCGGGTCTCCTTGCGGATGAACCCCCCGAGCACGCCACGCGCCCGGCGCAGGCGATCGCGCCGTCCGGGCAGCCGGCTCATGCGGTCTCCCCGGAGCCGCGCGCCAGCCGGACGAACACGTCCTCGATCGTGGCGGCGCCCCGCTCCCGCTTGAGCTCCTCCGGCGTGCCGAGCGCCTCGATCCGGCCCGCCACCATGATCGACAGCCGGTCGCAATACTCGGCTTCGTCCATGTAGTGGGTGGTGACGAACACCGTCGTCCCCCCGGCCGCCGCCTCGTAGATCATCTCCCAGAACTGCCGCCGGGTCACCGGGTCCACGCCGCCGGTCGGCTCGTCGAGGAACACGATGTCGGGCTCGTGCAGGAGAGCCACCGAGAACGCGAGCTTCTGCTTCCAGCCCAGCGGCAGGCCGCCGACCAGCTCGTCGGCGGCCGACTCGAGCCCCAGGCGGCGCAGAAGGTGCTCCGAGCGCTCGCGGACGAGCGACGGCGGCAAGCCGTAGATGCCCCCGTACAGCCGGATATTCTCGCGCGGGGTGAGATCCTCGTACAGCGAGAAGCGCTGGCTCATGTAGCCGATCGAGCGCTTGATCGCGTCGGGCTCGCGGCGGACGTCGTGACCCGCCACGCTCGCCTCGCCCGCGGTGGGGGCGAGCAGGCCGGTGAGCATGCGGATCGCCGTCGTCTTGCCGGCCCCGTTGGCGCCGAGGAAGCCGAACACCTCTCCGACCCCCACCTCGAAGGAGATCGCATCGACCGCCGTGAAGTCGCCGAACTTGCGGGTCAGGTCGTGCGCACGGATCGCGAGCGCGCTCATGCCGCCCCGCCCATCAGCGCGATGAACACGTCCTCGATGTCGGGCGTGGCGGGCCGCACCTCGGCATCGGCGAACCCGGCCGTGCCGAGCGCCCGCCGAACCTCGGACGCCACGACCTCCGGGTTCATGTCGGCCCGGGCATCGGTGTAATGGATCGACTCGCCGAACGGCTGCACCGAGGCCGCGTGGGGGAGCTCGCGCAGGGCGGTGAGCAATCGGTAGCGCTCCGGACCGCGCACGGCGAGCAGCGGGCGGCCGTACGTTCGGCCGAGCGCCGCCGGTTCGTCGACGCGCAGGATGCGGCCGCCGTCGATCAGTGCGACGCGGTCGCAGCGGTCGGCCTCGTCCATGTAGGGGGTCGAGACGATGATCGTCAGCCCGTCCTCGCAGAGTGCCTGGAGCATGTCCCAGAACTCGCGCCGGGAGACCGCGTCGACGCCCGTCGTCGGCTCGTCCAGGAGCAGGATCTCGGGTTCGTGGACGAGGGCGCACGACAGGGCGAGCTTCTGCTTCATCCCGCCGGACAGGGCGCCGGCCCGCCGATCGGCGAACGGCTCGATCTGGCGGTAGATCGGCGCGATGCGGTCGTACTGCGCCTCGACCGTCGTCCCGAACACGGATGCGAAGAACGCCAGGTTCTCGGCGACCGAGAGGTCGGGGTAGAGCGAGAAGCGGCCGGGCATGTAGCCGATCCGCCGCCGCAGCTCCCACATGTCGCCCACGACGTCGTAGCCGAGCACCTCGGCCGTGCCGTCGTCCGGCGTCAGCAGCGTGGCGAGAATGCGGAACAAGGTCGTCTTCCCCGCCCCGTCGGGCCCGATGAACCCGAACAGCTCCCCCGGCTCCACCTCGAACGACACGCCGTCGAGCGCGGTGACGCCGTCGAAGCGGCGCACGAGATCGCGGGCCCGGACGTCAGCCTTCACGTGCGTTTCCGGTCGAGGCTCCACCCGGCGCCGCGAACTCCACGTCTGCCGGCATGCCGATCTTCAGACGGCCGTCCGGGTTGGCGACCCGGATCTTCACGGCGTAGACGAGGTCGGTGCGCTCGTCGCGCGTCTGAATCGGGGTCGGCGTGAACTCGGCGTCGGAGGCGATCCAGCTCACGACCCCGGCCGCGGAGGCCCGTTCGTCGGGACCGACGTCGTAGCGGACGGTCACTCGCTGCCCGACCCTCAGGTCGGCCAGCTGCGAGCCTTCGACGTAGGCGCGCAGGGTCAGGGTGTCGAGCGGCGCCACCTGGTACAGGGCCTGCCCGGTGCGCACGAACTCCCCGGCCTCGGCGAAGTTCGCGAGCACCGTGCCGGCGACCGGATTCGACAGGCGGCTCTTCGTCAGCCGGTCTTCCAGCCGCGCGATCTGCGCCTCGACGGCGCCGGTCTGGTCGGTCGAGCCCGAGGTGCGGCTGCGTGCCGCCGTGAGACGCGCCTCGAGCACCGTGACGCGGTTCTCCGCCGCGTCCAGCTGCTGGCGGGTGGCGGCGGAATCGGCGAACAGCCGCTTCGTGCGGTCGAGATCGCGCCGCGCCGTCTCGAGCTCCGAGGTGGCGGCCCGCACGTCGGCCTCCGACTGCGCGGTACCGGAGCGGGCCGTGCCCAGCCGGGCCCGCAGCTCGCGGAGCTGCAGGGCCGTTTGCGTCGTGTCGACGAGGCCGACGGACTCACCGGCCGCCAGCTCCATGCCCTCGCTCACGTCGTAGCGGAGCAATCGGCCATCGGTCTCCGCCGACACCGTCACCTCGTCGACCTCGAAGTTCCCGTAGGCGTCGGGGCTCGGACCGCCGCAGGCGGCGACGAGCACCAGGGCCAGCGGCAGGAAGCGCAACATGGTCGGGTGGCACGTATGGTTCATCGCATCGCTTCTCTTCTGTCGGGTCATGGGACCGGGACTCCCAGGGTCGTGAGGTAGCGGGCCTGCGCTTCGGCGAGCTCGATCTGGTGGAGGCGGCGGGCGATACGGGCCTGGGCGAGGTCGGTGCGCCGATCCACGTAGTCAGCGGCCGGCAGCACCCCCTCCTCGAACTGCCGCTCGGCCTGGCGTTCGATCAGCGCCCGGAGCCGAACGATCTCGTCGTCGCTCCCGATCGCCGTGCGGAGCCGCTCGAGGTCGGCGCGCTCGTCGGCCGACGCCCGCTCGAGAGCCGCCGCGAACGCCTCCTCCTCCGTCTGCACGGCCTCGCGGCGCAGATCGAGCTGCTCCTGCTCGCGCCGGACGCGACCCCAGTGCCACGGCGACCACTCGAGCTTGACGCCCCCGAGCCAGTAGGTATCCCAGGAATCGCCGAACTGGTTGAGTCCCGGCCGTCCGTAGCCGGCCTCGCCGAACGCCGCGAGACGCGGCAGGCGCGCCCGCCCGGCGAGGTCGGACTGGCGCCCCAGGCGGGCTTCGGTCGCCCGGAAGGCGGCGAACGCGGGGTGCCGGCGCCGTCCGATGGCATCCGCCGCCGAACCGACTTCGGCGTCGAGATCGGGCAGGGCAAGCTCCTCGTCGGGATCGAGCGTGACACCGGTCAGGTTTGCGAGCACGGTGAGCGCGGCGCGGCGATCGGCGTGATACTCCGCCAGCCGCTGACGCGCCCGCAGCAACTCCGCTTCGAGCGCCGCGGGCTCACCGGTGAGCGCGACCTCCGCCGCGACCCGGGCGCGCGCATCGGCGAGCCGGGCGGAGAGGTCTTCGATCAACAGCTCCGTCTCCGCGGCGCGCGCGGCCAGGGCCAGGGCCGTGAAGTACGCCCGGTCTACCTCGCCGCGGAGCTGGTTCAGGGTCGTCTGCAGGTGCGCCTTCGCTTCGGCGGTGCGGGCCCGTTCGACGGCCTTCCGTCCGCCCGTCGCGCCGCCGTCGTACAGCGTCTGCTCGACGCCGACGGCCACGTCGTAGTTCTCCTTCGGCACGGTCGGGAACTGGCCGGAGGGAGCGCCGGCGGGCTGGAAGCTCGGCACGTCGGACTGGTAGCGGGCCTCGCCGCTGAGGCTGAATCGAGGCAGCCATTCGGTGGTCAGGTTCTTCAACCGTAGCTCCAGCGCCGACTCGTCGAGGGCCGCCTGGCGGGAACGGGCGTCGTTCCGCTCCGCCGCCGCGTACAACTCGCCCAGGGTGGGCGGGGTCGCGGAATCGGCTCCGACCGGCGGCGACCCGCCGGTCGACTGGGCCCGCAGCGGGCCGGCGGACCCCACGAGCCAGGCGGCCGCGAGCAGCCACCCCCCGGCTACGAAGCGTCCGCCCTGTTTCGTTCTCATGGTCTCAGCCCCCGCAGAAAGAACTCCGGCAGCTCGGTCTTCCGGCGCTCGATCATCGCGCCGAAGGCGTCGTCGTCCATTCCCATGACGGCGACGAGCAGCGGGCGGGCGGCGAACGGGAAGATGCAGAGCGACAGGAGGTTGATGACGAATTGTTCGGCAGCGATCGGTCGCAGCTCGCCGGCCGCGACGGCCTCGTCGATCTGCGCCCCCAGTCGGTCGAACATGCGCGGCGCGACCGTGTCGAGTTGCACGCCCGTCATGCTCTCGACGAACTGACCCACGCGCTCCGGGTGGTGGTTGAGCTCCGACAGCACGTAACCCGGCAGGAACGGGTTGCGCTGCAACGTGTCGAGCTCGATCCGCACCACCTCGCGCACTTTCTCCTCGAGGGGCGCCTCGGACGCGAGCGTCCGCAGCACCGGAGGAAAAAGCTCGCGCGCCGCGCGCTGGAACACCGCTTCGGCCAGGCCCGCCTTGCTGCGGAAGTAGTAATGCAGGAGCGCCTGGTTGACGCCCGCTTCTTCGGCGATCTCCGCCATCCGCGCCCCGGCCGTGCCGCGGCGCAGGAAGACTTCCCGCGCGGCGTCGAGGATCCGGCTCTCCGTCTCTTGGTCGTTTGATTTAATCATATGATTAAGTCTACGACGAGGACCGGGGCGCGTCAACTGCGGGGGATATGTCGGGCCTGGCGGGAAGCTCCGGTTAGCGGACCGTCTGGCGCATCGCGGCCAGCTTCTGCACCCGGTCCAGGATCTCGTCCTCGAGCGACAGGAAGGCCTCGACGACCATCGGATCGAAGTGGCTTCCGGCGCGCTCACGCACGTACTCGCGGGCACGCTCGACCTGCCACGCGTCCCGGTAGGGCCGGTCCGAGCGCAGCGCGTCGTAGACGTCGGCCACGGCGAAGATGCGGGCGGCCAGGGGGATCTCGGCTCCCTCGAGGCCGCGCGGGTAGCCCGTGCCGTCCCAGCGCTCGTGGTGTGAATACGGGATGTCGAGGGCCCGCTCGAGGAACGGTATCGACGACAGCAGGTCGCGCGCATACTCGGGATGGCGCTCCATCGCCTCGCGCTCCCCGTCGGTGAGCGGACCCGGCTTGAGCAGGATCTGATCGGGCACGCCGAGCTTGCCGATGTCGTGCAGGAGAGCGCCGCGCCGGATGTGGATCAGCTCGCCCGGGTCGACGTCGAGGCGTCCGGCGATCGCGAGCGCCAGCTCGGTGACCCGGCGCGAATGCCCTTCGGTCTCGTCGTCGCGCAGGTCGAGAGCCCGCGCCCAGCCTTCGATCGTCTGGTCGTAGGCGACGCGCAGCTCGTGGTTCGCACGCTGCAGGCGGTCGAACAGCGCCGCGTTGTCGATCGCAATCGCCGCCTGCCCGGCCAGCATCTCGAGGAACTCGAACCAGCTCTCGTCGGGGTCGAGCGACGAGCGGTGCAGGAGCTCGAGGACGCCGCGCAGCTCGCCCTGGGCAATCAGCGGAATCGCCAGGTAGCTGACGAAGCTCTCCTCCGGCGCGAGCCACGACCAGACGAGGTCGCCCGGGGTGGTGCGCAGATCGGCCACCTGCACGGTCTCGCGCTCCCGGGCGGCCCGCCCGGCGTAGCCTTCGCCGAGGTGCAGACGCGTGTGGCGCAACGCTTCGGTCCGGAAGCCGCGTCCGGCGCGGAATTCGAGGTGCTCGGCGCGGTCGTCGTAGGTCAGCACCGTCGCCGCGTCCACGCCGAGCTGCGAGGTGACCTGACCGAGCAGGACGTCGAGGATGATCCGCAAATCGAGGCTACCCACGATCGCCAGGTCGATGTTGCGCAACGCCCGCAGCCGATGCAGCTGCTGCTCGACCTGCTGTTGCGCCTGCTCGCGCTCCGAGATGTCGGTGATGAAGCCCTCGAGGTGCTTGAGGTCACCTGCCGGCGTGAACACGCCGCAACCCTGCTCCGACACGCGGCGGACGCGTCCCCGGCGGTCGTGAATCCGATACTCGACCCGGAAACCCCGCTGCTCTCGCACCGCGGTCTGTACCTCGCGCCACACTCGCTCCCGGTCTTCGGCGTGGATGAGCGACGCATACGACAACCGGGAGTTGTCGAGCAGCTCGGCCGGACGATAGCCCGTCAGCTCTTCGATGTATGGACTCAGGTAGATCATCGTCCACAACCGGTCGTTGGCGCAGGCGTAGACGGCGCCGGGCAGGTTCTCCACCAGGGTCGACGCGAAGCGCTCCGACTCCTCCGTACGTTCGCGGAGTTCGCGCCGGGCCCTGATCGCGAGGTGCACGACCGCGAAGATGAACATCGCCGTGAAGAGTACGAACGCCCACCCCTTGACCGTCTGCAGCTCCGCGTGGAGCCGCGGATCGGGAGCCAGCCACAGCAGGACCCGATCGGACACGAGGATCCAGAGGACGCCGAACACCAGGTAGGAGAGCGCCATCCGCAGGGCGACACGGGCGTCCTCCCGGCGCGTGGATGCGTACCACGCCGCGAAGCGATGTCGCCACAGATGCTGCAGCCTGTCGATGAACATCCTGGCGGATCTCCCGATTCACCCTCTGGAAGTCGTATAAGCACCAGACAATCGTGCAGGACGCATGCCGCAGTGTCACTTTTCGCGACATGCGCATCTATCTACCTGGATGACAACGAGATGAACGGGGTCCGGCGTACGGGATCGGAGACGCCCGGACGAGATCCACCGCCCGGGCGCCGTTGGATGTCGCGAGAATCGAGGGGAGTGGCGGCTCAGCCGGCCGCCGGCTCGATGTTCTGATTCAGCCGGAACAGGTTGTGGGGATCCCACTTCGCCTTGATCCGCGCGAGCCGGTCGTACGCGGTTCCGTAGTTCTCCCTTACGCGGGCCTGGTCGTCGGCCGCCATGAAGTTGGTGTACCCACCCTCGTAGCCCGAATGCGGGTGGATCGCGGCATAGTAGTCGCGAACCCACGCCGTGTTGGCCTCGTTCGCCTCGGGATCCGGCCACATGCCGGCGATGACGACCGCGAACTTCGCGTCGCGCACCGCGAACGCCGTCTCGTCCGGCCCCACGTCCTGTACCGCCCCGTTCATCGGATAAATGTGCATGGTGGAGGACATGAATGGCACCCGCGGTCCGAACTCGAGGTGCGCCTCGATCGCCTCGTCGGTCAGCTCCCTGACGAAATCGGCCTTCCAGTAGTGCTGCAGGTCGGCCGGGACGAGGCCGTCGAAGGCGCCCTGGAGCGCCGGATACGGCGCCGGTCCCACGTGCTCGGCGACAATCGGGCCCGCGGCTCGGATCGGGGCGAAGACGTCCTCGGCCCGCTCGGGATCGCCACTCCAGCACACCACGGCCGCGAACGTCACGTCGCCGACGCGGTCCTCGGGGATGAACGGCAGGGGCGGCGCCATCTGCCAGGCCAGAAAACCGCCGAGCTCGCGTGGGGCGTCGTCGATGTACTCACGGTAGAACTTCATCACGTCGGCGGCGGCCTCTCTCTCGAACAGGATCGGTCCGCCGATCACCGTGGAGCAGGGATGGAGGGCATACTCCATCGAGGTCACGACGCCGAAGTTCCCGCCGCCCCCGCGGAGCGCCCAGAACAGGTCGGCGTTCTCGTCCTCGCTGGCCGTCACGCGCTCGCCGGCGGCCGTCACGACGTCCGCCGAGACCAGGTTGTCGCAGGTGAGACCGTACTTGCGACCGAGGTAGCCGGAAATCCCGCCGCCGAGCGTCAGGCCGGCGGCGCCCGTGGTCGAGATCACGCCCGCGGGCGTCGCCAGCCCGTACGCATGCGTCGCATGGTCGACTTCGCCGAGGACGGCCCCACCGCCGACCCGGGCGATCCGCCGCTCCGGATCGACCCTGACGTTGCGGATCTCGCGCATGTCGAGCACCACGCCGTCGTCGACGACGCCGTAGCCGGGGACGCTGTGCCCGCCGCTGCGCACGGCGAGGTTCAGCCCGCGCTCGCGCACGAAACGAATCACGGCCATCACGTCGGCCTCGTCCAGGGCCCGCACGATCGCCGCCGGACGCCGATCGTGCATCCGGTTTCGAACGGCGCGCGCCTCGTCGTAGGTCGGGTCGGCTGCGGTGATGACGGCTCCGCGCACGGCCGCCGCCAGCTGGTCGATCAGTGGATCGCTCATTCTCTGCTCCTGCGATGCGGGGGTGTGTATCGCCTCACGTGCCAACCGAGCCCGGAGCCTGTCCGGCTTCAAGTACAGAATCTGTAGTGGCACGAGCCGGCGAACATCGCCTACGTTGCCACGAGCCGCACAAATGACGGAGGACCGATGAGCACCTATGGACAATTCTGCCCGGTGGCGCTGGCCTCCGAGCTCCTGACGCGCCGCTGGACGCCGCTCGTGGTGCGAGAGATGCTCGGCGGAAGCACCCGGTTCAACGACCTGCGGCGCGGCGTTCCGAAGATGTCGCCGTCGCTCCTGTCGAAACGACTCGACGAGCTCGAACAGGCGGGGGTGATCGAACGCCGCTCGGCCGACGAGCACGACCACGACGAGTACGTGCTGACCCGGGCGGGGCGCGAGCTCGAACCGGTCATCGAGGCCATGGGCATCTGGGGCACGCGCTGGATCACCGCGGAGCTCCCCGCCGGCGATCTCGACGTCGACCTGTTGATGTGGGACGTCCGCCGACGGATAGATACGAACCGCGCCCCCGACGGCCGCACGGTCGTCCGCTTCCATTACGAGGATCAACCGGAGGACCACCGCGACTACTGGCTCGTCGTCGACGAGGGCGAGGTCGACCTCTGCTGGCGGGACCCCGGGTTCGACGTCGACCTCACCGTCGAAACGACCCTCCGGATGATGACCCGCGTGTGGCGCGGAGACGTGCGGTTCGGCGAGGCGCTTCGCCACCACCGCCTGCAGCTGCGCGGACCGGCTCCGCTGCGCCGCTCCTTCCCCGAGTGGCTCGGCTACAGCGTGTTCGCCGGCGTCGAGCGCCCGGCGTGACGCGGCGTATGGTCCGTCCTCCTGGTCCATGCTAGCTTCGCGCCATGGCCAAGACCAACTCGTTCGACATCAGCACGGGCGTCGACCTGCAGGAAGTCGACAACGCCGTGAACCAGGCGCGCAAGGAGATCTCCCAGCGCTACGACTTCAAGGGCACGAACTGCGCCCTCGAATTCGATCGCGAATCGGGAACCGTGAAGCTCGAAGCGGACGATACCTACCGCCTCGACGCGCTGCGACAGGTGCTCCGCGAGCGCCTCGCGCGTCGGAAAGTGCCGCTCAAGAACCTCGACGCGGGCAAGGTGGAGGACGCCTCGCTCGGCCGGGCGAGGCAGACGATCTCGCTGAAGCAGGGGATCGACCAGGACACGGCGAAGCGGATCTCGAAGGACGTCCGCGACGGGGACTTCAAGAAGGTCCAGGTGCAGATCCAGGGCGACCAGCTGCGGGTCACCGCCCCGTCGCGGGACACCCTGCAGGAGATCATCGCCTTCGTCCGGTCCCGCGATTACGGCGTGGAGCTGCAGTTCGGCAATTACCGTTGAGCGGCGATGTCTATCGCGGCGGGATCGAACTCCGCCGCCGTCGCGGCAGCCCGTCCGGTCGCGTATCGTGGAGCCATGGACGAATTGCGCAGCAAGCTCACGGATCTCCTGCGCGGCGGTGACGCGGCCCGGCCAACCGCGGAGATCATGCGAAAGTTCCCGTACGAAAGAGGCGGCGTCGTCCTCGACGGACTGCCCTATTCCGCCTGGTCGCTGATCGAGCACCTGCGGATCGCCCAGGACGACATCCTGCGGTTCTCGCGCGGCCCGGACTACGAAGAGATGCGCTGGCCGGCCGACTACTGGCCCGACGACCCGGAGCCCCCGGACGAAGCCGCCTGGACGGCGAGCATCGAAGCGTTCGAGGCCGACCTCGCATCGATGATCGGGGTGATCGAAGACGAGACCCGAGACCTTCTCCACCCGTTTCCCTGGGGCGACGGCCAGACGCTGCTTCGGGAGGCCGTGATGCTGGCCGAGCACAACGCGTATCACGCGGGGCAGATCGTGGTGATCGGACGGCTGCTGGACGCATGGTGAGCGTGTGAGCACGCGCCCGATCGACCGCGAAGCCCTGCGCGCGAAGCTGGATGCGGGGGAGCCGCTGGTACTCGTCGAAACCCTCGGCTCGCGATCCTACGATCATGGCCACCTCCCGGGCGCCATCAACCTGTCGGCCAACCACGTGCACCGTCTCGCTCACCAGCTCCTGCCTGATCACCACGCGGAGATCGTGCTGTACTGCGCCAGCCGCGAGTGCGACGCCGCGGGATCCGTGGCCGATGCGTTGACGGCCCTCGGCTACACGAACCTGTTCTGGTATCACGGCGGCAAAGCCGATTGGATCGCGGCGGGCCTGCCGATCGTGAAGGGCGGAGCCGGGATCTCCGCGTGACGTCGGCGATATCGGCTTGACCGAAGGCGCGATAAGCGGACCGCGCCGTAGAATCGGACGCATCGAGGTCATCGCTCTGCTCGCGATGTCGATGGCCCTCGGCGCGCTCGGCATCGACCTGATGCTCCCCGCGTTCGACGCGATGCGGGCGGATCTCGGCCTCGCCGCCGGCTCCACCGCCATCGCCGGCACGGTGACCGCCTATTTCATGGGCCTGGCGCTCGGCACGCTCGTCTACGGTCCGCTGGCCGACCGCTACGGTCGGCGGCGGGCTCTGTTCGTGAGCTATGCCATCTACGGGGCCGGGGCGGCCGCGAGCGCGCTGTCTCCGTCCCTCGGCGTCCTGCTGGCCATGCGCTTCGTGTGGGGCATCGGAGCGGCCGGCGCCCGGGTGATCACGCTGGCGATCATCCGCGACGCTTACGACGGCGAAGAGATGTCGCGAGCGATGTCCCAGGTGTTCGCGGTGTTCGTCCTCGTCCCCGTCGTGGCGCCCTCGGTGGGCGCCGGTATCCTGGCCGTGAGCTCTTGGCGCTGGGTATTCGGCTTCTGCGTGCTGTACGCGGTCGCAGTGGCGCTGTGGACGCTCCGCCTGCCGGAGACCCTGCACGCCGAGTACCGGCTCGAGGCGCGGCTGGCCCGTCTGCTCGAGGCGGGACGGGCCGTGCTGTCGAACCGGGTCACCGTCGGCTACGGCCTGGCGATGACCGCGCTCTATTCGGTGTTCATCGGCTATCTCGGAAGCTCGGAGATCATCTTCAACGAGGTGTTCGGCCAGGGCGCCAACTTCCCGTTCATCTTCGGTGGCCTCGCGGCCGTCATGGGGGTCGCGATGCTGGTGAACGCGCGGGTGGTGCGTTCGCTCGGTACCCGGCGACTCGCGCACCGGGCGCTTCTCGTCTACCTGGCGGCGGCACTCGGTTTCACGGTGTACACGGCGGCGATGGGCGGACGGCCGCCCCTCGGCCTGTTCCTGCTCGGACTCGCGACGATGTTCGCCAGCCACGCGCTGCTCATCCCGAACCTCAACGCGATCGCCATGGAACCGATGGCCCGCGTCGCGGGCACGGCGTCGTCGATCATGGGCGCGGCGCAGCTCGGGCTCGGCGCCCTGCTCGGAGCGCTGATCGACCGGGCGTTCGACGGCACCGTCCTCCCGCTGGTGCTCGGGTTCGCCGGCTACGGCGCGCTCGCCTTCGCGCTGGTTCTCTGGGCCGAGGCCGGCCGACTGCGGTTGAAGACCGGCTGAGCGTTCGAGCTTGCTCGGCCCTCAGAGCCGGCCGATCTTTCGCCCCATGTCGAAGCCCCGGGGGTACCAGCGTCTATTCGCGGAGCTGAAGCGCCGGCACGTGTTTCGTGTCATGGCGATGTACGGCGCCGTCGGGTTCATCATCCTGCAGAGCGTCGAACTGGTGATTCCGGCCCTCCTGCTGCCGGAGTGGACCTACCGATTGGTCGCCCTGATCCTCCTGATCGGCTTCCCGATCACCATCGTGCTCGCCTGGTCGTTCGACGTCTCGCCGGAAGGCGGACTGCAGCGCACTCCAAGCGCCTCCGAGGAAGAGATCGCGAGTATCACGGCGGCGCCCGCTTCGAGCCGCTGGCCGATCGGCGTGGCCGCCCTGGCGGGCACCGTGCTGCTCGGCCTCGGCGGCTGGTGGGTGCTCGGCCGGGACGTGGGCGCCGGGACCGGCGATCGCGTCTACGATTCGATCGCCGTGCTCCCGTTCGTGAACATGACAGGCCAGGAAGGTGTCGAGTACCTCGGCGAGGGCCTGGCCGAAGAGCTGCGAAACGCCCTGGTCCGGATCGAAGGTCTGAAGGTCCCGTCGATGACCTCGGCGGCCGCGTTCGGGGAGCGCGGGGCCGACATGCGCACGATCGGCGATTCGCTCGGCGTGGATCTCGTTCTCGAGGGCAGCGTCCGCGGCTCAGGGGACCAGTTGCGCGTCACCGCGCAGCTCATCGACGCCAACGACGATCATCACGTGTGGTCGGACACCTACGACCGGCCGATCGGAGACAACCTGCTCGCGCTCCAGACGGAGCTCACGGAGCGCATCGTGGACGCGCTCTCCGAACGGCTGGACACCCGCGACGTGGGGTCCGTCGCCGCCACCGCGACCGACAGCACCGCGGCCTACGACCTGTACCTGAAGGGACGCCACTTCTGGAACCAGCGCACCCTGGAGGACATGAGGGTCGCGATCGGGCTGTTCGAGGACGCGATCGCGATCGACTCGTCCTACGCTCCGGCGTACGCGGCGATCGCCGACGCCTACGTCGTGCCGACGGGCTGGGGCGATGACCCGGGCCAGGCGCTCGACGAGGCCGAGCGGTATGCCCGCCTCGCGCTCGACATCGATCCGACGCTGGCCGAGGCCCACACGGCGATCGCGTTCACCTACATGATGCGCGACCTCGATTTTCGGCGCGCGGAGCGATCCTACGCCCGCGCCATCGAGCTCGACGACGGCTACGCCACCGCCCACCAGTGGTTCGCCGAGCTGCTGTCGGCGATGGACCGCCACGACGAGGCGATCGCGGAGGTGCGGAGGGCCGAGGAGCTCGATCCCACGCCGATCATCAAGTGGAACGTAGCCCGCATCCTCTACTTCGCGGGCCGCTACGAAGAGGCGATCGAGCAGCTGGGCGGCGTCGACGGCTTCGACGCGGTCGAGGATCGAGACCGTGATCTCTGGGTGCTACTTCTCTCGCTCTACGCGCTGGGCGATTTCGACCGGCTCGCCGACCTCGTCGAGAGCGTCCCCCCGGGCCCCGATGCGCCGCCGGACGCGTCGCGACAGATCGCGCGGATCGCGAACATGATTCGCACCGCCCCGGAGCCGGAGGTTCGGCGCACGCTCGCCGGGCTGGTGGACCGGCTTCCCGCTCCCGCGAGCGCGCCCGTCGATGACAACCTGAGCCTCGCCGCTCTCGCATGGGTGCGCATCGACCCGGATTCGGCGATCGCCCGTCTTCGGGAGATCGCCGAGGACCCGGACGAGGCGAACGCCCGCGTCACCTGGTTCGAGGTCCTGGCCGACGCCTCCTACGACGTTCTCCGTGACGACCCCCGTTTCCAGGAGCTGAACGCCCGCTTCGGCCATTGACCCGTCGTCCCGCGCGGACCGCCCGTCCGGGACGAATCGGGCACCTGGAAGCCCCGTCGGGATACTAATCAAGTAGACAGCGCGACGAATTTCTCCTCCATCCAGACCGGGAGGATCCGATGCTCGACGCCCATGCCGTGCGTGAGCTGATCGACGACCGCGGGACTCCGCGCATCTCCGTGTTCCTGCCGACCCACGAGCGCGGCCCCGAGACCCAGCAGGACCCGATTCGACTCTCGAACCTGCTCGACGAGGCCGAGCGCTCCCTGGCCGACGGCGGCGTCCGGAATGCCGGAGAGCTGCTCGAGCCGGCCCGCCGGCTCCTCAAGGACGACGACTTCTGGCTGCACCAGGGCCGCGGCCTCGCCGTCTTCGTGTCGCCCGCCGGCCTGCGGCTCTTCCGGCTGCCGATCGAGCTGCGCGAGAAGGTCGTCGTATCCGATCGCTTCCACGTGAAGCCGCTGCTCCCGCTGCTGACCGGCGACGGGCGGTTCCACGTCCTCGCGCTCAGCCAGGCGAGGGTGCGCCTGTTCGAGGCGAGCCGCGACTCGATCCGGGAGCTCGACCTGCACGACGTACCCGAGTCGCTGCGGGACGTGGTGGGCTACGACTGGGAGGAGCGCTCCCTGCAGTTCCATCCGTCGGCCCGAGGCGCTCGCGCCGCGGTCGGCGCTGGAGCCGGCGCGGGGGCCGGGGTCGTGTTCCACGGCCACGGCTCCGCGAAGGACGACAGCAAGCCGGAGCTGCGGAAGTACGTGAAGGCCGTGGATCGCGGCATCCTGCGGCTGCTGCCCGAGCGCAACCAGCCTCTGGTCCTCGCGGCGGTCGACTACGTGGCCGCGATGTACCGCAAGCACTCGAAGTACCCGAACATCGCCGGGAGCACGATCGAGGGAAATCCGGATCGGTGGTCGGCGGACGAGTTGCGCCAGGAGGCCTGGCAGATCGTCGAGCCCATCTTCCAGGCGGCCCGTGACGAGGCCACCTCCCGATATCGGGAGCTCGGCGGCGCCGGCGGCCAAACGAGCGACGAGCTCGAGAAGGTCGTGCCGGCCGCGTTCGCCGGCCGCATCCGGACACTGTTCGTGGCCCGCGACGTGGAGCAGTGGGGGCGGTACGACCCCGACACGACGCAGCTCGTGCTGCACGGCGAACGGGCGGCCGACGACGACGACCTGCTCGACGTCGCGGCGGCGGAGACGCTGGTTCGCGACGGGGAGATCTACGCGATCGACGCCGAGGGCATGCCGGGCAGCGCCATCGCCGCGATCTTCCGGTACTGAAGCCGCAGTTCCGCGCGGTCGGCTGGCTCGCCGGCCGCGCATCCCCGAGGTTCAAGGGCCCGGCGGCAACGCCCGCGGGCCGACGAAACCGACGAAATTTCACGTTCAATACGGCATAGAGGCAGAAGATGGCGCACAACGTCACCCAGAAACTCATCGACGCGCACCTGGTCGAGGGCACGCTCGATCCGGGCACCGACATCGGGCTGCGGATCGACCAGACCCTGACCCAGGACGCGACCGGAACGACCGTGATGCTCGAGCTCGAGGCGATGGGCCTCGATCGCGTGAAGACGGAGGTGTCCGCGCAGTACGTCGACCACAACCTGCTGCAGACGGACAACCGGAACGCGGACGACCACCTGTTCCTGCTCAGCGCCTGCCGGCGCTTCGGCGTCTGGTACAGCCGGCCGGGCAACGGGGTGAGCCACCCGGTTCACATGCAGCGCTTCGGGATCCCCGGCAAGAGCCTGCTAGGCTCCGACAGCCATACCCCCGCCGCCGGGTCGCTGGGCATGCTCGCGATGGGCGCCGGCGGGCTCGAGGTGGCGCTGGCCATGGCGGGCGAGCCGTACCACATCAAGATGCCCGAGGTGTGGGGCGTGAAGCTCACCGGCGAGCTCCCGGACTGGGTGAGCGCCAAGGACGTGATCCTCGAGATGCTGCGCCGACACGACGTGGACGGCGGCGTGGGCCGAATCATCGAGTACTACGGCCCCGGCCTCGACACGCTCAGCGCCATGGACCGCCACGTGATCGCGAACATGGGCACCGAGCTCGGCGCGACGACGACCGTCTTCCCCGCCGACGAGACCGTCCGGCGCTTCATGGCCGCCCAGGGACGCGCGGACGACTTCACCGGGATCACGGCCGACGAGGGCGCGACGTACGACGTGCACGAGGAGATCGATCTCTCGTCCCTCGTCCCGCTGATCGCCCTCCCCTCGAGCCCGGGCAACGTCGTGGCGGTGAGCGAGGTGGCCGGCGAGGAGATCTACCAGTCCTACATCGGCTCGTCGGCGAATCCCGGCCTGCGCGACTTCGCCGTGGCGGCGGCGCTCGTGAGCGATCGCGGGGCCGAGCCCGACGTCTCCTTCGACATCAACCCGTCCTCCCGCCAGACGCTGCACAACCTGATCGAGCTCGGCTACCTGCAGCCTCTGATCGACTCGGGGGCGCGCATCCACCAGGCGGGCTGCAACGGCTGCATCGGGATGGGCCAGGCGCCGGCCACCGACTCGATCAGCCTGCGGACGGTGCCGCGCAACTTCCCGGATCGCTCGGGGACGAAGGACGACAAGGTCTACCTGTGCAGCCCGGAGACGGCAACCGCCTCGGCGATCACCGGACGCATCACCGATCCGCGCGACCTCGAGCGCGAGCTAGGCATGACGTACCCGCGCGACCTGCCCGACGAGGACGTGCTGGTGAGCACCGAATGGCTGGTCGAGCCGCCATCACCGGAAGAGTCCGCCACGGTCGAGCTCCAGAAGGGGCCGAACATCGTGTCGCTGGAGGACACGCCGCCGCTGCCCGACGAGCTGTCGCTCGAGGTGCTCATCAAGCTCGGCGACGACATCAGCACCGACGAGATCATGCCGGCCGGCAACGCCGTCCTGCCCTACCGGAGCAACGTCCCCGAGATCTCGAAGTTCGTGTTCGGACCGGTGGACGACGACTTCTACGACCGGGCGATGGCAGCGCGCGACGAGGGCGGCGGCGCCGTCGTGGCCGGCGAGAACTACGGGCAGGGGTCGAGCCGGGAGCACGCGGCCCTCGCCCCGCGTCACCTGGGCGTGCGCGCGAAGCTCGTGAAGAGCTACGCCCGGATTCACCGCGAGAACCTGGTGAACTTCGGGATTCTGCCGCTGACCTTCGTGAATCCCGACGACTACGGGAAGATCGAGCGCGGCGACCGGCTGGAGATGTCGGGCCTGCGCGAGACGCTCGGCGAGGGCCGTCCGATCGAGATCCGGATCGTCCGGGACGGCGAAGAGACCGCACGCGTCGAGGGAGCCCTCGGCCTGTCGGACCGCGACGTCGGCATGCTGCTCGCCGGCGGCGCGCTCGCCGCCATCAAGCACCCGAGCCGTGCCGACTGACTCGAGGCGGACCGGGCCCTCCGGCCGCCGCGCCGCGTCGCGCCGCGCGCGGCCGGTCCTCGCGCTGATCGCCGGCCTGGTGCTGGCCGTCGCCGGACCGACGGGCCCGGCGGGACTCGCCGCGCAGGAAACCGCGGAACAGGGTCTTCCGTCGCCCGGGACCGCGTTCGCGCTCTCGTTCGGCACCACCGCCGCGCCCGTGGTCGCCGGCGCCCTCGTCGGCGACAAGGTCGGGCTCGGCCTGGTCGGCGCCGGGCTGCTGTTCGGCCCGCTCAGCGGCTACGCGTACGGCGACGTCATGGATCGGGGGGGCCGGGGACTGGGCTTTCGGGCCGCCGTCACCGGCGCGACGGCCGGCGGCATCCTGATCATGTGCCAGCTCGGCGACTGCAATCCGTTCAACGACAACCCCGAGGACCAGGATCTCGCCGCGGGCGCGGTCATCGTGGGCCTCGTGGGCACGGCGATCGTGGGCGGCTCGGCCCTGATCGACGTGCTGTCCGTACCCGATCACGTGTCCGACGCCAACGAAGCGAAACGGGCCGACGGGGAGATCGAGGCGCGCCTGTCGGTGGCGCCCTACGTGGCGCGCGACGGCGGCGTGGGCCTCGCGGCGCGGCTGCGCTTCTAGGAGACTCCGACGGCCCGGCGCTTCAGCCGCGGGTGACGCGCAGCGCGTAGAGGCGCCGGAACAGGGGGGCGACGTCGCGCTGAGAATCGATGCGCACCGGGGCGCACGTCGTTCCGGGACCGATCTTCACCGCGAGATCGCGCGGTCCGAGGCGGGCGAAGGCGTGCTCGTCGGTCCGATCGTCCCCCACGAACACGGTGGCGGACGACCCGGTGGCCCGGCGCAGCCAGTCGATCGCGTCGCCCTTGTTCGCATCCCCCGCCACCAGCTCGACGACCAGGTGGCCGGCCTGTACCCGCAGCGGCCCGCCGTCGACCAGCGCGCGGGCCCGCGCGGCAGCCTCCGAGCGGTCCCCTTCCTCCACCTGGCGGTAGTGAAACGCGACGGCGGTGGGCTTGCGCTCGACGATCGCGCCGTCGTACTCCGCCGCGAGCGCATCGAACCGCTCCCCCACCTCGGTCAGGGCCCGTTCGTCGGCGGAATCGAGTGGAGCGGCCGCGGCGTCGTGCTCCGCGGCAAGCACCGGATCGAGCTCCGCGCCGTGGCTCCCGACGAGGATGATTCGTGGCCCCTCGTGAGCCGCGGTCCCGGTGGCGAGATGCTGTTGCAGCACGGCTCGCGACCGTCCGGAGACGACCGCGACCCGGGTGTCGTCCAGCTCGGCCAGCCGCCGCAGCTCCGCGAGGGCCTCGAGGTCCGGCTCGACGGCGTCGGGACGATCGACGATCGGGGCGAGCGTCCCGTCGAAATCGGAAGCCACGAGCAGCCGGTCGGCAATCGCGACCCGGCGCAGGCCTGCCTCCAGCCCATCCTCCAGGCTCGGTTCGATGGGCGGGGTCATCGCGTCGTTTCGGGCTCCGCCTGCCGAATCGCCGCCAGGCACCTCTTCGCCCAGTCGAACACGTCGTAGGCCTGCACCCGCTCGCGGAGCGCCGACATGCGGCGGCGCCTTTCCTCCTCGGGCAGGTTCACCGCCTCGTCGATCGTGTAGGCCAGCCAGTCGCTGTCGTACGGGTTCACCTGCAGCGCTTCCTCCAGCGCCTCCGCGGCGCCCGCGAATTCGCTGAGCACGAGGACGCCCGTGTCGTCATAGCGCGTGGCGACGTACTCCTTGGCGACGAGGTTCATGCCGTCGCACAACGGGGTCACCAGCATGACGTCGGCCGCCCGGTAGCAGGCGACCAGCTCCTCCTGGGACACGGATCGATGGATGTAGGTGAACGGCGTGTAGCCGGGAGACCCGAACCGGCCGTTGAGCTCGCCGACCAGCCGGTTGACCTCGTCGCGCATCGCGGCGTAGTCGGGGATCTCCTCGCGGGTGGGGACCGCGATCTGCAGGACGGCGCATCGCGCGGCCGTCTCGGGCCGCCGTTCGAAGAACGTGGTGAGCGCTTTCAACCGGTGTCCGAGGCCCTTGGTGTAGTCGAGCCGGTCGACGGAGAGCAGCACCGTCCGGTCCGGGCCCAACTCCTGCCGCAGGGAGAGCGCCTTGGCCTGCACATCGTCCGACCGCGCCAGTCGCTCGAAGCGCCCCGTGTCGATGGAGATCGGGGCGGCCTGCAGGCGGACGAACCGGCCTTCGAACTCGACTCCACCCTCCACGGGACGCGCGTCCACGAACCGATCCGCACAATCCGCGAAGTTGCGCACGTCGGACTCCGTCTGGAAGCCGAGCACGTCGGACGCGAGCAGCCGGCGCAGCAGATTGCGCCGCCAGGGAAGGTGCGCGAACAGCTCGCACGGCGGAAACGGGATGTGCAGGAAGAAACCGATCGAGGCGTCGGAGCGGCGATCGCGCAGATAGCCGGGGACCAGCTGCAGGTGGTAGTCATGCACCCAGACCGTGCCCTCCCAGCGCAGCGCGTCGGCGATCGCGTGGGCGAAGCGCCGGTTCACCGCTTCGTACGGCCGCCACCAGTGGCGGTGGAATTCCGGCGCCCGGATCGCGTGGTGGTACAACGGCCAGATCGTCGCGTTGCAGAACCCGAGGTAGTGATTCTCCACCTCATCGGCGCTGATCGAGACGGGGAACTGCCGGATTCCGTCGTGCACGAACGGATTCGGGGCGTGATCGGGGCGGCCCGTCCAGCCGACCCACGCGCCCTCGGCCTCCTGCAGAATCGGCGTCAGCGCGCTCACCAGTCCGCCGGGACTGGCCTCCCACGTTTCGTTCTCCTCATCCCAGCGAACCGGCAGCCGATTGGCCGCCACCACCAGGGAGGACTTGTCGTCTCCGGACATCTATCCGCCATCCTCCGACAGCATAGTCACGTCGTCCGCCGGCACGTCCTGCCGCGAGCGCGACAGCACGTGCGCCGCGTTGATCAACCCGATGTGACTGAACGCCTGCGGGAAATTTCCCACGAGCTCTCCAGTCGACGGATCGACCTCTTCGCTGAGCAGGCCCAGCGGGCTCGCATACGCGATGCCGCGCTCGAATTCTTCGCGGGCCTTCCTGACCCGTCCCGACAGCGCGTAGGCCTGCGAGAGCTGGAACTGGTTCACCAGGAAGCAGCCCTCCGTCCCGGGCACGCCGTCGCTGGTAAGATAGCGGAACAGGAGGCCGGTGCGGGGCTCGCGCAGCTCCTCGGCGATCCGGTCGATCGTTCCGACGACGCGCGGGTCTTCGTGCGGCAGGAAGCGGAGGATGCCGATGAGGAGGTTCGCGGCGTCCATCCGGTCGGTATCGTAGTGCTGCGCGAACGCGCCCACGTCCTCGTTCCAGCCATTCTCGACCACGTCGGCGTGGATCTCCTCTCGCACACGCTTCCACGTCTCGACGTCACCCGGCAGATCGAGGTCCTCGGCGGCCCGGATCGCCCGATCGAGCGTCACCCAGGCCATCACCTTGCTGAACACGAAGTGCCGGGGCTCGCTGCGCACCTCCCACGGGCCGAGATCGGGCTTCTTCCACAGCCGCAGCACATCGGCCACCAGCGACTGCGACAGCGCCCACATCCCTTCGGTCATCTCGTGGTCGCGCCGCCAGATGTGCACCGAGTCCATCACCTCGCCGTATACGTCGAGCTGGAACTGGTGGACGGCGGCGTTGCCGACGCGCACCGGGCTCGATCCCCGGTAGCCCTCGAGGTGGTCGAGCGTGCGCTCCGGAAGGTCCCGTTCGCCGCCCACCCCGAACATGATCTGGCGGTGATCGTTGGACCGCCGCCGGCAGATCTTCTTCAGGTAGACCATGTACCGGTCGAGCTCGCGGAATTTCCCCAGCGCGTGCAGCCCGAACAGCGTGAAGGTCGAGTCGCGGAGCCACGAAAATCGATAGTCCCAGTTCCGCTGGCCGCCGATCTCCTCGGGCAGCGACGTCGTCGCCGCGGCGACGATCGCCCCGGTGGGGGCGTAGAACAGCAGCTTGAGGACGAGCGCCGAGCGGACGACGAGGGCTTCGTACTCCCCGTGGTAGGCGAGGTCCTCGGCCCACGAGAGCCAGAAGAGACGGGTATTCCGGAGCTTGTCGCGCGTCTCGTACGCGTGGGGCGGCCAGATCTCGTCGTCGTCGTAGCGCAGGACGAACCAGGCGTCTTCGCCCGGCGCGACCTCGCAGACCGAGCGCGCCTCGCCCCGCGCTTCGTCGATCCGCCACACGTGGGAGCGGTCCCCCGCCAGGGTCAGGACCTCGTCGATGCCGTCGGTGGCGAGGATGCCGTGGCGCCGAAGGTCGAAGTGCGTCTCGTGCAGCGCGTAGTCGAACCGCGGCCGCAGCACGGACTCCATCCGCACGCGTCCCTCGATGGCGCGTACGTGCCGGTGGATCTCGTGGTGCGAAGCGAGCTGCCGGTCCCACTCCAGGCACGGCATGAAATCGGTGACCTCGACGACCCCGACCTCGGTCTCGTACCGGGTGACGAGCACGTTCGTCCGCGGCTCGTAGTACTGGATGCCGTCGGGCGCGCCCTCGGGCCCGAGCCGCCAGTAGCCACCCGCGTCGGCGTCGAGCAGGCGCCCGAACACGCTGGGGCTGTCGAAGCGCGGGAGGCAGAGCCAGTCGATGGACCCGTCGCGCGCGACCAACGCGCAGGTGCGCATATCGCCGATGATGCCGTAGTCGCCGATCGGCCGGTAGCGTTCGCGTGGCATGACGCCTACGGTCCGGAATTCCGCGCCCGCGGGCAAGGGCGGAGACCTCGCACTGCGCCGGATCGACCCGCCGACGACGGCGTATATCTTGCAAGTCTGGAATCGGGAAGTCGGAACGTGCTCACCCGGCGGAATAGCTCGAAGCCGCGCTCGGCGCGGCTCCAACGACAACAACTGGGAGGCACGCAGGATGTTCGACCACGAAAGACCACAGCACCGCTCGACACTCTTTGCACTCGCCGCCGTTCCGTTGCTGACGCTGGCGACGGGAGCCTGCGGCGACTCCGGAACGTCACCCGGGGGCACCGGCCAGGTGACGATCGCGCTCACCGACGCCCCGACGTCGATGTTCGCGTCGGCCACGGTGGAGATCGGCGCCATCCGCCTGATCCCCGACGACGGCCCGCCCGTCACCCTCACCGAGGACGGCGGCACGCACGATCTGCTCGAGCTGCAGGACGGCATCATGACCGACCTCGCGACGCTCGACGTCGACCCGGGCACCTACACGCAACTGCGGCTGGTGGTGAATTCCGCCGAGGTCACACTGGCCGACGGGCTGGAGTTCGCTGACGGCACGACGACGCGGGAGCTGCCGGTGCCGAGCGGCGCGCAATCGGGCATCAAGGTGAACCTGCGCTCGGCCGACGGCGACGCCGAGACCGCGGGCGTCCAGATCGCTTCGGGACAGACGATCCTCGTGGTCGTCGACCTCGACGTGTCGCGCAACTTCGTGCTTCAGGGTGACCCGGACGGTCCGCAGGGACTCATGGGCGTCCTGTTCACGCCGTTGCTCCGCGCGACCGTCAACGACGTGGCGGGCAGCATCTCGGGCACCGTGACGTACACGTCTGCCACGCCGGCGGACGAGACCGAGTACGCGGGGATCCAGGCCGACCTGGACACGTCGCTGCCCTTCGTCCTGCCGGTGATGCAGACGACGACGGCCACCACCACGGCCGCCGCGGACGGCACCTACACGGTGTGGTTCCTGTCGCCCGGTACGTACGACGTGTCCGCCTCGGCGACGATCGGGGGCACGGAGTACACCGACGGTCCGGTGAGCGTCCCGGTCGGTGACGGCGAAACCGTCGAGGGCGTCGACTTCGAGCTCTGATGCGACCCGCATCGGCCGTTTAGACTGACGGGCGTGCCGCGGACCCCTCCTCGGCGGGAGGAGGGGTCCCGCGGCCACCGTCTGAAAATCGATTTTCAGAGGGTCCGGAGCACCCCCCACCCCCGCGTCCTCCCGGCGCGCACCCGCCGAACTCCCCATATGTTGCGTATCCGCCGATGCACACGGCCGATACGGCAGCTGCAGCGGCGCGTTTTTCGACGACCCTGAACACCACGCCTTCTCATCGGAGGATCAACATGAAGCGCAAGGCCACCGCACACTGGTCCGGCGGCATCAAGGACGGCAACGGCACCCTATCCACCCAAAGCGGCGCGCTCGAGAACACGCCCTACAGCTTTCGCGACCGGTTCGAGGACGGCCCGCAGACGAACCCGGAGGAACTGATCGGCGCCGCGCACGCCGGCTGCTTCGCGATGGCGCTCTCCGGACAGCTCGGGAATGCCGGGATGACCGCCGAGAGCCTCGACGTGACGGCCCACGTGTCGCTCGAGAAGGAGAACGGCGGCTTCGGGATCCCCGCGGTGCACCTGGAACTCAAGGCGAAGATCCCGGGCGCCGACCGGGACGCGTTCATGGAAGCCGCGAACAACGCGAAGAACGGCTGCCCGGTCTCCAAGCTGATGAAGGCCGAGATCACCCTCGACGCACAGCTGGTGAGCTAGGCCATGGCCGAGAGCTAAGGCGAGGACGGCTCGGGCGTCGGGGAATCCGGGTCCACGGGACGCGGCCCCCGGCGCGCAGGCCACAGCTTCCACTTCACATCCGCCAGTCGGTTGCGCAGCACGTACGCCGGGCCCGCGCGAGGCCCGACCACCTCGTAGCCGAAGGCTTCCAACTCCGCCCCACCGAGCCAGTTGAAGCGCGCATGTCGGGACCGGGTCCAGCTCCGCCAGCGTTCGAGGGGATTGAACGACTCGGACTGAGCCACCGGCTCCCAGTTCAGGTCTCCGGTTTTCGGCCGGAACGTCGAGGACCCCCGCACGGGCAGGCGCTCGATCGCCGCATAGTCGTAACGGTCGGCGTCGAGGCCCGTGAACTCGAAGATGCGGCGGAGTTGCGGCTCGGGATCCATCACCAGGTCCCGGTACCGCACCAGGAAATACGGCCGCGTGTCCGGCTGGCCTTCACCCGGCGTCGTCCCGACGGTATCACGGATCACGCGGGCTGCCCACGCCCATTTCCGGGTCTGCTCCTCGTACCCGTATCCGAAGCTGCGAACACCGGACTCCACGACGGAGCGACCGTCACGCATCAGGACGATGGCCGGTGCCCCCGGGAACAGCCGGGGAAGCAGATCGAGGTTCTTGACGCTCGGCGTCTTGGCGACGAGCCGCCGGGACGAATCCTCGGCGGTCGCGTGCATGTACCGCAGTAATCCCTCCCCCAGGGCCGCGAGCAAGTCCTCGGCGCCCGTCTCCGACGGACTCCAGCGAGCGGGCCACTTCGTGGCGGTGCGGCGCGCGTACTTCTCGAGCAGATCGGCCTCGAAATGCAGGAAATCCTCGTGCAGCGGCGCGGCCGGAGCGCAGTCCGGGTGCAGCGTCAGCAGGTCGGAGAGGAAGTTGGTGCCGGAGCGCTCGAGCACGCCGAGCACGAAGATCGGCGTGAGCTGGTCCGCGCGGGGGGTACGCGGCGGCATATTTCGATTCCTGGGCCAGGGGGCACGTGTACGGTCGAACGAGACTACGGTATTCAAGGTCCATGCCGGGGCGATCGGATGGGTCGGAGCTTCGACCCCGATCTACGGACTCACCGCGTCCTCCTCGTTCATCAGGGCGTCGAGGAAGAACTTCGCGGCCCAGTTCGGGAAGGCCGCGTAGATGTAGTCGCCCCACACCGGATCCGAGCCGGGGAGCCCGCCCCGGATGCCGTCCTCGGCGCTGGTCAGCGACTGGCTGCCGGCCGCGAGCTCGAGCGCCCGTCGGGCCCACGACTGGTAATCGGCGGTCGCCCCGCCGCCCGCTTCGCCCGCCTCGCCCGTCGCCCCTGCGCGCCGCGCCAGGCGTTGCCAGATGAGCGCCATCTGGCAGTTGCCCGTCACGCAGGTCCAGTCCGCGCGGGGGCGCCACTCGTGATCGAGCACGCCGGCGAGGCGCCCGTCCGACGCGAGCCGGCGGCCGATGGCCTCGGCGGCGCGCCTCGCCGCCGCGATCCCGTCGTCCCGGTGCAACACTTCGGCCGCGAACAGCACGCCCCACACCGTATAGGCGATCGTATGGGTGACCGACTGCCGCGCCCGATGGTCGGCCTCCGAGAAGCCGCACAGGTCGAACCAGCCGGTGGCGGGATCCTGGTGGCCGAGCACCCAGTCGAGGTGCCGTCCGGCCGCGGCCAGGAATTCGGGCCGATCGAGCTGGCGGCCCGCCTCGGCGAGCCAGCAGGAGGCGTGGGCGACGTAGGTGGTGGGAGTGCCGCGGTAGACGTGCTCCCGCCACGCGCCGTCCTCGTCCTGCACCGAGACAAGCCACTCGCCCGCCCTACCGGCGGCCTCCCCGGTGGCCGCATCGCCCGTGTGCGCGGCCCAGGCCAGGAGCCCGTGGAGGATCTGCGCCGTGTTGAACACCGACGGCTCGGAGAGATTCTCCGCCACTTCGCCGCCGGGAAAGGCGCCCGAGGGCAGCTGCAGGCGGAGCAGGAAGTCGAGGGCCCGTTCGGCGCGCTCCTCGAAGCCCGAGTGACCACCGGCGTGCAAGCGCAGGAAGGTCGGGATCAGGTAGCCGGTCGTCTCGGGGTAGGAAGAGCTCCAGCCCGAGTCGAGCCGGTAGCGACCGGCGACGCCTCCGTCTCCGGTCGCATCCTGCGCGCGGGTCAGCCAGGACGCGGCTTCCGCGATCCGCCGCCGCGAATCGCCCGGCCCGAGCGGCGCACCGCCCCGACGCCCGGCCCGACGCCACACGTAGGCGGCATGAGCGGGGCGCCACAGGCGCAGGTCGAGTGCCCTGCCGAGAAGCCAACGAGGTCCGCGCATGTATTCCTCTCCCGCGGCGTTGCGTGGGCCCTACACACACGCGCCCTTCGGTGTCGCATCGGCGAAGATGTGCGATACTATAGGGGCCCGCTGGAACACGGTCCAGCGGTATTGCTCTTGCATCGGAACCATGCGCGGCACCGGTTCGGAGCACCCCGGAGAGCGGCGTCCCGCCCCTCCGACAGGTTCGAGAATAGATACGACGGAAGAACATGGCCCAGGCAGATACACAGAGCTCGCTGAGCGTCAACGCGGTCGTCCCCGATCCGGGCGTCTTCAAGATCCTCCAGGAGGTGATCGCCGATTTCCGCGAGTACCGGGATCTGCTCTTCCAGCTCACGCTTCGCGACATCCGCATCCGCTACAAGCAGGCCGTCATGGGATTCGGCTGGGCCGTCTTTCTCCCGGCGCTCGTGGTGCTGGCCGGCGTGCTGGTGCGTGGGGCGATGGCGTACATCTCGGGCGGTGAGCTCCAGACCGAGGAGATCGTGGGCGTGGCCGTGAAGTCCGTCCCGTGGTCGTTCTTCGTCGGCGCGATCGGCTTCGCGACCAACAGCCTGACCGGGAACGGCAGCCTGGTGACGAAGATCTACTTCCCCCGGGAAGTCTTCCCGGTCTCCGCGGTGCTGGCCCAGACCTTCGATTCCACGATCGGCACCGTGGCCCTGGTGCTGATTCTGCCCTTCCTCGGCGTCACCTTCGGCTGGAGCGTCCTCTGGGTTCCCCTCCTGGCGGCGCTGCTCTTCCTGTTCACGGTGGCGGTCGGGGTCTTCCTCGCGTGCGGCAACCTGTTCTTCCGCGACGTGAAGTACATCGTGCGGGTCCTCCTGACCTTCGGAATCTTCTTCACGCCCGTGTTCTTCGAGCCGGCGATGTTCGGGGCGACCGGGGCGTGGGCGATGATGCTCAATCCGCTCGCCCCGATCCTCGAAGGGATCCGGCTGTCCATCGTCGAGCACCACAACCTGCTGCAGCCCCTGTGGATCGCCGGACGCGACGGGGGACAGGTGATCGCCTGGGAGCCCTGGTTCCTGGCCTACAGCGCCGCCTGGGCCGTGTTCGGGCTGCTGGGCGCGACCGTGATGTTCCACCGTCTCGAATACGTCTTCGCTGAGTACGTCTGAGGAATACATGAACTACGACCACGGCATCGTATTCGACGGCGTGTGGAAGAAATTCCACCGCGGCGAGCTCCACGACAGTCTGCGCGACCTCATCCCGGCCGTCGCCCGCCGGATCACCGGGCGGCGGCGCCCGAACGACGAGCTGCAGGAGGGCGACTTCTGGGCCGTGCGCGACGTCTCGTTCGACGTGGGACCGGGCGAGGCGCTCGGGATCATCGGGCCGAACGGTGCCGGGAAGTCGACGGTCCTCAAGCTGATCTCGCGGATCCTGCGCCCGACTCGCGGCTCGTGCGAGCTGAAGGGACGGATGGGCGCCCTGATCGAGATCGCGGCCGGGTTCCACCCCGACCTGACGGGACGCGAGAACGTGTTCCTGCAGGGCGCGATCATGGGAATGTCGCGGGCCGAGATCCGGGACAAGTTCGACGAGATCGTCGACTTCTCGGGCATCTCGGAGTTCATCGACACCCAGGTGAAGCGCTACTCGAGCGGGATGAACGCGCGCCTCGGCTTCGCGATCGCGGCGCACCTGAACCCCGACGTGCTCCTGGTCGACGAGGTGCTGGCGGTCGGCGACATGAACTTCCAGACCAAGGCGTACGGGCGCATTCGCGAGCTCACGCAGCAGGACCTCGCCGTCGTCGTGGTCTCGCACCAGCTGGACAAGATCGCTTCGCTGTGCACGAAGGCGATCGTGCTCGACCGCGGCGAGGTCGTGTACCGGGGCCCCGCCCGGGACGCGGTAGCCGCCTACACCAGCGGCGCCTACCGCGAGGACGCGGCGCCGGATACGGATGCGCCGATCCGGATCGACGCGGTTCGCCCCGCGGACGACCGGCCGGTGTACAGCGGCGAGTACGCGCGCGTCCGCATCTCGGGCCGCGTGCTCCATTCGGGCGCGCACGAGGAGCTGAGCCTCGCCGTGCGGTGCCTGTCCACGCAGACGGGCAGCATCCTGTACACGACCACGAACCGCGGCTGCGACGCGCCACTCCCGACGGACGCCGGTCCCTTCGAGCTCGAGCTCGAGCTGCAGATGAACCTGCCGCCCGGACTGTACGCCCTCGAGTCGAGCCTGTGGGACAACAAGCGGCAGAAGACCGTCGGCAACGGGCCGAGCGCCCACGTGCAGGTGGAGGGACCCCGCTTCTACGGAGAGGTGCAGATGAACCCGCGGATGCGCCTGGTCGAATCATCCGGGTCGGCCGCCGACTCCGCGGTGCGCTCGGGCGCGTCCCTGGGCTCTTCGACCGACGGCTGACGCGTGCCGACGGTCAGCGTCGTCATCCCCTGCTACAACGGAGAAGCCTTCCTCGGCGAGGCGCTCGAATCGGTTCGAGCGCAGACCCGCCAGCCCGACGAGATCCTCGTGGTCAACGACGGCTCGACCGACCGCACGGCCGATATCGCTCGCGCGTTCGGCGGAGTCCGCCTGCTCGAGAACGCCGTGAACATGGGTCCGAGCGTCACGCGGAACCGCGCGCTGTTTTCCGTGCGGAACGAGATCGTCGCGTTCATCGACGCCGACGACCTCTGGCTGCCGCACCATCTCGAGACGATGCTGGGCCTGCTCGAGCGGTACCCGGACGCCGGCGTGGCCTTTTCCGCCGTCGAATTCTTCGGGGACCGCGAAGGGGTATGGCGGGCTTCGGCGCTGCCGGACTCCGAGCCGACCGATGCATTCTGGGAATGCCTGCGCCACAACACGGTGCCCCAGATGTCGGCCGTCGCGCGGCACTCCGCACTCGGCCTGGTGGGCGGCTGGCAGCAGCCGTCGCCGGTCCACCGCAGCGCGGCGGACTACGACGTGTGGCTGCGGCTGTCGCTGCACACCCCATTCATCGCGGTGCACGAGATCACGGCCCGCTATCGCTGGCACCCCGAACAGATCAGCCAGACGCTGACCGACGACCAGATCGCCTCGGTCTATCATTCGCGGCGCCGCGTCCTGTACGAGCTCGGCCGGGACCCGGCGGACGATCGCCACGCCCAGGTCGCGGCGAAGATCCGGCAATACTGGATCGAAGACTACCTGCAGGCGTTCCACGCCCGGGACATGGAGCGGACCCGCATCCTCCTCGAGGTCCGCCGGTCGCTCTTCCCCGAGATGGAGCTGCCCTCGAAGATCAGGCTCAGATCGCTCGTTCCCGGAGGACTGATCCGGGCCGTCGACGCGCTGCGCGGCGGGCGGCGAGAGACGCCGCCGTCCGATACCGCCGGCTGAGACCGCCGCCATGCGCCTCTCGGTCGCGATCTGCACCTGGAATCGGGCGGACCTGCTCGCGCAGACCCTCGAACGCCTGACCGAGCTCGAGATTCCGGCCGGCCTCGAGTGGGAGCTCGTGGTCGTCGACAACAACTGCACGGACCACACGCCCCGGGTGCTCGACGACTACGCCGGACGTCTGCCGCTCGTGCCAGTCTCGGAGACCGAACCGGGACTCTCGCACGCTCGCAACCGGGCCGTCGCCGTCGCTTCGGGCGACCTGATCGTGTGGACCGACGACGACGTGCTCGTCGACCCGGGGTGGCTCCGGGCCTACCGCGACGCGGCCAATCGGCATCCGCACGCGATCTTCTTCGGCGGCCCCGTCGAACCCTGGTTCGAAGGCACGCCGCCGGCGTGGCTGCGCGAGCACTTCGACCTCGTGGCGAACGCCTACGCGGTGCGCGACCTCTCCCCCGAGCCCTTCCGGTTCGCGGCCGATCCGGGCCGGCTGCCGTTCGGCGCCAACTACGCCGTGCGGCGCGAAGCGCAGCTCCGCCACCCCTACGATCCCGACCTCGGACGCCGGGCCGGTTCGATGGTCGGCGGCGAGGAGATCGCCGTGCTGATGGCCCTGCTCGAAGAAGGCGCCGAGGGATGGTGGGTGCCCGGCGCGCGTGTACGGCACTTCGTGCCCGCCGAACGCCAGTCGATCGCCTACCTGCGCGGATACTTCGGGGGACAGGGCGAGCTCGCGGCCGCCGGCGCCCCGCCTCAAGGACGCTTCACCTGGCGCGGGCGGCCGGGTTGGATGTGGAAAGAGGCCGTGTTGGCCGAAGCGAGCTATCGATTCCAGCGCGCCGTGCGCTCCCCGGCGGGATGGATCCCGGCGCTCAAGCACACGGCTTTCGTGCGGGGCCGTCTGCGGGGCGCGGCAGCGGGGAGCCGCGCGTGAGTCCGTCTCCGTTTCACGAAGTGCCCGGCGGTGACCCGTCGCGGCCGCGCCTCCTCCTCGTCAGCTGGCACTTTCCGCCCGGCACCTCGGCGGGCGCGCTGCGCTGGGAGCAGCTGGCCGGCCACGCGGTCCGGCGCGGCTGGGAGCTCGACGTGCTCACCCTCGACCCGTCGGAGCTCGATCGGCGGGACGAGGACCGCCTCGAGAAGCTGCCGGCCGGAACCCGGGTGTTCGGGGTGCGGGCGCCGGAGCCGATCGAGGGGCGGCTCGAGCACGCCCTGCACGGGATCTGGCGATCGCTTCGCGGTACCGGCCGGGACGTGGAGGTGGAAGCGGGGCGGGGATCGGGGGGGACGCCGTCCACGGAGTCGGGGCAGAGTGGTCGGCCGAGCTCGCTGGCTCGCGACGAGACCCGCTTGCGGCCCTGGTCCGCGGGCGACCTCCGGCGCGCCTTCTTCGCATGGCTCGAGATTCGGCGCGGCGCGGTGTGGGCGAGCGAGGCCGTTCACCTCGGACGACGCGTGGCGCGCCCGCAGACCCGGCTCGTCATTTCGTGCGGCCCTCCCCACATGGCGCACGAGGCCGGCCGGAAGCTCGGGAAGGCGCTCTCGGTTCCCCACGTCATGGACCTCCGGGACCCGTGGAGCCAGGTGCAGCGGCTGCCCGAGCACTTCGCCAGCCCCCTCTGGTACACGCTGTCCGAACGCTCGGAGCGCCGCTGCGTGAGCTCCGCCGCGCTCGTGGTCGCGAACACCGACGCGGCGCGGGACGCCCTGGCGGCGAAGTACCCGCTGGCGGCGGACCGGATGCTCGCGGTGATGAACGGATACGACGACGAGCCGCTGCCGGGCCCCGGGCAGTCCGGGGCGCCCGCACGCTTCCTGGTCGCGCATGCCGGCACGGTATACCTCGACCGGGATCCGCGGTCCCTGTTCGCGGCGGTTCGGAAGGTGGCGGATGTTCACCAGGCAGGCCCGGACCGGATCGGGCTCGTGTTTTACGGCTGCACCTCCGACGAGGTGCGCCGGATCGCGGCGGAGGAAGGCGTGGAAGAGCTGCTCGAGCTCACGCCCTTCCTGCCGCGCGCTGAGCTCGCGCGCCGGCTCGTCGGCTGCCCGGTGCTCGTCGTCCTGCCGCAGGACAGCGACATGGCGATCCCTTCGAAGGTGTTCGAGTACCTGCGCTACCCGGCATGGGTGCTGGCGATGGCGGAACCGGACAGCGCGACCGGCCGTGCGCTGGGCGACACGCCAGCCGCCGTGGTCGGCGCCGCGAACGTCGAAGGCCTGGCCGCGCGGCTGTCGGAGTGGTTCGAGGCGTTCGAGCGGGGGGAACGGCCGCCACCGGCCGCCCGGTCGGCCCCGCAGCTGAGCCGCCGTGCGCAGGCCGACCTTCTATTCGATCGGCTCGAGCCCTACCGCGAGGCAGCCAGCAGCTCGTCGTAGAGGGCGGCGTAGCGCTCGGCGGTCCGTTCGATCCGAAACTCCGACTCGATTCGCCGCCGGGCCGCCTCGCCCATGCGGCGTCTTGTGTCGGCCGAGCCGAGGAGCGCGACGACCTCCCGCGCGAACGCCGTGGTGTCGTCGGGCGGAACGAGAGTTCCGGTCTCTCCCGGTACCACGACCTCGGGATTCCCTCCCACGTCCGTCACGACCACCGGCAATCCGTGGTCCATCGACTCGAGCAGCGTGATCGAGAGCCCCTCTGTTCGCGAGGTCAGCACGCTCACGTCCATCGCCGCGTAGGCCACCTCCACATCGGGACGGAACCCGGCGAACACGAGCCGATCGGCGATCCCCAGCGTCCGAGCCAGATCTCGAACCTCCGCCTCGCTCTGCCCACGACCCACGAGGAGAAAGCGAGCCCGCGGCTCTGCCTCGACCACAGGTGGAATCGCCTCGACGAAGCGGTCTACGCCCTTCGCGGCGCGGTCGAAGTTCGCGACCATCCCCACGACGAGGTCCTCTTCTTCGAGCCCGAGTTCTGCTCGGGCCTCCGCCCGCGACGGGCGGCGGTGCGGCGACTCGATTCCGTTGCGGATCACGGTCAGCCGATCGGCAGAAAGACCCTCACGCTCGACGACCGTTCGGCGCACGGCGTCCGAGACGCAGACGACGCGATCGGGCGCCTTACGGGTGAGCCGCAGCCAC
>JASFRN010000018.1:0-33904 GCA_050114915.1 Gemmatimonadales bacterium | reverse complement strand
GGCCGCGACGTGTCGAGCAGCAGCGCCTCGAGGCGCTCCGCGTCGCGGAGCACCAGGTTCGCCCGCTTGTAGGTGGCGAAGCGGCGCGCGAACCCGAGCGTCAGCATGTCCGGATCGAGCATCGTGCCCGCCGCCACGACCTGGCTCGGCTCGGACCCCTCGTCCATCCAGCGTCGCCGCGCGCGCTGCCGGAGCACGTCCGACAGGCGGCGCTTGCAGGCCAGGTGGGCCTCCCACACCAGGTGGTCGGGCAGGTCGAGCGCGCGCTCCCACAGGGCCGCCTCGTCCTGCTCGAGCATCCAGTCGGGCCCGAGGTAGCGGTCGAACAGGTCGCGGAAGGCGGGCGACACCCAGCTCGGGGCGTGCACGCCGTTCGTCACGTAGCCGATCGGCACTTCGGCCGCCGACGGCGCCTCGATGCCCGCGTCGTCACCGTTGGCGTCGCGATCGGCGCCTCCGCGGCTCGGCTCCGGCGCGAGCTCCGCGTCCGGTCCGATCCACAGGCCCTGCCACATGCGCCGCGCCACCGCGCCGTGCAGGCGACTGACGCCGTTGCGGTAATCCGCCAGGCGGAGGGCGAGGGCCGACATGTGGAAGCGGCCGTCGTCGTTCGGGTGGCGGCCGAGCGCGTAGAACTCGTCGCGCCCGAGGCCGAGCTTCGGGATGTACTCCTCGAAGTAGCGGTCCATCATCTCGGGCGGGAAGGCGTCGTGGCCGGCCGGCACCGGGGTATGCGTCGTGAACACGGTCGTCGAGGCCACGCGCCGCATCGCCGCTTCCGTCGGCATCCCCGCATCGACCATGCGGCGGATTCGCTCGAGCGTCATGAAGGCGGGGTGCCCCTCGTTCGCGTGCCACACGGCCGGCTCGAAGCCGAGGCTGCGGAGCACCCGCACGCCGCCGATCCCGAGCACGATCTCCTGGCGCAGGCGCATCTCGAGGTCGCCGCGGTAGAGCTGGTACGAGAGGGCGCGGTCGTCGTCGTGGTTGTGCTCGGAATCCGTGTCGACCAGGTGGATCGTCGCGCGCCCGACCTGGATCCGCCACGCGTTGAGCAGCACGTCGCGGCCCGCGAGGCGGACCCGCGCGTGCTCGCCGTGCTCGCCGGGTCCCGGAAGGAACTCGATCGGCATCTTCTCGGGATGGAACGGCTCGTCGATCGCGATCTGCTCGCCCTGCGGCCCGATCCGCTGCCGGAAGTAGCCCTTCTGGTACAGGAGCCCGACGCCCACGAGCGGGAGGCCGAGGTCGCTGCCTTCCTTGAAGTGGTCGCCGGCGAGGATCCCGAGGCCGCCGGAGTAGATCGGGAGCGACGTGTGTACCCCGAATTCCGCGCAGAAGTAGCCGATGCCGCCGGCCGCGAGGTCGTCGTACCGGTCGCGATACCACGAGCGCCGCTCCGCCATCACGTCCGCGAACTCCGCCATCACGGCGTCGTATTCGCGCAGGAAGAGCGGGTTGCCGGCCATGGCGGTCAGCCGCTCGGGGTCGAGCATGCCGAGCATCTCGACGGCGTTCTTGCGGCTCCGCGTCCAGGCGGACTGCCCGAGGTGGCGGAAGAGCTTCCGCGCCGCCGGATTCCACGTCCACCAGAGGTTGCGGGACAACGAGTCCAGCCCCGCGATGCGGGGCGGGAGTGCGGGAGTGTCGGGCATGGGTTCGGAACTCAGATCTTTGCGGCCACCATGTCGAGCAGGGCCTGGTTGTTCTCGGTGCGCTTCATGATCCCGAGAACTTCCTTCATCGCCTCGACCTCCGACACCCCGCTCAGCTCACGGCGCATGGCGCGCGAGCAGGCGAGCGCCGCGTCGGAGAGCAGCAGCTCTTCGCGCCGCGTCTGGCTGGCCTGCAGGTCGATGGCCGGGAAGATGCGCCGGTCGGCGAGCTCGCGGCTGAGCAGCAGCTCGCTGTTCCCCGTGCCCTTGAACTCCTCGAAGATCACCTGGTCCATCTTCGACCCGGTGTCGATGAGCGCCGTCGCGATGATCGTCAGCGAGCCGCCCCCCTGGTCGGGGTCGACGTTGCGGGCGCTGCCGAGGAAACGCTTCGGCTTGTCGAGCGAGTTCGCGTCGAGTCCGCCCGACAGCGTGCGGCCGGAGCCCTCTTCGGTCGTGTTGTAGGCGCGGGCGAGGCGGGTGATGGAGTCGAGGATGATCACCACGTCCTGGCCCATCTCGACGCGGCGCCGGGCGCGCTCGAGCGTGATCTCGGCCACGGCCACGTGGCGGTCGGCCGGGTAGTCGAAGCTCGAGGCGACGACTTCGCCGTAGCCGCAGGCCTCCATCTCCGTGACCTCTTCGGGCCGCTCGTCGACCAGCAGGATCATCACGAGGCAGTCCGGATCGTTCTTGACGATCCCCTCGGCGATCGCCTGGAGGACCATCGTCTTCCCCGCCTTCGCCGGCGCGACGATCATTGCGCGCTGGCCCTTCCCGAGCGGGCAGAACAGGTCGATGATCCGGTTCGTGTAGTCGGGCTGGCCGCGGCGGGTGAGGCCGCACTCGAGCTTGAGCTGCTGGTCGGGATGGAGGGCGGAGAGGCGGTTGAACTGCGGGCGGTGCTTCGGCATCTGCTCGGCGGGCACGCCGTTGACCGTGTAGATCCGTTTGAGCGGCGGGCTCTTGCCGTTGCCCGGCGGATTCCCGGCCTCGCCGGCGATCTCGTCGCCCGTCCGGAGGCCGAATTTCTGGATCAACCGCTGACCGACGTAGATGTCGTCGTCGCTCGGCGTGTAACTCGCCTGCGGGCGCCGGATGAAGCCACTGCGGTTGTTGATGACCTCTAATACGCCCAGGTAGCCTTCTGCTGTCACAATACTTCCATTTCGTACGGTGAATGCACTATTGCCAGGGAGGGTCCCTTCAGAGTGGTGCACGTGCGAACCGCCTCGGCGGACGCCCGGATGACACCGGTGAACCCCAGCGATGCATCTTGAAACCGGCGCGGGCGCGCCGGATGGTTCCTCAATGATACGACGAAACGCGTCGGAATCAACCTTCGCTGAACTTCGACCCCCGCGAGCGGCGGGGGTTCCGTGACCAGAATCCCGTGCAAGGCACGGGCCAGCAGCTTGCGGAACGGGCCCGGCCCGGCAGACGTTGCAGGAGGTAAGAGGCCGGGACGACCGTCCCGGCGGCCACATGAGAGCGAGACGCCTGCCGCCCCCGGGCTTCCCGTCAGGGAGGGAGCATGTCGTATCGTACCCCGCGATCCCTCGTGTTTGCCGCGCTTCTTTGCGCGATGCCCACGGCACTCTCCGGGCAACAGACGCGTACCGTGCACGGTTCGTCGCTGACGGCACCGCGTCTCGTCGCGCAGGCGCTCGATCCCTACCGGGCCCTCCCCGATTCGTCGGACGTCGCGAGCCTCCTCGCGAAGGAGGCGCTCGCCACCGGCTTCCCGGCGACGGCGACCGACAGCGTCCTCGTGGCGCGCCTGTGGCGGCAAGCCGGCGTGACGAGCGCCGCGATCGCCACGCTCGACGCGATCCCCCTGACCAAGATCAGGTCGCTGGCCCTGCTCGAGCGGGCGCGGGCGTTGCTCGAGCCCGACGCCAACCGGGCGGCCGGGATGCGCGCGTACTGGGCGGCCTGCGAGACCCTCGAGCCGAGCGCCCTGGCCGACTTCCGGGACGACCTGCTCGCGATCTCGACCCCCGAGGAGCGAGCCGACTGGGCCGAGGGCCCGAATGCGCGGTTCGACGACTGCGGCTGGCTGCGGGAGTTCTGGAGCCAGCGCGCGAACCGGATGGCGATCTCGGTCGACGAACGGGTGGCGCTCCACTATCGCCGGCTCGCTCACGCCCGCGAGTGGTACTGGATCCCGCGGCCACGCTTCAGCGAGAGCTGGGCGGACAAGCGAGGACGCCCCGAGGGGCTGGCCGTCGACGATCGAGGGCTCATGTACGTGCGGCTGGGCCCGCCGGAAACCGACGAGGGCTTCATCGGCCTCGGGGCGCAGGGCGTCGACGTCGCGTTCCAGGTCGCCGACGTCTCCGGCGAGGCGACCAGCTTCCTGACCGGCGTCTCCGACGACGAGCTCGAAGCGACGCGGTGCTGGCCGTATCCGCGATCCGACGGCTACCGGATCTTCTGTTTCGCACAGACCTCGGCGGACGGCTTCGCCCGGGCCGACGGCGACTACAAGCTCCTGCAGACGATCCCCGGCAACCCGGGAACGAGCTTCTACCAGAAGTACGTGCAGAACTCCAACATGCCGAAGACGTGGTTCCGCAATAACCTGCGGAGGGCGGCCGGTGTCGGCGGGGGAGCCGACTGGCAGCGCGACCTCCGCCAGGTCGAGCTGCGGCACTACGGCCACGTCGGCGAGGTCCAGACCCGCGAGAACATCTCGGCGGCGCTCGAGCGAGTGCCCGACGTCCCCGCGATCCGCTCGACCGCCCGGCTGGTCGTCGAGACCTTGCGTTTCCTGAATCCCTCGCAGCAAGCCTGGGAGGTCTGGACGCTGGCCACCGTGAGGGCGGGCGACCTGACGCCGGCGCCCGGCGTGGACGGCGTTCCGACCCTGGTGGCGGGCGGCCGGTTCTCCATCCTCGACGGCAGCGACGTCGAGATCCACGAGCTGCCGAAGCGGCACATCCCGGAGGCCTCCGTCGGGGACGGCGACGGCATCCGGTTCTCGAGCGTGTTCACGGCGCCACCCGGCCGTCTGCCGCTGACCGTGGTGATCGAGGACGGCAACCGGCCCAGCTCCGGGAACTACCTGCTCGACACGCTCAACGTCCCGGCGATCGGCGGGCTCCCGATGGTCAGCGACATCGCCATCGCCCGCGAGAAGGGGGGCGACTGGACGCGGGACGGGGTCAACTACCTCGACGTGACGCCTTTTCACGTCGCGAACCGCGACGGGAGCCTCTACACCTACTTCGAGGTGTACCAGGTGCGGCCCGGCACGCGGTACGAGGTGGAGATCCGGATGGTGCCCGTCGAGCTCACCGACGACATCCTGCGGGTCGATCCGGACGAACTCGACTTCCGGCTCCAGTTCACGGCGCGGATGACGGGCGACATCGGGCGCCACGACCTCCGCCTCGACCTGAGCGACGCGCCGTCGGGCGACTATTCCCTGGCGGTCCGGGTGCAGGACGTGGTGACGAAGGCCTACAGCCTGCCGTCGATCACCCGGGTGACCATTCCGCGCCGGCCGGCCGGACGTTGAGCGCGAGACGCCTGCTGCTCCTGGCCCTCGCCGCCGCTCCCGCGACGGTGACGGCCCAGGAGACGCAGCGGGTCCCGCTCCACGGTTCTTCGCTGACCGCGCCTCCCCGCATCGCAAAGGCCCTCGACCCGTACCGCGGCAATCCCGATTCGGCGGCCGTCGCCGATCTCCTGGCCGACGAGGCCCGGTTCACCGGCTTCCCGACGTCGAGCACCGACGAGGTGCTCGTCGCCCGGCTGTGGGGGCGGGCGGGCGTGAGCTCGTCGGCCGTCGCGGCCCTCGATGCGATTCCGGCGGCGGAGACGGGCTCGCTGGCCCGGCTCGAGCGGGCCCGCATCCTGCTGGAGACGGACGCCGACCGCGCGGCGGGCGCGAAGGCCTACTGGGCGGCATGCGAGACGCTCGACGCCGGGGCGCTTCCCGACGTCCGCCAGGACCTGCTCGCGGTCTCCACGCCGGAAGAGCGCGCCACCTGGTCCAGGGGCCCCGACGATCAGTTCGCCGACTGCGGCTGGCTACGCGAATTCTGGAGCGAGCGGGCGAACCGGATGGCGATCTCGACCGACGAGCGGGTGGCCCTCCACTACCGCCGACTCGCCCATGCCCGCGAGTGGTTCTGGATCGCGCGCCCGCGGTTCTCGAAGAGCTGGGCGGACAAGCTCGGGCGCCCCGACAGCCTGGCGCTCGACGACCGGGGGCTGATCTACCTGCGCATGGGCCCGCCCGAGGCCGACGAGGGCTTCTTCGGAAACGGCTCCGAAGGGGTGAACACCGCGTTCGAGGCCGCCAGCCCCGTGGGACTGCAGGAGGGGCCCCTGGTCGGCCTGCCCAAGGAAGGGGTCGAACCGGCGCGCTGCTGGCCGTATCCGCGTCCCGACGGCTATCAGATCTTCTGCTTCACCCAGGTGGCCGCCGGGATGAGCGCCGAGTACGCCCGGGGCGACGGGGACTACAAGCTCCAGGAAGCGGTCGTAGCGGCACCGGGCAGCCAGTACTTCCAGAAGTATGTGATGAATTCGAACCTGCCGGTGGACGTGCGCCGAAGCCTCATGCGGAACGTAGCCGGGAGCTTCGGGACCGGTCAGTTCGGGATGCGGGACGCCTGGGAGCTGGGCCTCGATCGGGCCGAACGCCTGCGGTACGACAACATCAGGAAGCGCCGCGCACGCGAGGACATCGCCAACCTGCTGGAGCAGGTACCCGACGTGCCCGCCATACGGCCTACCGTGCGCCTGCGCGTGGAGACGCTCCGCTTCCTGAACCCGTCCCAGCACACCTGGCACGTGTGGGCGCTGGCGGGCGTGCGAGCCGGCGACCTGCAGGCGGAGCCCGACGAGGCCGGCACCCCGACGCTCGTCGCCGGCGGCCGGTTCTCGATTCGGAACGGTACGGAGGTGGAGATCCACGAGCTGCCGACGCGCCGGATCCCCGAGGGCGCCGTCCGTGACGACGACGGGATCTTGTTCTCCAGCGTGTTCGCGGCGCCCCCCGGACGCCTGCCGCTGACCGTGGTGGTCGAGGACGCGAACCGGCCGGACGCGGGCAACTACCTGCTCGACACGCTCAACGTGCCGGCGATCGGTGGCCTCCCGATGGTCAGCGACATCGCGGTCGCGCAGGAAACCGGCGGAACGTGGACGCGCGACGGGGTCACTTTCCTGCAGGTCAGCCCCGCGCACGTCGCCAACGCCGACGGCAGCATCTACACCTACTTCGAGGTCTACCAGGTGCGCCCGGGAACGCGTTACCAGGTGGAGATCCGCATGGCGCCGGTCGACAAGACGGACGAGATCCTCCGGCTCGATCCCGGCGACCTCGATTTCCGGCTGCAGTTCACCACCCGGATGTCGGGAACCATCGGGCGCCACAACCTGCGGCTGGACCTGAGCGACGCCCCGCCGGGCAGCTACGCCCTCGCCGTGCGGGTGCAGGACGTCGTGACGGGAGCCTTCAGCCTGCCGTCGATCACCGACGTGTTCATCCCGGAGGGCGGCTCCCCGGAAGGTGGGCGCCCGAGGCGCCGCTGACCCGACTCACCCCGCGAAGCGGCTCCGCACCTCGGCCATGACTTCCGGGTCGCCGAGGAAGGTGAGCCGGTCGCCCGCGGCGAGCTCCGTGTCGGCCCGCGGAACCAGGGCCACTCCGCTCCGCTCGACGAGCACCAGCAGCGCGCCGCGCGGGAACCCGGTGTCGCGGATCATCCGCCCGACGAGGTCCGCCGTGGGACCCGACTCGTCCACGACGATCGTCAGGAATCTGTCTTCCTCGAGCAGCACCTTCTTCACCGCGGCCTCGGTGGGCGCCGCCAGCCAGCGCTTCATGAACTGGTCGTCGCTCGCGGCGCCGGCGATCCGGGCCAGCACCTGCAGGTGGGGCCCCGTGGCGGAGCGCGGGCTGACGAGGAAGAAGAACGCGTGGATCGGACCGTCGGAGCCGGGGATGCCGAGCCGGCTGCGCAGCATCAGCAGGTGGGGCTCGGAGACGTCGTCGCGCCGCAGGTGCGGCAGGGCGCACCCGCCGGAGATCGGAATCAGGTCGAGGCGGGTCTCTTCCACGAACGCCTCGAACAGCTCGTCGGGCGGCGCCTCGACCAGCTCGGCCAGGCGATCGCTGGCCCTGCGCGTGACTTCCTCGAACGTCCGCACGTCGTCCTCGAGGTCGACGACCAGCCCGCCGGCCACTGCCTCCTCGAACGGCGCCGAGCCGCCGAGGGCCTTCTCCTTGATGATCTGCCGCAGTTCGGGCTCGAGCCCCTCGTAGCGCCGCCGGCCGAGTCGCTCGAACACGTGGTAGATCGCCCCCTCGCGCACCACCTGGCCGCTCGAGTACAGCCGGTACCAGACCGCACCCGCCACGATCAGCCCCGCGGTGAACACGATCGACATCGTGCCGAGCTCCCACACGAGCCACACCGGCACGATCACGCCGAAGATCTGCATCCAGGGATACAGCGGGGACCGGTAGCCGGGCGAGTACGACGGCAGTCGGCTTTCGCGCATCACGATCACGGCCAGGTTCAGCATCGAGAAGAGCAGCAGCTGGAAGGCGCTGGCCAGCTTCGCGACGCTCGCCACGTCGAGCGTGAGGATCACGAGGATCATCGCGCCTGCCGTGACGGCGATGCTGCGTGTCGGGGTGCCCAGACGGCCGATCTTGCTGAGCGTGACGGAGATCAGGTCGTCGCGGGCCATCGCGAGCGGGTAGCGCGACGCCGACAGGATGCCCGCATTGCCCGACGAGGCGCAGGCGGCGATCGCCGCCGCCACGACGAGTCCAACGCCGACGCCACCCGGAAGCCACTCGAAGAAGCCCTGGGCGGCCGTCGCCACCGGCGTGTAGTCGTGGCTGAGCTCTCCGGTGCCGAGCACGCCCACCATGATCGCCACGCCGAGCACGTAGATCGTCGTCGCCACGACGAGCGACAGGAGCATCCCGCGCGGCAAGTTGCGGTCGGGGTCCTGAACTTCCTCCGCGAGACTCGCGACCTTCGTGAGCCCCACGTAGGAAACGAACACCAGGCCGGTTGCCGCCGCGAACCCGTCGAAGCCGCCGCCGAAGAACGGCGCGAAGCGGGTGCTGGCGACCTCCGCGGGCCCCAGCACGCTGAGCTCGTGCAGCCCCTGGAGGATGAAGTAGCCGAGAACCGCCAGCAACCCGAACACCAGGGTCTGCTGCAGCCGGGTGGTTTCCTTCACGCCGACGACGTTCAGGAGGGCGAAAGCAATCGTGAGCCCGATCGCCACCGGCTGGATCGCCACGTCGAAGTAGACGCCCACGTAGGCGCCGATCCCGATCAGCGCGAAGCTGCTCTTGAGCACCAGGGCGAACCAGGTGCCGATTCCCCCGACCGTTCCGACCATCGGTCCGAGGCTGCGGTCGAGGAAGTAGTACGGACCGCCGGCCTTCGGCATCGCGGTCGCGAGCTCCGCCTTGCTGACCATGGCGGGGAGCACCAGGAGGCCGGCCACGGCGTAGGCGAGCACGACGGAGGCCCCCGCCTCCGCGGCCACGATGCCGGGCAGGAGGAAGAAGCCGGCGCTGAGCATGGCGCCCGTAGCGACCGCGAACACGTCGCGGAGGCCGAGATTTTTTTCCAGGGACGATCCGGACGTCGATTGTGGCAGGGAGCCCTCTCCGGGTTGCGATGCGAACTTGGCGGCGTCGGCGTCCGTCAGACGACGGCCTTCAGCACGGGGAGCGCGCGCCGCCCGGCCGCATCGGCGCGAAGCGCGCCCGCGGTGCCGGTCAGGACGGCGTCGATCAGCGTACCGGGTTCTCCGGCCACGTGCACACGAAGGTAGTCGCCCGTCAGCCCCGCCGCCCCCGTCTCGACGGCGACGCGGGCGGGCTCACCGATCCGACCGGCCGCGTACGCCCGCCCCGCGGCGGCGGCCAGCTCCCGTAGCTCGCGGGCCCGCTCGGCGGCGACGCGCTGCGGCACCCGGTCCTCCAGCGCTGCCGCCGCCGTGCCCTCGCGCGGCGACCATGGGAAGACGTGCAGGTACGAGTACGGCAGCTCCTCGACGAGCGCCCGGGTCGATGCATGGTCCGCCTCGGTTTCACCGGGAAACCCGGCGATGACGTCGGCGCCGAGGCCGAGCGGCGCCACCCGGGCGGCGATCTCGAGCACCCGGGCCCTGTAGGCCTCGCGCGTGTGCCAGCGCCGCATGCGGCGCAGTACGGCGTCGCTGCCGCTCTGCAGCGGGACGTGCAGGTGGGGCGCCAGCGCACCGCCCGACGTCGCGAGCAGGTCGACGAGCTCGTCGTCGATCTCGGTCGCCTCGATCGAGCCGAGCCGGAAGCGCACCGCGGGAAGCGCCTCGAGCAGCCGGGCGCACAGGTGGGCGAGCGTCGCCGGCGGATCGAGATCGCGGCCGTAGTGGCCGATGTGGATCCCGGTGAGCACGAGTTCGGCGTGCACGCCCGACAGCAGCCGCGCCTCGGCCAGCACCTCCTCCACCGGCCGCGACCGGCTGGCGCCGCGGGCGAGGCGGGTCGCGCAGAACGAGCACTTCCGGTCGCAGCCGTCCTGGATCTTCAGCCAGCCGCGGGTTCCGCGCTCGTTGGCCCGCAACAGAACGCCGCCGATCGGCTCTTCGTCGGCCGCCGCGAGCGCGCTCTCGGGCGCCACGGCCGCCGCGACGGCCACCGGATCGTGCCCTTCGACGGCGGCGACCACGCCCTTCATGCGCCGGTAGACGGGAGCCTGCAGCGCCGACGAGCAGCCGGCCACGACGACCCGGAGCCCGGGGTGCTCGCGCCGCAGCTTCCGCACCATCCTCCGGGCGGCGGCGTCGGCGCGCGAGGTCACCGTGCACGTGTTCAGCACTGCGGTGTCCGCCTCGCCGGCCTCGTCGACGATCCGCGCGCCACGTCCCTCCAGCTCCTGCCGCATGCGCTCGGTGTCGTACTGGTTGGCCTTGCACCCGAAGGTGTGCAGCCACACGGCGCGGCTCTCGGACACCATCGACGCCCCCTCCGGCGTATGGGTCAGAAGCTGACGCTCAACCCGGTGATGAACGTGAGATCGTTGCTGGCTCGCGCGATTCCCGTGTCGGGATCGACGAACGGCGTCGAGTCGTAGTCGTCGCTGATCTCGGTCTTGATGCCGAGCAGCTTCCAGATCTTCGTGGTCAGCGTCAGGGACCCCTGGATCAGGTAGTCGCTCAGATTCTCGGGCCTCGGCGAGTAGCTGAGACGCTGCGCGAGGTCCGTCGTCTCGTTCACGCGCAACCGGAATTCCTGCGTGAGCTTGAAATATACGGAGCTCTCGCGCGTCGCGTCCGTGAATCGCTCGCCCACCCAGTTGAGGCCGCCGTCGAACGACAGGCGCGCGCCGTCGGCCCGGATCACGTCGTACCCGAGCCCGAGGCCGGGCGCCACCCGGCGCTCGATCCCCGCCGGCCGGTTGTACGAAGCCGCCACCTGGGTGGTCACGTACACGCGGTCGCTCGGCTCGTAGTCGTAGCGCAGGGCGAGGTTTCCCTTGTTCGCCTTCACGTCGCCGCTGTCCCTGGTGCGGAGCACGCTCGTGGAGAACGCCCAGGTATGCTGCGCCGCCGTGTACGACACCCGGCCGCCGAAATTGAGGCTCAGCGTCTGGCTGTTGCCCTCGGTGACGGTGAGGCCGAACGAGGCGTCCCCGGCCAGGGGCGGCCGGTCGTCGTGGGGCTGGGCGGCCGCCCGCACCGGCACGCCGAGCGCGCACGCCAGCGCCCCGGCGCACAGCACCGTGGTCGCCGGAGAGCGAATGTGGAAGAAAAACGGCATATATTGCGCGGTACGGTGTCGGAGAATGGGCTCGGCCCACATATGGCGAGAACCGGCACGTTGCGCAACGTGACGGGCCCGTCAACCATTCGACGGCTCGTCGAGTCCAACTCAATGCATGGAGATCGCGATCGCCGTGGCCGACCGGGGAGGCCGACCGCACGTAGCCGATGCCCGCCTCGCGGCGGATGGAGACGTCCGCGCGTTCGAACGGCTCTACCGGAGCCACGTGGATCGCATCTACGCGCTCGTGCGGAGGATGCTGGGCGAGGACCTGGCCGACGAGGTCACGCAGGACGTGTTCGTTCGGGCGTGGCAGAAGCTGGACACGTTCCGGGGCGATGCGGCGTTCGGGACCTGGCTGCACCGCCTCGCGATCAACGTGGTGCTGGGGCGGCGGCGCAAGCTGGCGATTCGCCGGGAACGGTTCCTGGGAGATGCCGAGCCGCTGCTCGCCACGATGTCGAGCGAATCGGCCGCCGCGCCGCAGGGCCCGGAGTTCGAAGCCGGCCTGCGGGAGCTCCCGGACGGAGCGCGGCAGGTGTTCGTGCTGCACGACATGGAGGGCTACAAGCACCGTGAAATCGCCGAGATGCTCGGCGTGACGACGGGAACGACGAAGGCGCAGCTGCACCGCGCCCGGATGGTCATGCGGGACTACGTCTCGCGCGTGAGATAGGACCATGGACAGGAACTGGACCGACAGACTCTCGGAGTACATCGACGGCGAGCTGGGCCGCGCCGAGCGCGCGGCGCTCGAGTCGCGCCTGGCCGAAGACGCGGAGCTGCGCGAGCTCCTCGAGCAGCTCCAGGCCGTGAAGCGGGCCGCCCGGAGCGCGCCGCGCCACCGGGCCCCGGCCGACGAGCTGTGGGCGGGGATCGAAGCCCGCCTCGAACCGCGCGCCGAGGTCTCCGGCGACGGCCGCGGAGCGAGAAGCCCGGATCGCCGACGGAGGTGGATGTTCACGCTGCCGCAGCTCGCGGCGGCGGCGGGCATCGTCCTCCTGCTGGGCGTAAGCCTGGGCCGCCTGACCGACGGAACGGCGGACCCCGGCAGCTCGCCCGCGGTCACGCAGACGGCGGCGGAGTCGACGACTCCCGCCGCGACGACACAGAATTACGCCACGTTCGTGGCCGACCTCGAGCAGCGGCTCGACGCCGGACGCGACGTGCTGCAGCCCGAGACGGCGCGAGTGATCGAAGAGAGTCTCGCGAAGATCGACAGCGCGATCGCCCAGGCCCGAACGGCCCTGGATAACGATCCGAACAACGCATACCTGAACCAGCATCTGGCGAGCGCGAAGGCGAGAAAGCTGCGGCTCCTGGAAGATGCGACGGCGCTGATCGCGTCGAGAACCTGAGGAGAGGACCGAAATGATCACCTATATGGCGGCGGCAGTGCTGGCCTCTATGTCGGTCGTGCAGCAGGTCGATACGACATTCGCCGTCCCGGCCGGCAGTCGCCTGGACCTGTATAACCACCAGGGCTCGGTCACCATCGACACCTGGAACCGGGACGAGATCCGGATCCGGGCGGAGTGGGACGAGGGCCGGCGCCCGGTGACGATTCGCAGCAACGGTTCGAGCATTCGCGTCCGCGTCGAGCCGCGCGACGCCGGCATGCCCGAGGTCGACTTCGAGATCACGGCTCCGCGGTCCATGTCGGTCGCCATGCAGGGCGTCACGCTCGCGGCGCGCGTCGACGGACTGGAGGGCAACGTGGCCGTGCAATCGGTCGAAGGGCCGATCGAGGTCACGGGCGGAAAGGGCAACGTGTCGCTGCAGGCGGTCGACGGATCGGTCGAGGTGCGAAACGCGGACGGGAAGATTTCCGTACATGCGGTAGAAGGGCCGGTGACGATCACCGACTCGCGCGGCGCGCTCAACGTGGAATCCGTCGACGGCGACGTGACGCTCACCGGCATCGACTCGGACAACGTGTCGGTGAACGTGGTGGACGGCGACGTCAGCTATGCCGGGACGATCCGCGACGACGGGCGGTACTTCATCTCGACGCACGACGGAGACCTGAGCGTCCGGCTTCCGAAGGGCGTCAACGCGCGGGTGTCGGTCGCCACGTTCGACGGGGACCTGGTGTCGGACATCCCGATTCAGCTCGAGGGCGACTTCTCGCAGAAGCGGTTTTCGTTCACGCTCGGATCGGGTCGGGCGCTGATGGAGTTGTCCTCGTTCGACGGCGTGATCCGGCTCACGGAAGAGTGAATGGACGTCAACTGCAGACTGGGGGAGAGATGACGACGAAGACGAAGATGATGCGGAGTGGGGTCGTGGCGGCGGTCCTCGCGGCGAGCGCCGCGGTAACGGCCGCTCCGGCGTGGGCGCAGGATTTCGAATGGCGGGGCCGGATCGATCGCGGCGACGTGCTCGAGGTGCGCGGGATCAACGGGCGGATCGACGCTTCGGCTGCCTCGGGTAACCAGATCGAGGTGACCGCCGTGAAGACCGAGGGGCGCAAGGGCGACCCCGACGACGTGACCTTCGACGTGGTCGAGCACGCGGGCGGGGTGACGATCTGCGCGATCTATCCGAACAAGCCCGGCAAGCGGGAGAACCGCTGCGCGCCGGGTGACAGCCACATGAGCAACTACGACAACGACACCCGCGTCGACTTCACGGTCCGCGTGCCGGCAGGCGTGAACCTCGAGGTCGGAACCGTCAACGGCGACGTCGACGTGAAGCGGATCGACGGCAGCGTGAAGGCCTGGACCGTGAACGGCGACGTGGACGTCGAGTCGGGCGGCAACGCCGAGGCCTCGACGGTCAACGGCTCGATTCGGGCGATGATGGAGAAGGACCTGGACAGCGACCTGAAGTTCAACACGGTGAACGGCAGCGTAACCGTGGGGCTTCCGTCCGGCGCCAACGCCGACGTGGAAGCCGCGACGGTCAACGGCTCGCTCGAGTCCGACTTCCCGCTCACCGTGCAGGGCCGGTTCATGAACCGCCGCCTGCGCGGCAAGATCGGAGACGGGGGACACCGTCTCGAGCTCGAGACGGTGAACGGCGGGATCACGATCCGCCGCAGCTGAGCCGCCGTACCGCCGGCCCGGGCGCTCGCTTCAGCGGGCGCCCGGCTCGGCTTCCAGGACTTCGAGCGCGTTCCGCTCGATCTTCCGCAGCACCGCCCGCAAGGACCGCAGCTCCTCGTCACTGAGGCCCTGGTAGAGGTTGTCGCGCGTCCGGGCCGCCATCGGCGCGACCTCCCGCACGAACGCCTTCCCCCGCTCCGTCAGGTACACGCGCAGCCGGCGCATGTCCTCGTCGTCCTTCTCGCGCCGCACGTAGCCGCGCTGTTCGAGCCCGGCGAGGATGCGCGAGGTATTCGGACGGTCGCGGAACGTGCTGTCGGCGATCTGCGTCTGGTACTGGCCGTCCTTCGCGTACAGGCGCGACAGGACCAGCCACATCTCCGGCGTGACGCCCTCGGAGCGCTGCTCCATGAGGCGAAGGAAGAGCACGCGGAGCGTGCGCGAGGCGCGCTGGATCAGCCAGGCGGGCGCGTCGTCCGGACGATCCCCCCGCACGATGCCGTAGGCGTCGCGCGTGCCGCCGCCGTTCACCTCGCCGCCCCCGCTCATCCCGCCGCCACCTTCTGCAGGCGCTGCGGGGCGTCGGCGAGCAGCGGCAGCTGGTCCACCACGTCGCCCCAGTCCTGCAGCAGCTCCCGGTAGGCCGTGGCCGCCGCCTTGTTCGCGCCGGCCAGTTCGAGGGCCCGCCCCCGCGCATACAGCAGCACGTGGACGTCGACCGGCGGCAACCGGTCGGTGTCGCCCACGTACAGGTGCTCGGCGCCCTCGATCACGTTCAACGCCTCGTGATCGCGGCCAAGGTCGAGCAGGGTCCACACCGAGCCGTTGATTCGGGAGGCACCATCGGAGGGGTCGCGCACCCAACGGATCGAGAGCGCACTTTCGAGCGCCGCGGCACGGGTCGCGGCGGCGCCGATGTCCTCGGCCCGCTGGTACCCCTGCATCGCCGCCTCGAAGTTGCCCTCCCAGGCGTACGTGTCCGCCGTGAGGAGCTCGACGCGCGCCGCCAGGTCTTCGTGGTTTCCGCCGAGCCGCTTCAACTCGTCGCGTGCCTTCTTCGGCTCGTGCTGGTCGAGGTAGGTGCGGACGATCCGGTCGAGCGGGGCGTGGCCGCCGATGCCGTCGCGTATCATCCCCCGGTACTCCTCGCGCGCCCGGTCCATCTCGCCGACTCGCTCGTAGGCGCGCGCGACGGTCATTCGCGCACGTCCCGGGTCGGTCTCGACCGCTTCGTAGCGACGGATGAGCGTGTCGAGGCCCGCCGTGTCCTCCTGCTCCGCGGCCACGCGCACGAGTCCGCGCAGGGCCCGCACGTCGTTCGGATCGACCTTCACGATGCGCTCGAGCGCGCTGCGCACCTCGCCCTCGCGGCCCGACCAGTCGTCGAGCAGATCGACGACCCGGTAGTTCGCATCGACGTTGTCCTCGCTCCACGCGTTGCGGAGCGCGATCGAGTACTCCTTCAGCTTCTCCGGATTCCCCGACAGGGCGAGCGGCGGCCGGGTCGGCGGAAAGCCGGCGTCGGCGAGCTGGGGCGGCCGCTCCTCGTACATCGCGCCGGACACCCAGGCGGCCAGCGAGTCGCTCATCGTGAACACGTCGTCGCCGCGCAGGCGGTCGCCGGCCACGACCGTGCCGTCGGAGAGGTCGATGAGCTGCACGTCGAGCACCAGGTCCTCCAGCGTTCCCAGCACCGATCCGCGGACCATGCGGTGCGCGCCGGCGTCGCCCGCCACCTGCATCGCCACGTCGTCGGGGATCACGTCGGTCTCCTGGCGGCCCGCCGCCCGCAGCAGCTCGAACAGGCGCTGCGGGCTGACCACTCGCATGTCGCCGGAGCGGGCGAGGCTCGTGGTGAGCATGTCCGAGACGCCGGATCCGATCCAGTCGAGGCTGTCGAGACCGGTGGCGTTGGTGAACGGGATGACCGCGATCGAGCGCGCTCCGAGGTCCTCCGAGGCGGTGCGCACGGAAGACGGTGCGGCGGCCCCGCCCGACCGGTTCGCCGTGACTTCGCTCGCCGTGGTGATCCGGTAGGTGCCGACCGCCGCGAGCACGGCGAGGACGAGCAGCAACGCGGCCTCGCTTCGGGCGACGTCCTGACGGCCCTTCTCGCCGTGGAACCACGAGATGATCAGGGCCGCCGGGAATCCGAGCACGGCCAGGAGCACCACGACGTCGATGATGTGCCGCGACAGGGCGTACGTGTCCACGAAGAAGCCCGTGGCTTCCAGCATGAGCCATGCGCCACCGGCGTAGACGACCGCCGTGCGGAACAGGTGCTTCTCTTTCAGTTGTCGAAACAACTCACCCATGTCAGACACGCTATGGCCACGGCAACAGTTGCGGGGATCCGGCGCTCCGGCAGGCCCGGCCTCCCATCCACCCCTCACACTCTAATGAGACACCGCGATGGCCAGAAAGGATTCCTCCCGGTCGGCGGCCGGACCCGCGATCGCGTCGCTGGAGAATCGGCAGCCGCGGCGGAAAACGCAAAGCCGATGGCCCGACCGTGCTTCGCTTTGCCGCACTAATTGCCGATCGGGGCGAAACACGGTGTCGAGCGGCCGCAACGCCCGGCGGCGTGGAAAAGATCGTATCTGTATATATCACAACGCTATGATGGCTATCTAGGCGCCGGCGCGGGACTGGTATCGCAGTTGCAGGTCACGGGGCGGGGTCGTCCGGCCGTCCGAGCCGTGACGCGCAGCCGTTGACCGCAGCAGAAGAAGATCGATGACGCAAGATCGCAGTACTCGACGAGGCCGCGACGAGCGGGGCTCGGCGCTCCTCATCGTCCTGGTCGTGCTCGTGGGACTCACCGTGCTCGGCGCGGCGGGACTCACGCTCACCGACAACGACCTGCGCCAGAGCGAGAACCTCCAGGCGAGCACGGAAGCCTTTTACGCCGCCGACGCCGGCCTGCAGCGCTACATGGGCGAAACGAACGACGGTTCTTCGTCCGAGAGCTACACGATCGGATCCGTTCCCGTCACCGTCACGCCGACCCTGATGGGTACGCTGGCGGGCGGCGAGGACATGTACCGGATCGAAGCGGTGGCGACGCACACCGCCCCGGGCGGGGCGACGACGCAGCGCTCCGTGAGCGCCCTCGCGATCTACAAGCCGGGCACCCCCGTGGTCGTTACGGCCGCGCTGGCGTCGGGTACCGGGCTCACGAAGAACGGCGGATCGGGCACGATCAGCGGCCACGACCTGGCGTCACTCACGGATCCCGACTGCCCGCAGGCGCCGGGCGCCGACGTGGCGGGCGTGACGGTGCCGACCTCGGGTTACAGCCAGAGCGGCGGCAGCACGGTGCCCGACTCGATCGACTACGCGCCCACCAGCACCGATCTGCTGAACAACACGGGGATCAACTGGGAGAGCCTGCACGAGGACGGGGGCGGAGACCCCGACTACGTGGTCCCGCCGGACGCGTGGCCGGACTTCAGCTCGCTGCCCTCCGACGAGTGGCCGGTGATCTTCGTGGACGGAAACGCGACGCTCGACCCCTCGTACAGCGGACGCGGCACGATCATCATCTCGGACAACGTGACCCTGAGCGGCTCGTTCGAGTGGGACGGGCTGATCCTCGCCGGCGGCTACATGACGAGCAACGGCTACCAGACGATCACCGGCGGCATGATCACCGGTCTCAACATTCTGCTGGGCGAGAGCGTGCCGACGTCGGACATCGGCAACGGGAACAAGAAGTTCCTCTATAACTCCTGCTACGTGAAGCTCGCCTCGCAGAAGATCATGGACGGCGGTGGGATGGCGGTGGTGCCGGGCAGCTGGCACGAGCAGATCTGACGCCGCGCCGTCCGCGGTCGCGTCAGTTGCGGAAGGGCACCTCGAAGTCGACCGGGCGCGTCACGTCGTACCGGTTGGCGCCCGCACCGACCGTCGTAGCGGTCATGCGGACCGCGACCACCTCGTCGAAGTCCGACGACGAGACGCTCGACTCCACGCTGCCGTCCTCCATCACGTACGAGAACGCCGCGTCGTTCTCGAACGGCCCCACGATCTCCTGGGTCCCGCGCCACAGCGCCGTACGGCTCTCGAAGAAGGTCGAGGCGGCGAGCTTGTAGGTCACTTTTCCGTAACCCCGCACCAGCCCGCCCACGTCCGGTGCGTCGCTCGGGAAGTTCGACGACCACCCGTCGAGCGTCAGGTAATCGCTCGAGGCGCCGGTGGCCGGAGCGCCGGCCAGAAGGCAGGTCGCCTTCGGGCCGGCACCCGAGGCGGCGGGGGTCGGATTCCAGTCGTCGGCGTACTCGAACGTCTCCTCGTACGGGCCGGACGCCGCGATCCCGACGAACGACCCCGTGAGGTTCGCGTTCGTGGTCCGTTCGTAGACGTAAACCGTCGCTTCGTCGCTCGAGGGCGCGTCGCACACGACGGCGCGGAGCACGTCGAACCGGAAGGTCACCGAATCGGCCTCGGCCGCGAGCAGGTCCCCGGCACCCGCACCACGGACTTCGGCCGAGAACAGGTCGAACGTCGCCTGGGCCGTCTGCTCGGCCCACATCTGGTCGTCGGTACGGTTGTAGAAGCGCGTCTGCGCGGTGAGCAGCGATACCAGGGCGGTGGCGATGATCCCGCTGATCGTCAGCGCGACCAGCGCTTCGACCAGGGTGAACCCGCGTTCGTCGGTCATCCGCGTCGTGTGTCTCACGGCAGGCTCCTTCCCCGTCACGGGCTCGCGGGCAGCGAGCGCGGGTTCTGAATCACTGTGTCGAAGCTGCGCGTCGTCAGCCCCGCGGCGGCCGGAGCGACCGACACGGACACCTGCTTCGCGCGGGAGCCCAGCTCGGTGACGGTGCTCGTCACGTAGAACGTCCGACCTCCCGCCGTGACCGTGTCGACGCGGGAATCGACGTCGGCGAAGTCCATCTGCCGGATCGACTCGAGCGTCGCCTGGCCGGCCGACATCTGATCGCTTCGCAGATCGGCGATCCGCGCCTGGGCCGCGGTCGCGAGAGACAGGCCGCTCACGGCGAGGAGCCCGATCACCAGGATCGTGATCGCTATCATCGTCTCGACAAGGCCGAAGCCGTCTTCGTCGCGCAGCGCTCGGCGCAGCGCATCGCCGGGGCGAGGGTGCATGGTCACAGCTGCTCGATCTGCCACCGGGCGATGGCGTTGAGGGTTACGCGTCGCATACCGCCGCTGCGGCCCACGTCGATCGTCGCGGATCCACTGCTCATGAGGCCGCGGCTGTTGAAGGACAACGAATCGCCGGACAGCTTGACGTCGAGCGTCTCGAGCTTCATCTCGGACGCCGCGTCGAACTGACGATACAGATAGACGGTGCCGGACTCGTCGTGGACCTCGTAGCTCTGATTCGCCTCGTCGGCCACGAGCGACACGGTCGTGCGGTTGCGGATCGCATAGCTGCGGGCGAGCGCCGCATCGGCGGCGACGATCCGGGCGGCCCGGTTCAGCGTCGCGGACTCGCGGAACGTCGTGTAGGAGCTGTTCGCGATCAGCAGCGACAGGCTGACGATCGACATGACGATCAACAGCTCCACCAGCGTGAACCCGCGTTCTGAGAGTCTCGACTGCCGCATTTGCTCGCTCTTCGTTCCCTTCCGGCGTGACGCCGGCCCGGTCCGCGGCTCGGTCCGCGGTCGGTTCCGGCACACCTGAATCGAGCAAGTCGCGGACCAGCGCCCGGATAGCGGACATTCCCGCGCCGGTCCCCTGCCGACCTGGTTTTCCGAACGGGGTTCGCGAGGCCGAATACCGCCGAAAACGAGGAAGATCAGGCATTTACGCGACCCGACACGGCGTTTCCGGCCCCCGGTCGCCGGCGGCGTGGAGCATGCGCATCGGCAACCTGTGGGAGGCGCGCCGCGGCGATTCGGAGCATGTTTCCGCACCCTGCAAGAACTATCCGGGCCAATTCGGCATATTGTCCGGCGGCCGTCGTCCGGCCTATCGTGGCGCTGGCCAGCCCGCACATCACCGACGCCAACTCCGAGAGCGACCCGACATGCAGCCGCCTCGCACCGAAGCCCTGAATCCGCCCGAACGCCTGCTCATGGGCCCCGGCCCGAGCGAGGTGCATCCTCGCGTCCTCCGGGCGATGAGCACGCCGCTCGTCGGCCACCTGGACCCGGCCTTCATCGCCCTGATGAACGACGTGCAGGATCTCCTGCGCTACACGCTGCGCACCGGGAACCGCTGGACGATTCCCGTCAGCGGAACCGGCTCCGCCGCGATGGAGGCCGCGTTCGCCAACGTCGTGCGGCCCGGCGACACGGTGCTCGTTCCCACGAACGGTTACTTCGGCGGGCGGATGGAGAGCATGGCCCGGCGGGCCGGCGGAGACGTCGTCCACGTCGACGCGCCGTGGGGCCGGCCGCTGGATCCCGACGACGTGCGGGCGGCCCTGGAGGCTCACCGCCCATCGGTGTTCGGCTTCGTTCACGCCGAGACCAGCACCGGGGTCCTGCAGCCCGAAGTCGCCGCTCTCACCGCGATGGCGCACGAGCATGGCGCCGTGGTCATCGTCGACGCCGTCACATCGCTCGGGGGCGTCGAGCTCGAGGTCGACGACTGGAAGATCGACGTCGCCTACTCCGGCGCGCAGAAATGCCTCTCGTGCCCGCCGGGCGCCAGCCCGTTGACCCTGACCGATCGGGTGTTCGAGCGCATCAGGGAGCGGACGGAGCCCGCGCGCAGCTGGTACCTCGACGTCGGGTTGCTCGAGGGCTACTGGGGCGCCGAACGCTCGTACCACCACACCGCGCCGATCACGAACATCTACGGCCTCCGGGAGGCGCTGCGCCTCGTGGCCGAGGAAGGGATCGAGCAGCGCTGGGCGCGCCACCGGCACGTGGCGGGTGGCCTGAAGGCGGGCGTGCGCGCCATGGGGCTGGACATGCTGGCCGAGGACGCCTGGTGGCTGCCCAGCCTCAACGCCGTCACGGTGCCCGACGGCGTGGACGCGAAGCGGGTGACCCGGCGGCTACTGGCCGAGCACGGGATCGAGATCGCCGGCGGGCTCGGCGACCTGGCGGGACGGATCTTCCGGATCGGGTGCATGGGCCACGCCTGCCGGCCGTGGAACGTGCTCCGGCTGATCGCGTCGCTGGGCGAAGCGCTGCGCGCGGAGGGGGCGGACGTGGACGTCGGGGCGGGGCTGGCGGGCGCAGAGGAAGCACTGAGCCGCCGCGTTCCGGTCGAGGCGGCGCGATGAGCCTCGCGCGGCGCATCCTTCTCCGCGCTTCCGTCAGCCCCTGGCTGGCACGCCAGATGTCGGAGCGCCGGGCCGTGCAACGGGCCGTGAAGCGCTTCATGCCGGGCGAGGAGCTGTCCGACGCGGTGGACGCGAGCCGGCAGCTGCGTTCCGATGGGATGAGCACGATCCTCACCCTGCTGGGCGAGAACGTCGAGACGCCGGAAGACGCCATGACGGTGGCCGACGCCTACGCCGCCGCGATCGAGGCGATCGCCGGGGCGGGCCTCCCGTCGGACCTGTCGGTGAAGCCGACACACCTCGGCCTCGACCTCGGGCTGGAGATCGCCGAGGCCGGGCTGCGCGACGTCGTCACGAGGGCCGGCGCCGCGGGACGCCTGGTCGCGATCGACATGGAATCCTCGGGCTACGTGGACGACACCCTCGAGCTCTACCGACGGCTTCGCGCTGACCACGAGAACGTGGGCCTCTGCCTGCAGGCCTACCTGTACCGCACGGAACAGGACCTGGCGGACCTCCTGCCCCTGCAGCCGATGATCCGGCTGGTGAAGGGGGCCTACCGGGAGCCGGAAGACGTGGCGTGGCCGCGGAAGGCGGACGTGGACGCAGCGTATCTCGAGCGGGCGGGCGAGCTGCTCGAGGCGGTCGCCCGCGACTCGCGGGTGCGCGCGGCGTTCGGGACGCACGACGCGGCGATGATCGAGGGTGTGAAGACCCTGGCGCGAGACGGCGGCCTCGAGCGGGACGCGTTCGAGATCCAGATGCTGTACGGAATCCGGCGCGACCTCCAGCGCCAGCTCGCGTCGGAGGGTCACGCGGTGCGGGTGCTCGTCAGCTACGGGACGCACTGGTTCCCGTGGTACATGCGCCGGCTGGCCGAACGGCCGGCCAACACGTGGTTCGTCGTGAAGAGCCTGCTCAGCCGAACATGAAGCCCGGCGAGGTCAGGTGGGGCGGCAGGTAGGTCAGCATGAACGGACCGTAGGCTACCACCACGAGAAGCACGGCGACGCCGAACCAGAGCCAGAAGTTGTCCAGCTTCGTCTGCCAGCCGGTGGACGCGGGCCCCGTGAGCGTCTCCGCCGCCGGGATGTCCTTCGGCCCCGCCCCCTTCTTCCCGAAGAAAATCGTCATCAGGAGGACGACGAAGAACAGGACGATCGACAGGGTCATCAGGCTTCCGCCGATCCCGGTCAGCGCCCCGGCGAGGCCCCAGCCCTCGCCGGTATACGTCGCCTTCGCCATGTACGTGCGCCGCGGCATGCCTTCGAGACCACCGGAGATCATTCCGCGCGCGAAGACCAGCACGCCCACGAAGTAGATCCACCCCTGGGCCACCGCCAGCTTCCTCCCCCACAGCTCGCGATCCGTGAGATACGGCACCAGCCAGTACGCGATGCCGATGATCGACAACGCTACGGCGCTCCCCACCGTCATGTGGAAGTGGCCGGGCACCCACGCCGTGTTGTGGACGAGCTGGTTGACGATGTAGCTGGCGTTGATCAGGCCGGTGATGCCCCCCAGCACGAAGGTGAGCATGGCGAGGAGCTGCGCCCCCACCGACGGATCGCCCCACGGGAGCTTCTTGATCCAGCCCAGCAGGCCCGTTCCCCCGCGCTTGCGGCCGCCGATCTCGAGCGCCGCCACGACGCTGAACGCCGTCGCGAGACTCGGATAGAACACGCCGAACGTCATGACGAGGTGGAAGGCCTTCATCCCGGTGCTGATTCCCGGATCGGTGTACTGGTGATGGAACCCGGTGGGCACCGAGACCAGCAGGAACATGATGAACACGAGCCGCGTCAGCGGATCGCTGACCAGCTTTCCGCTCACCTGCTTCGGCACGAGAGCGTACCACGAGATGTAGGCCGGAAGCAGCCAGAAGTAGACGATCGCGTGGCCCGTGAACCAGAACAGGGTCCGATCGAACAACGGGTCCATGCCGCCGAGCCAGCCGAGCGACCAGGGCAGCAGGAATCCGAGGAACAGGGTTGCGATCCCCAGGGACGCGAGATTCCACATCGCGTAGGTGGTCACGCACATGAAGGCGAGCAGCGGAACGCGCTCTCCCGGATTCTCCTTCCGCCACGCGCGGACCGTGAAGTAGACGTTGGCCGAAGCCGCGTACGTGCTCAACACGACGAGGACGAGGCCGAAGTAGTAGGTCCAGTGCGCCTGGAGCGGCGCGTACGACGTATAGAGCACCGCCGCCTGGTCGGTCACCATCGCGTAGCCCGCGAACAACACTCCGGCGACCAGCAGGCCGAAGGTCGCCGTGACGAGCTTTCCGTACAGGGGCCGGTTGCAGGCCCGTGCGGTGAGCAGGGGCAGGAACCCGTTCGAGAAGGCGAAGGTGAGCACCAGGGCGTTGGCGACGCCGTGGACGGTCAGGCCCTGGTAATACGACTGGAGCTTCGGGAAGTAATGGAGGATGTCGATGCCGGCGTACGACAGCGCCTGGGCCAGCCCGTGGGCGACGCCCGCCACGAGGGCGGCGAAGCCGATGTACATCGTCCAGCGCAGGAGACGCTTCTGGCCCTCGGGAAACTCGAACCCCGACGGGTCGGCGACCACGCTCTCTCCCGGGACCCTCGATGCGATCGTCGCGCTCATCTGGCCTCCCCTGCGGCGGCCTCTGCAGCCTGTCGGGCCTCGAACTCGTCCAGCGGAACCGCCGTGAGCTGCCCGTGCATCGTGTGATGCGCCGGCCCGCAGTACTCGTGACAGATGATCAGGTGCTCCCCGGGCTCGTCGAACGTGTAGCTGTTCCGACCGATCTGGCCCGGGATGATCATCATGTTGATGCGCGTGTTCTCGATGTGGAGGCCGTGAATCACGTCCGGCGACGTCGCGATGAACGTGATCTCCTTGCCCACCGGAACGACGATGTCGGCCGGAACGAAGCGCCACATCTCACCGCGGAGGACGACGTCGTAGCCGCCGTCGTCGTTGGCGAACACGCCGGGGTTGTCGAACGGCGGCGTGGTTCGCGCCTGGGCGGGATCGATGATCCCGTGATCCACTTTGCCCGGCAGGTTGATGCCCATGGCGATGGACGCGAAGAACAGGGCGCCCAGGAACGCCACGAGGATCGCGGCGCCCAGCCAGAGGAACGCGCGCTCGACCTGGTGTACGCGGCTGGCCACGATCAGACCTCCAGCAGTCGCAGGTACATGAGGATCCAGAAGCCGACGAGGAGCATCAGGAACAGGAGCATGATGAACAGCGTGCCCTGCACGTTCGGCTCGTCGGCCGCGGGGGGCGGCTCGGCCGCCGCGGTCTCGGGGGAGTCAGGGGGGACGTCGGACATCGTCCTCTCCTTCAGTCGTTGGTCGTCCGGCCCAGCTTCGCCGTCGAGCGGCCCAGCAGCGAGAGCAGGACGATGAGGAGCGCCAGCGCCGGCAGCGTCAGCGCCCAGTGGACGTCACCGGGATGGCCGGTGAGGAGCTTGTTCACCGCTTCCCAGACCACCCACACGAGCGGGGCGCCCAGGACGACGAACAGCGCCATCGATATTACGAGGGCAGTCGTCTTCATGAGACTCGGATCAGTATGGACGTTATCGCTGAATGCGACTCGATCTCTGTGCGGGGAGGATCGCGGCGCAACCTAGGATGGAGAGTCCATGGCGGCCAGTCCCGTGACTCGAAGCCGGGTGGCACGGCGCGACCCGATCCGGTCAGGCCGGCCACAAGGTGAGAATCGCCGCGCCGCCGGCCAGCGCCGCCGCGAACGCCACGGCCACGCGGCGTTTCATCCCGCCGCTTCCCAGCACGAGCACCACGCCGCCCTTGAACACGATGTTCGACAGACCGCCGACGAGGATCATCCGCCACCCCGTCTCCAGGTCGAGCCGCGCGGCCTGCATGAGATGGGCCGTCGACAGGGTGATCGCATCCAGGTCGGTGAGCCCCGACAGGGCCGCGACCCCGTAGAGCCCCCGCTGCCCGAGCCGATCTTCGGCGAATGCCACGCCCAGCAGTACGACCGCGTACAGCAGCCCGAACACGACGGCCGAACCGAGCTCGGAGGGGGGCTCCCGGTCTTCGACCTCGAGGTCCCGCGGACCGATGCCGAACAGGTAGAGTGCGCCGCTGATCAGCAGCATCAGCCCGAGCATCGCGCCGATCGGACCCGCCGTGGCGCCGAGGACGTCGGGCGCCACGATCGCCACCTCCACGAGGACGCGGCCGAATACGACCGTCGAGGCGAGCGCCACGACGAGGGCGGCGGCCGCGCCCCGTCGCGGCGTCTCGCGGCTGCGTCGGGCATAGCTCACCGTCGTCGCGGTGCTCGAGATCAGCCCGCCCAGCGCGCCGGCCGCAATCGCTCCCATGTGGGCGCCGAGCAGCTTGAAGGCCACGTAGCCGCCCATGCTGATCCCGACGATCAACACCACCATCAGCCAGATCTCGAACGGATTCACGACCTCGTAGGGCCCGTAGGCGCGATCCGGCAGGATGGGCAGGACGACGAGCCCGATGAGCACCAGCCGCATGAGCGCGGCGAACTCGGCCTCGCCGAACCTCCGGGCGAACGCGTGCAGCGATCCCTTGAATTGCAGGAGCACCGCGAGGCCCGCCGCCGCGACGACCGCCTCGAGCACGAAACCGCGCGTGATGGCCACGCCGATCCCGTACATGACGAGGATCGCCACTTCCGTGGTCATGCCGGGGTCGTACTCGCCGCCTTCGGCCCGCAGGACGTTCGCCATCACCGTCAGCGCGGCGACGCCGAGCAGGCCCGCGGCCACGATCCACGGCGCTTCGGGCCCGCCCAGCATCCCGCAGAACACGCCGAGCACGGCGATGATCGGGAAGGTGCGAATGCCCGCCACCCGGCTCGCGGCCCGCTGGCGCTGGAGACCGACCAGCAGACCGAGCGCCGCGGCGACGAGCAACTGATAGACGGGGCTCAACTCGAAGGGCTCCATCGGGTCGGGTCAGCCCTCCGGATCGGAGCGGGACAGGCCGCAGCGCTCGGCGAAGTCGCGCACGGCCTCGGGCGTTCCGATCACGGTCAGCCGATCCCCCGCCCGGAGCTCCAGGTCGCCACCCGGGATGATCCCGTGCCCGTCGCGTCGCACGAGAGCGATGAGCAGGTCGCGCGGGAGCTGCAGGTCGCGCACCCGCCGCCCGGCCCAATCGGCGAGGGGCCCGGGATCGGCCAGCCGCACCATCAGCGAGCGCTCCTCCCGCAGCAGGGTGGCGCGCAGCTCGTCGGCGTCGCCGGCCGCCAGCCAGCGCTCGACGAACCCCTCGTCGTCGACGTGCGTCGCCAGGTGTCCGAGCAGGCGAAGATGCTGGCCGGGCTCGTCCTCGGGGCTGAGCAGGAAGAAGATCGCGTACACGAGCTCGGACTTGCGCGCCCCCTCGCCGGCTTCTTCCGGACCGATCTCGATTCGGACGCCCTCTCGCGAACGGACGAGCAGCATCCGCGGATGCTGGAGCCCGCCCGCGACCCGCAGATGCGGAATGGCCGCGCCGTGGGCCACCGGCATGAAGCCCGCGCGCAATTCGTCCTCGAAACCGGCCAGCAAGGCTCCGGCGGCGAGACCCGAGCCGCGCGCCAGCTGGCCGGCGGCTTCGCGAAGCACACCGTCGAACGAGGCGCCCGCCGGGAGCTCGAGGACGGCGGCCCTGGCCACGATCTCGTCGAACGGATCCTCGGCCCGCAGTCCCTTCTCCTTCACGATGCCCCGCAGCTCGGCGTCGAGGCCGGCATGCTGCCGCTCGCCGAGCCGGGCGAAGGTGTGGAAGATCGCGCCGGCGCGGGTCGCCCGTTGCCGCCCATAGGCGAAGTACCAGCAGATCGTCAGGGCGACGAGCCCGAGCGTGAACACGACGGCCAGCTCGCCCATCTCGGCGATGAGCCAGAAGGGCGTGACGAAGCCGGCGATCTGCATCCACGGATAGAACGGCGAGCGGAACCCCGGATCGTACCCGGCGATCCGGCTTTCGCGCATGATGATCACGGCCAGGCAGAGGAGCGAGAACAGCACCAGCTGGAACGCGCTCGCCAGCTTCGCGATCCCCTCCACGTCGAGAAACAGGATGCAGGCGGCCATCAGCAGCCCCGTCACGACGATCGCGAAGGTGGGCGTGCGAAAGCGGCCGAGGCGGCCGAACCGTTCCGAGACCAGGTGGTCGCGGGCCATGGCCAGCGGGTAGCGTGAAGCCGAGAGCAGCCCCGCGTTGCCGGTGGAGGCGAACGCGGCGATCGCCGCGGCGACGATGAGCGCGACCCCCGCGCCCCCCGGCAGCCAGCCGAAGAAGGCCCGCGCCGCGGTCGCGACGGGGGTGAGGTCGTGCCGCAGCTCGTCGGGCGGGAGCACGGCCACGATGATCGCCACTCCGATGGAATAGACGACCGCCGCCGTGAGCAGCGACAGCACCATGCCGAGCGGGATGTTGCGGTCGGGGTTCCGGATCTCCTCCGCCACGCTGGCCACCTTGGTCAGGCCCGCATAGGAGACGAACACGAATCCCACCGTGGCGATGAAGCCCTGGAAGCCGAAGGCCAGGAACGGCGAAAAGCGGTCGCCGATGTCCGCGGCTCCTCCCGACCCGAGCGCGGCCAGCCCCTGCACGATGAAGAACGCCATGATCGCGACGAGCGCGGTCACCAGCACGCGCTGGAGCCCACTCGTCTCCTTCGCGCCCACGATGTTCACCAGCACGAACACGACGGTCAGCCCCAGGGCCAGCGGCTCGATCGGGATACCGGGGAAGTAGATGCGCAGGTAGGCGCCCATCCCCACCAGCGCGAAAGCGCTCTTCAGCACGAGCGCCAGCCAGGTGCCGAGCCCGCCGACCGTCCCGACGAGCGGGCCGAGCGACCGGTCGAGGAAGTAGTAGGCCCCTCCGGCGCGTGGCATCGCGGTTGAGAGCTCGGCCACGCTGAACATCGCGGGCAGGATGAACAGGCCCGCCACCAGGTAGGCGAGCGCGACGGACGGACCGGTCTGCGCAGCCGCCAGTCCGGGCAGGAGGAAGAAGCCCGAGCTGAACATGGCGCCCGTGCTGATCGCGTAGACGTCGAACAGACCGAGCTCCTTGCGGAGACGCGGCGAACCCCCGGTCATGGAAGGCCTCCGTGCTGGTTGGTCCGTCAGTCTCCGAGGCTGACGCCGAGCGCGCGCACCGTGCGCACGGTGTCCGAGTCGATCGGGACGAGCTTCATCCGGCCGGTCACTTTCTCGAGCGGCACGTATCGTACGTCCGGCGGGTCGAGCGCCACCATGCACCCGAAGCAGCGATCCTTGATCGCGCGGACGGCCGCGGCTCCGAAACGGAGCGACAGGATCCGGTCGCGCGTGGTCGGGCTGCCGCCCCGCAGGAGGTGACCGAGCACCACGGTGCGGGTCTCCTTCCCGGTCATCGCCGCCAGCTCACCGGCGACCCGATGCCCGATCCCGCCCAGGCGCTCGCTGTGATCCGACGACGCCTCGATCACCGAGCGCTCGCCACCCTTCGGATGCGCACCCTCGGCGACGACCACGATCGAGAAGTGCTGCCCCTGCGCCTCGCGCATCCTGATCTTCTCGGCCACCCGTTCGAGGTCGTACGGGATCTCGGGGATCAGGATGGCGTCGGCCGAACCGGCCAGGCCGGCGTGCAGCGCGATCCAGCCCGCATAGCGCCCCATCACTTCGACGACCATCAGTCGTTCGTGCGCTTCCGCCGTCGTGTGCAGCCGGTCGATGCACTCCGTGCCGAAGGTGACGGCCGTGTCGAATCCGAACGTGACCGAGGTCTCCTCAAGATCGTTGTCGATCGTCTTGGGCACCCCGACGACGGGAAGCCCGTGGTCGGCCAGGCGCTTCGCGATCCGCATCGAGCCGTCTCCGCCGACGGCGATGACGGCGTCGATCCCGGCCTCCTCGATCTTCCGAACCAGCTCCTCGGAGCGGTCGATCTTCTCCCACGTGCCGTCGGGGCGCTGCACCGGGTAAGCGATCGGATCGCCGCGGTTCGTCGTGCCGAGTATCGTCCCCCCGAGATGGGTGATGCCCCGCACGTCCCGCGGACCGAGCGAGACGACTCCGCCCTCGTCGTACGCGTCGGGCCGCAGGATGCCGTTGTAGCCGTCGCGGATCCCGAAGCATTCCCAGCCCTCGCCGAGCGCGGCGAGCACGGAAGCTCGGATGACGGCGTTCAGGCCGGGGGCGTCGCCCCCGCCCGTGTTGATCGCGATGCGGCGGATTTCATGATCGAACATGCGGGAATAGTAGTGATGGGCGGCCATGCGCGGCCAACGTTCCGCCGGCCGACTCAGTCGTCGTCGAGCGGATTGCAGAGCGGATCGAAGAAGCGCAGCACGCGGGCGCTCTCGTCGGCATCGTCGTCCACCATGACCGCGTGGCCGCCCAGCTTCGCCGCGGCCCGCTCCACGCGGCGCCGTCCGCCCTCGTCGGCCGTCCAGCCCGGCTTCACGGCGATTTCTCCCAGCACCTCCCACGGGCACCGCGGAATTCCGTCCACGTCGCGAACGAACACGAGCACCCGGGCGTCCCGGTCGCGCTCGACCACCCGGGCGGTGTCGACGGACTCCACCTTCGGCCCGCATGCGACGAGCGCGGCGGCGAAGACGGTGGCGACGGCGACCGAGGAGGCGGTCGGACGGTAGAGGGAAGACATGTCGGAAGAATAGCGCGTGTCGAGGGCCAGGTCGACCGGAACGCCGTGGATTCCGGAACCTGCACGGGGCGAAAGGGTTGTGAATCCGCATCGGGTGCACTGCCGTACGGCGACGGAGGGAGAGGACGATGAGAAGGGGATACCAGCTGGCCGCGCTCGCGGTGCTCGCTTCCGTGGCGATCGCACCCGCGAGGCTCTCGGCCCAGACGGCGGAAGAGGTGTCGGCCGTTTCTCGCGACGTGCCGACCTGGGAAGTCGACGGAAGCCACAGCCGGGTCGGATTCTCCGTGCGTCACTTCTTCACCCCCGTGGAAGGCCAGTTCGGGGATTACGAGATCGAACTGAGCTTCGACCCCGAGGCGCCCGAGACAGGCCACGTCCGCGTCGCGATCGACGCATCGAGCGTCGACACGGGCAACGATCGGCGCGACAACGATCTGAGGGGGCCGAGCTTCTTCGAGGTCGACGCCTATCCACGGCTGACGTTCGAGAGCACGTCCGTGGAACGGATCTCCGATACGGAGTTCGTCGTCCACGGCGATCTGACGATCCGCGACGTCACCCGGCCGGTCGACCTGGCGGTCACGCTGCTCGGCATGCGCGAGCTCGAGGGCGACGTGCAGCGAGAAGGGCAGATGATCGCGGGCTTCGAGGCCGAAGCCGTGGTCGACCGGCGCGACTTCGACGTGGGCAGCGGCCGCTGGGCCGAAACCGTGGTCCTGGCCCCCGACGTCACGATCAAGGTACTCCTGGAAACCAGACTCCACTGACGCCCGGCCGGCGCACGCGCCGGCTCGTTCCACACGCCGTGTCACCCGTCTCGCCTTCGCTGCGCATGGGAAGACGAAGAGCCGTACTTCCCACATCGGAGTCGCACGAAGATGAACGAGATCGGACGCCCCCTGGCGATCGCCACCCTGCTGGCGGCCGGATTCCTTCCCTGGGCGTGCAGCAAGCACCGCGACACCGCGGGAGCCGACGACCTGCCCGACGAGCAACTCGCGGCATTCACGGCGACGATGGCCGGGAACAGGAAGCAAGCCCTGGCCGCCGCCCGCCAGGCCGCGTCGAACACTCCGATCGAGGTGGCGCGCGGCGTTCCGTCCGCCCAGAACGCGCTCGTACTGCCACTCCTCACGCTCGTATCGTTCGGTGACTGGCAGGAGGCCCTGCGGCTTCCCGCCCCGGACACCTGCCTGGAGCTCGCCACGGCCATGCATCGATATGCGCACGGCACGGCGCTCGCCGCCCTCGGGAGACGCGACGAAGCCCGGGCGCTGCTCGGACAGCTCCGGAACACGTCCCGGACCGCCGCGAAAGCCGCCGCCGGGGACGAGGCGGCGAACCCGGTGCTGTCGATTGCGGCCCATGCGCTGGCCGGCGAAATCGCGCTGCGAGCCGGACAACCGGCGGTCGCCGCCGAGCGGTTCCGGCGGGCGGAACAGATCGAGGACGCGATGGCCCGCCGGGAGCCGCCGCCCTGGTTCTATCCCATTCGGCATTCTCTCGGCCGGGCGCTGCTCGAGGCCGGACAGGCGGAGGCCGCGGAGACGGCCTACCGCGAAGACCTGGCGCGCTTCCCGGAGAACGGATGGTCGCTGTTCGGTCTCGCCCTCAGCCTCGAGGCGCAGGGGCGGACGGCCGACGCCGAGTCCGTACGAGCCCGGTTCCGGGAGGCCTGGGCCGCGGCGGACGTGGAGCTCACCTCCTCGCGATTCTGAGGCGCGGTGTCCCCTGAGCGGGTGGCGACCCGCCGTGCGACGGCCCCGGCTCGCCGTTAGCATCCCGCGTGGCCAGCTACAGCTTCATCCCGTATCGCGACGCCGTTCGCGAGGGCGCGCCGACGGGCGATTCCTCCTCGCGTGACATCCGGGTGCGCACGCTCCGCGGCGGCCGGCCCCGACCCGGGGGCGGATACGTCCTCTACTGGATGCAGATGTATCAACGGGGCGCGGAGAACGCCGCGCTCGACCACGCGATCCGGCGCGCCAACCGCCTCGGCCTGCCGCTACTCGTGTACCAGGGGCTGAACCCGGACTATCCCGAGGCCAACGACCGCATCCACACCTTCATCCTCGAATCGGCGCGCGACGTGGCGCTGGACCTGGCGGAGCGGGGCATCTCGTACCGCTTCCACCTGCGCCGCCGCGCCGGGGCCGATCCGCCTCCCGTGGCCGCGCAGCTGGCCGGCGCCGCGGCATGGGTGGTCGTCGACGACTTTCCGACGTTCATCCTGCCGCGCGTCACGCAGGCCCTGCTCTACCTCACCGCCGACGAGGGTGTGCCGGTCGAGGCCGTGGACGCGAACGGACTGGTCCCGCTCGAGGTGATTCCCGAGCGGCAGTACGCCGCCTACACGATCCGCCCGCGTCTGCATCGGCGGATCCCCGAGTTCCTGGTGCCGGAGCCGTCGCCCGAGCTGCGCGATCGCACGCCGCCGGCGCTCCCCGTGGCCGACGAGCTGTTCGATAACCTGGCCGAAGCCGACGAGGAGCGACTGGCGGAGCTCGTGGCGAGCTGCGAGATCGACCACTCGGTGCTCCCGTCGCTCGTGCACCGCGGTGGGCGGCGGGCGGCGCGCGAGCGCCTGGCTCGGTTCATCGACGAGCGACTGGACGCCTACGCGGCGCACCGCAGCGATCCGGGCCGCGAGGCGACCAGCGGGCTCAGCCCGTACCTGCACTTCGGCTGCCTCTCGGCGACCGAGATCGCCCGCGACGTGCTGCTGGCCGACGCGGACGACGAGGCAGTCGACGATTTCCTCGAAGAGCTGGTCGTGCGGCGCGAGCTCGCCTACAACTTCTGCCGCTATACGCCCGTTTCGCACCACCGGACGCTCGACCCCCTGCCCGACTGGGCGAAGAAGACGCTGGCCGAACATGCCGGCGACGAGCGCGACCCGACCTACGAGACCGCGGCGCTCGAACGGGGGGACACGCACGATGGCCTGTGGAACGCCGCGCAGCGCGAGCTCGTGGCGACCGGCACGTTTCACGGCTATCTGCGCATGTTGTGGGGAAAGAACGTGCTTCGCTGGACCCCGTCCTACGAGGCGGCCCAGGCCTTCATGGTGCGCATGCACCACCGCTACGCGCTCGACGGCCGCAACCCGAACACGTACGGGAACATCCTCTGGTGCTTCGGCCTGCACGACCGGGCGTTCCGCGAAGGCCCCGTGCTCGGGAAGCTGCGGCCCCTGAAGTCCTCCAGCACCCGCCGGAAGTTCGACGTCGAACCGTACGTGGAGCGCGTGGCGGAACTGGTCGGGGAGCGCCGGATGCCGATCCTGGCGGAGACGCAGGGCGAGCTCCGGCTCGACTGAGAGAGAGAAAGCCTCGCGTCAGGCCGCGGCGAACCGTTCGCGCACCGCGTCCAGGTCGGTGAACCGCTCGACGTGCGGTCCGACGAGGGCCCCGGAATAGCTCGCCGCTCCCGCCCCGCCGATCAACAGGCGCGAGACGCCCTCGAGACCCGCGACGAGCTCCTCGAGCTGCGCGCGGATCCCGGGATCGCTCTCGGGATAGACGACGCTGACCGCGACCGCGGCGGCCTCGTTG
>JASFRN010000017.1:0-38045 GCA_050114915.1 Gemmatimonadales bacterium | reverse complement strand
CGCTGTCGATGATCTCCGCCACGTGGTCGTCGTCGAGTCGGTAGTAGGCCATGCGGCCTTCTTTGCGGAAGCGGACGATGCGCAGCTGCCGCAGGAGGCGCAGGTGATGGCTGACGGCCGACTCGCTGACGCCGGCCACCGCCGCAAGATCGCAGACGCAGAGCTCGCGGAGCGCCAGAGCCTCGAGCAGCCGCAGACGGGTGGAGCTGGCGAGCATTCCGAACATGTCGGCCAGCCGGTCGATGTCCTCGTCGTCGTGTCGCGCCTCGCGGACGGCGTTGACCGCCTCCTCGTGCACGAACTCGACGTCGCACAGCGCGTCGTCGTTCATGCGCATAACGTATGAACGACTGCTCAGATGTCCAAACTGGAGAGGAAGTCGAGTCCCTTGCGCTACTCGGTCCCGAACAGCCGGTCGCCGGCGTCGCCCAGCCCGGGCAGGATGTAGCCCCGCTCGTTGAGCTCCCGGTCGAGCGCGGCGGCGTAAACCGGGACGTCCGGGTGATCCGAGGCCATGCGCCGCACGCCCTCCGGCGCGGCGACGATCACCATGAGCCGAATCGCCTTCGCCCCGCGGCCCTTGAGAAAGGAGACGCCGGCGCTCGCGGAGCCCCCGGTGGCGAGCATCGGATCGGTGACGATGTGGAGGCTCTTCTCCGGGCCCGGCGGCACCTTGAAGTAGTAGTCGGCGGGCTCGAGCGTATCGTGGTCGCGCTGCAGGCCGATGTGGCCGACGCGGGCCGTGGGGATCAGCTGGAGGATGCCCTCCACCATGCCGAGGCCCGCCCGCAGGACGGGCACCACGACGATGTTGGCCCCGTCCACTCGCGCGCCTTCCATCGTCTCGAGCGGCGTCTCGACCGTGCGGGGACGCGTCGCCAGGTCGGCCGTCACCTCGTAGGCGAGGAGCTGGGCGATCTCGTCGACGAGCTCCTTGAACAGCTTCTTCGACGTGTCGACGGAGCGCAGCAGCGACACCTTGTGCTGGAGCAGCGGATGCCGGGTCACGAGCAGATTCGGGTGCTCCGTGTCGCGAGCGAACGGGCCGGCGGGTGCGAGTGTCATCGTCCTCTGCCTTCGGTCTGGGTCGTCGTGCACATCGCCGGGCGTCTCACGCCTCGACGACGATGGTGGCCGTGTCGCGCGGCTCGATCCGGCCGATCACGGCCGACGCATAGCCGGCCGCCTCCCACTCCGCGACCAGCGCCGAGGCATCGCTCGGCGGCAGCGCCGCCAGCAGCCCGCCCGACGTCTGCGCGTCGCACAGCAAGTCGCGCATCGTCGAGGACACCCCGTCCTCCCAGTCGGTGACCAGGGCGACGGCGTCCCGATTGCGGCGCGTGCCGCCGGGCACGAACCCCTCGGCGGCCAGCATCTCCGCGTCCGGCAGCAGGCGCGGTGCGCCGGCGAGGATCCGGGCCGAGACGTCGGAAGCGTCGCATATCTCTCTCAAGTGACCGATGAGGCCAAAGCCGCTAACATCCGTCATGGCATGGACATCATGCCCTGCCGATATGGCCGCCGCTTCCGCGTTCAGCTGGCGCATCGAACGAACGGCCGCGCGGATCGCCGGACGGTCGGCCGCGTCCCGCTTGATCGCCGTCGAGATGATCCCTGTGCCGAGCGCCTTGCCCAACACGAGCACGTCGCCCGGTTGAGCTCCCGACTTGCGGCGCAATTCGCTGGGGTGGGCGAAGCCCAGGGCGACGAGCCCGAACTTGGGCTCCGGATCATCGATCGAGTGGCCGCCGGCGATCACCACACCCGCCTCGGTGCAAGCATGAACGGCGCCTCGCAGGATCGAGCCCGTGACCTCGGTCGGGAAGCCGGTCGCCGGCACCGCGAGGACGCTGAGGGCCAGCGCGGGTCGCGCACCCATCGCATAGATGTCGCTCAGCGAGTTGGCCGCCGCGATCGCGCCAAAGTCCTCCGGGTCGTCGACGACCGGCGTGAAGAAATCGAGCGTCGCCACGAGCGCCCGGTTCGAATCGAGGGCGTACACCGCCGCATCGTCCGGCGACTCGAGCCCGACTAGCAGGTTCTCGTCGCCGCCCGTGGGCAGCAGATGCAGCAGGGATTTCAGGTCCTCCGGACCCAGCTTACACGCTCAGCCGGCGCCGTGTGAGTACTGGGTGAGGCGGACCCGCTCGGACGCGGGCGTGTTCATGCGGATAAGCTATGGCCTCGGGGCCCGCGGTAGAACCGCCGGCCTTCCGGCCCCGCGGTTCACCAGTTCCGCTCGGCGACGGGGTCGCGGGCCCGGCTCTTCTGAAAGCGATCCTCCTGCACCCGGCGCTCCTCGGAGGCCGCGGCGCGTAGCAACCGCTCGACCTCCTCGGGCGTCATCTCGCGCCGCTCGCCGCGGTCGCCCTGCTGCCCGCCGCCCCCGGCGGACTGGCCGCTGCCGCCCCCCATCTTCCGCAGCCAGCGGTTCACGACCTCCAGGTTCCAGCGTGCGTCCTCCGCGTCCGGGTCCGCGCGCAACACGCGGCGGAAGGCGTCGCGGGCCCGGGTGAGACCGGTGCGTATCGCGTCGGCCCCGGGGCTCCCGGCGCCCTGCCCCTCGCGCGGCCGGGCCCCGACGCCTTGCGCCACTCCCAGGTTGTAGGTGGCCGAGGTGGAGATCTCCCCGTCCCCGGCCGAGGCGACGCGCTCGAGCGGCTCGACGGCCCCTTCCCAGTCGCCACTCAGCAACAGTGCCGCCCCCAGGTCGTACCAGTCGCGCGGCTGTCCGCGCGACGCCGCTTCCCGCCGGAGCTCCTCGAGACGCTCCGAGCCCAGGGCGGACCGCAGCGAGTCGACGCGCCCGCCGTCCTCGTAGACGGCCGCGGCTCCCCGCGCTTCCTGGGCCGAGGCCGGGACGGCGAGGACGAGGCCGAGGATCGCCGCGAGCGTGGCGCCCGTTCCGGCGGTCATCAGCGCCCCGAGTCCGACCCGGCGCATCATGCCCGCCTCACGACGTAGGCCTCGAGCGCGAGGCAGAGGAACGCGGCGAGCAGCAGGCCGTTGAGCGCCGCGGTCGACACCGGCGCGCGCGCGCCGCCGGCCGGCATCCGCGCCAGCAGGGCCTCCGCTGCGCGGGGCCCCGCGGCGTAGAGCCCACCCGTGGCCCCGGAAATGTGCCGCAGCGAAGCCTCGTCGAGCCGCGTGACGACGACCCGACCCGCCTGGTCGCGCAGCCAGCGGCGCGCGGCATCGGGACCCGTGTCGGTGCCCGGCGCGATCGAGTCGGGGGACGGCGTGGTCTCGAGGCGGATTTGACCGCCCCGGTCCCGCGGCAACGGGATCTGTCCCCCCTCGGCGGTGCCGACGCCAATCGCGTGGATCGGGATGCCGGCCCGGCGGGCGCGCTCCAGCGCCACGTCGAGCGCCGTCTCGTCGACCGTGCTCTCGCCGTCGCTGAACACGACGACGGAGCGCACGGCGCTGGACCGGCCGCCGGCCAGCACGACGAGCGCCTGCTCGAGGCCGTCGACGATCGAAGTGCCACCGCGGCCGACGTTGGTGGGGTGAACGGACTCGGTGAACATGAGCGTGGCCGCGCGGTCGTCGGTCAGCGGCGAGAGGACGTATCCGGACCCGGCGAAGTAGACCACGCCGATCCGCCCGGCGAGCTGGCCTACCATGTGGCGGGCCAGCGCCTGCTCGAGCCGCAGCCGACTGGGCGCCACGTCCTCGGCGAGCATCGAATTGGACGCGTCGAGGACCAGCACGGTCTCGAACCGGGCGCCCTCGCTGCGTGACGCCTCCTCCCGGAATCCGCCCGCCGCCACCGCGGCGGCCGTCAGCCCGACGCCGGCGGCGAGCAGCAGCGCGGCCGCGATGCGCCGGCCGATGCCGACCGGGGCGGTCATCCGCGCCAGGAGCTCGGGGTCTCCGATCGCCGCCCGGTCCACCGATGCCCGGTGGAGGGCGATCGACCGCAGAACGAGCGCCACGAGCCCGGCCAGGAGACCGGCCGTCCACGGGTCGAGCAGATCGCGCCAGCTCACGCCAGCGTCCTTCGCGCCCGGCCGGCCGCCCCGAGCAGCTCGAGGACGAGCGCGAACAGGGCCGCGATCACCAGCTCGCGCCGTACGGCGGCGGTTTCCGTGTACCTCTCCTCGCGCAGCGGTGCGGTCTCCAGCTCGTCGATCCGCTCGTAGATCCGCTGCAACGCCTCGGGGTCGGTGGCGCGGAAGTAGACGCCGCCCGTGCGATCGGCCACCGCGCCGAGCAGCTCGTCGTTCACCGTCACTTCCATGTTCGCGTACTGGTAGCCGAACCGCGTCCGTCCGATCGGGACGGGCACGACGCCGTCGCGCCCGACCCCGATGGTGTAGACCCGTACGCCCAGCGCCGCGGCAGCGGCCGCAGCGTCCAGCGGATCGATGACGCCCCGGTTGTTGTCTCCGTCGGTCAGCAGCACCACGACGCGCGACCCTTCCTCGTCCCTCGGCAGCCGATTGACCGCCGTGGCGAGCGCGGTGCCGATCGCCGTACCGTCGGTGAGCTGCCCGACGTTCAGGTTCTCCACCGCCCGCAGCACGACGTCGTGATCCAGGGTCCCCGGAACGACGGTGAGAGCCTCCCCGGCGAAGGCGACCAGGCCGATCCTGTCCGCCTTCCTCGTTTCGACGAAGCGAGCCACCTCCCGACGGGCCACGGCGATCCGATTGTCGGGCTGAAAGTCCTCGGCCAGCATCGAGCTCGAGATGTCGAACGCGAGCTGGATCGTTACGCCCTCGGAGCGCTCGACCACCCGCTCGACCGAGCGAACGGGGCCGGCGAGGGCGACGGCGACCAGCAGCAGGGCGAGCGCCCGCAGCGCGTCGGGCCACAACGACCAGAGCGTGCGTGACCGGACCGGCAGCTCCTCGCCGAGCGCCGGAAACACGAGACGTCGGCGCAAGCGCTTCGACAGCCACCAGCCGAGCGGGATGAGCGGCACGAGGAGCAGCCACGGCCAGGCCGGAATCAGCAGGCCGTCCATCAGGCCGCCTCGTCCTTCCGCAGCCAGGCGATCGACGTGTCGACGTCGTCCCGCCGGCGATCTTCGGCCGCCGCGGCGCCGGCGAAGCGCGCCATGACCGCGTGCCGCTGGAGCTCGCGCATCGCCCCCGGCGACGGCCAGGCCGACGCCCGCACCGGCCGGGTGGGCGGCCAGTCGCGCGCCTCCGCCAGGTATCTCCGCAGGATCTCTTCGAGTCGATCGTAGAACGCGGCGGCCGGCAGCCCATCCTTCGCCGCGTCCTCCCGCAGGGCCGCCAGCGCCGCGAGGGCGCGCTCGCGCGGAGCGAGCTCAGCCGGCCTCGTCTCCTCGGCCACCACGTCCACGGCGCGCTGGCGCCGCCACCACCACCAGAGCGCGACCGCGAGCGCGGCGAGCAGCAGCCACGGCAGCCATGAAAACCCGTCGTCGATCGGTGGCCGCGGACCGCGCAGCTTCACGTCCTCCGCATCGGCGGGCAGCACGGTACGCACCCACGGCGCCGGCAGCCGGACGGCATAGGAGCGCCCGGCCGCGCCGCCGGTCGCCACGTCGATCGAGGGGAGCTCCAGCTGCCCGGCCTCCCAGGCGACCACCCGGTAGTAGGCCCGCACCTCCCCATCGCCGCCCCGCTCGATCCGGCCCACCTCCAGCTGTTCCCAGGCGTCACCGGTTTCGAGCAGGCGGGGGAGCTGGACGCTGTCGCCCGATGTCGCGACCACGCCCACCGTGAACGGCTCCCCCACCCTCACGGTATCGGCCGACAACCGGGTCACCACGCGAAGCGCCCCGGCCCCTTCCCGTCCCTGCGCCTGCGCCTGGAACACCGTTGCGCCGCTGAGCGGCGCGCGCACCGGCGCGATCGCGAGCGCCGCGACGAGGACCCCCACGCGGCGGTTCACTTCAACCTCGCCCTCGCCCGCCGGGCGAAGAAGGCGGCGAGCTCCGCCGCGTACGGCCGGGCCGTCGAGAGGGCGAGCTCGTCGACCCCCGCCCCGCGCAGCGCTCGCGAAGCCGCAGTGGCGCGGTGTTCGGAGCGTTCCGCCAGCTTCCGTCGGACCTCGGGGTCGCCGAGGTCCAGCACGCCCACCGCTCCCGTCTCCGGATTGCGGACCTCCACGACGCCGGCGGCGGGCAGGCCGTGCTCCGCCGGATCCGTGAGCCGGAAGCCGACCATGTCGTGGCGGCGGGACAGCGCGGCCAGCTCGCGGCCGAACCCGGAATCTCGGAAGTCGGAGAGCACGAACACGAGCGAGCGCGTCTTCAGCACTCGGCCCAGCGTCCGCAGGGCGAGCCCGATGTCGGTGCCCGTCCCCTCGGGCCGCGCCGTCACGAGCTCGTGCAGCAGGCGCCGCAGTCGCTGCCGGCCGCGGCGCGGTCGCTGATACGTCTCGACCCGGTCGGTGAACAGCATCAATCCGACCCGATCGTTGTTGCGCGTGGCGGCGAGCCCGAGGAGGGCGGCGATTTCGGTGGCGAGATCCCGCTTCGTCCGGCCCCGCGTTCCGAAGCCGGCCGATCCCGAAATGTCGACGGCGAGCACGACGTTCAGCTCGCGCTCCTCGACGAAGCGCTTCACGAACGGACGGCCCACGCGCGCCGTGACCTTCCAGTCGATCGCGTTGAACGGATCGCCCGGCTCGTATTCCCGCACCTCGGCGAATTCGATCCCGTGGCCCCGGAACACGGCGTCGTACGCACCGAGCGCGCGATTCTCCATCAGCTTGCGGGCCCGGATCTCGAGCCGCCGGACGAGCTCGCCGACGTCCTCCGCGGGTGGCGGCGGGGCGGGACGGCGGCTTCGGAAGAGCCCGAACGCCATCAGGGCACCGGCACGACCTCGAGGAGGCGCTCGACGGCCTGATCCGGCGTGATCTCCTCCGCTTCCGCTTCGAACGTCATCACGACGCGGTGCCGGAGGACGTCGGGGGCCAGCGCGTGCACGTCCTCCGGGAGCACGAACGGCCGTCCCTCGATGAACGCCTGCGCCCTGGCCGCCCGGCCGAGGAAGATCGTCGCCCGGGGCGACGCCCCGACCTCGATCCAGCCCCGCAGCGCTTCGTCGTGGGCCGCCGGATCCCGCGTCGCGCGCACGAGATCGAGGATGTAGTTCTCGACGCGCGGGTCGATGCGGATCTCCGGCAGCAGTGCGCGCGCCGCGAGGATGTGCTCGGGCGTGGCCACCGGCTGCAGCGGCTCGAGTTCCTCGGCCACCACGCGCCGCAGGATCTGGCGCTCCTCCTCCCGCCCCGGGTAGTCCACGCGGATCTTCAACATGAAGCGATCCACCTGCGCCTCGGGAAGCGGGTAGGTGCCTTCGTGCTCGATCGGGTTCTGGGTCGCGAGCACGAGGAACGGGATCGGCACCGGATGGCTCTCCTCGCCGATCGTCACCTGCCGCTCCTGCATCGCTTCCAGCAGGGCGGACTGCACCTTGGCCGGCGCACGGTTGATCTCGTCGGCCAGGATGAGGTTCGCGAAGATCGGCCCCTTCTTCGGCACGAACTGCCGAGTCGTCTCTTCCCAGATCAGGGTGCCGATCAGGTCGGCCGGCAGGAGGTCCGGTGTGAACTGGATCCGGTGGAAAGTCGTGTCGATCGCGTCGGCGAGGCTCCGAACGGCGAGGGTCTTCGCGAGCCCCGGAACGCCTTCGAGCAGCACGTGGCCGCCGGAGAGCAAGCCGATGATCAGCCGCTGCACCATCTGCTCCTGGCCGACCACGCGGCGGGCGACCGCCGCCCTTACCTCCGGGATGAACGCCCCGGCCTCGCGGAGGCGCTCGGCCTGCGCGGCGAGCTCGGCTTCGCTGCGCTCTTCGGTGCGGTCGGCCACGATCGATTCCCCCTGCGCCGGGTCGCTCATCGCTTGATCCGTTCCCCGGCATCCTCGTATCGGAACACGAACGCAGCCAGGGCGCCCGGCCGGATCTCACCGCTGCGCGAGCGCACGTCGAGGTCGATCGATGATCCATGCTCGGCCCCCGGCGCCTCCACCACTCGCTCGCGGAAGTCGGCGCAGCGCCGCCTCCACGCGGACCAGGAGGCGGGACGCAGATCCACCCAGCCCCGGTCCGCCCAGCTGGCCCGGGTATCGCCGGCATCCGGCTCGACGCTCACGGTCGGACCGCGGAGGATCCCCTCGCCGTCGGACAACAGGATCGGGATCCCGATCGACACGATGTCGGAACGCAACCGCGCGTCGTCGGACAGGAGCCGGCCCGCGCGATCCGACACGTCCGCCGGATCGAGCTCGCAGGCCATAGCGATATCGTTGAGCAGGCGACGCAGGATTTCGGCCTCGAACAGCAGCTTGCTGAGGCGCGGCGGACCGAGCATCTCGAACGCCACCGAGCGGACATCATGCTCGCGCTCGAGGCGCTCCATGGAGACCATCGCCGCCTCGCGCATCGCGCCACCCCGGTACGTCGGGCCCATCGTGGCCGCATCGAGCGCCCCGACGATTTCCCGCCCCGTGGGCCGGCCGCGCAGCTCGCTGATCACGGCGTCGGCGATCTCTTCGGGCGTCACCAGCTCCATCATTCCGAGCGCCGAGATCGTCTCGAATTCGCCGAGACTGAACAGGCCGTTCTCCCCGGCGTCCAGGTAGACCGACTCGAGGTTCTCGCCGGTCGGCGTCGCCTTCACCTCCACGGCTGCGCCGAACGCCGCTTCGAGCGGCAGGGCCTCCGTGCAGTCGAACCGCGGGATCGGGCGGCCGGCGCGGGTCACCTCGCCGTAGCGGATCCGCTTCCAGGCCACGGCGGCGGTCGGCTTGACCTCCTTGACCACCGGCCCGCCCGGCGTTCGGCCCATGAGGAACAGGAGCGCCGAGTGGGCGCCCGCTACGCTCGCCTTCGACAGCAGCGTCGGCGACGGCCGCTCTTCGGAGTGCGTGAACGGGATGTTGAGCCCCATGCCCCCCGTTCCCGAAGTGCCGATCTTCAGATAGAACAACGTCCCCGCGGAGCGCATCGCGTACATCAGCCCCTGGACGTGTCGGATGAGCTGCGGCAGGTAGAGCGTCGTCAGGTGCGCCTCGACGTCGGCAACGGTCGGGTGACCGCCGCCGCGGATCAGCTCTCGCAGACCCTGGGCCGAGTTGAACACGTCCTGGTAGGCGATCGCGGTCGCCGTATTGATGCAGTCGATGATGATCTCGGGCCGGTATCCGTCGATCAGGTCGAACAACCGGGAGCGGCGGAAGTCGTCCTCGCGGAGGTCGCCGAACAGGTCGTCCAGGATCTCGGCCCGGCCCTCGTCGGACCGCAGCAGATCGCGTCGGGACTCGTCCCGGCGGCCGGGTCGCAGGAAAACGTCGCCCCACTCCGGCACGAGCTCGACCCCCGCCGCCGCCGGGTGAGCCGACAGCTCGCGGACGCCCTCCTCGGCCTCGGCCCGTCGCAGCGCCGCGATCACCACGCGGCGCGGCCCGTGCGGCAGCAGGTCGCGGGCGATCGCCAGGCCGACGAGGCCCGAACCGCCGAGAAGGAGGATGGTGCGACCCTGAATATCCATGTATCGCTTATCGCTTTCGTCGTTTCGCCAGTTTGCGCAGTGCCCGCAACTCGGCCGGGCTGAGCGACCGCCAACGGCCGGGCTGCAGCCGTCCCAGCTCGATCGGGCCGAAAGATAGCCGCTTGAGCGCGTTGATCTTGATGCCCAGGGCCTTCATCATCCGTCGCACTTCGCGGTTGCGGCCCTCGCGAAGTGTCATCTCGAGCACGTGCTGCCGCGGTCCGTCGCCCGGCCGAATCGTCACACGTTCGGCCCGCGCCGGCCCGTCGTCGAGCCGAACCCCCGCCTCGAGCGTCGCCGCGAGGCCGTCGGGCAGCGGACCAAACGTCGTGACCGCATAGCGGCGCCGGACCTCGTTCGACGGATGCAGAAGCGCCTGAGCCAGGTCTCCGTCATTCGTGAGCAGGAGCAGCCCCTCGCTCATGAAATCGAGGCGCCCGACGTGAAACAACTCCTCGTGCTCGGGCTTCAGGTGCTCATATACGGTCGGACGTCCCCGGGGATCCGACCGCGTGCAGATCACCCGCGGCGGCTTGTGCAGGGCGATCCACCGGATCGGCGAGGGCTCCACGCGTCGCCCGTCGACCTCGACCACGTTCCGGTCGGGGTCGACCTGGACACCCTGCTCCGTCACCAGCTCTCCGTCGATGCGGACGCGGCCCGCCTCGATCAGCGCCTCGCTGCCGCGACGCGACCATGCCCCCGTGCTGGCGAGAAACTTGTTGATCCTCACCGTCTCGGCCACGGTCATGCCTCCACGTCGGCCGGCTCGCCTTCGGCATCGTCGCTTTCTGCGCCCGCGGCGGCTCCGGCGCCGTCGGAGGTGTCGTCGGCATCGAGATCGTCCGACGCCGCATCGTCGCTCTCGTCGTCGGAGCCGTCGACCTCTTCCTCGTCCTGGAGCCCTTCCAGCACGACGGGCAGCTCTTCCGGCGGAGGCAATTCCTCGAGGCCCTTCAGCCCGAAGTGGTCCAGGAACGTCTGCGTCGTGCCGTACAGGAGCGGTCGGCCGAGACCTTCGCCGCGGCCCACGACCTCGATCAGCTCCCAATCCGTCAGGGTGCGCAACACGGAGCTCGCGCTGACGCCGCGCACCTCCTCGATCTCGATGCGGCCGATCGGCTGGCGGTACGCCACGATCGCCAGCGTCTCGAGCGCGGCCCCCGACAGATACGGCGAGCGCGGCACCGAATCGAAGCGCTCGAGATAGGAGGCGAACTCCGGTCGGGTGAGGATCTGGAAGCCGTCGCCCAGCTCGTAGATCTGAAACGCCCTTTCCTGCGCCTCGTACGCGTCCCGCAGCGCCTGGATCGCCTCGCGCACGCCGGCCGGCGTGAGATCGTCGTCCGCCCGGGCCAGCTCGGCCGGCGTGAGCGGCGTCTGGCTCGCGAACAGTGTCGCTTCCACGATCTGCTCGGGCTTCACGAAGGCTCCTCGGCGGCGTCCGCTCCGGCATCCTCCGCCGCCGCGTCCACTTCGTCGGCGCCGCTGCCCGGGAAGAGCCAGATTGGCGCGAATGGAGAAGCCTGCTCGATTCGCAGCAGCTGCCGCTTCGCCATCTCGAGCGCCGCGAGCAGCGATGCGGCGGCGTGGGCGCGCGTACCCCAGGGCTTGAACAGCCGATCGAATGCGATCCGCTTGGCCTTTTCGAACAGGCGGCGCAGGAGCGACACCTTCTCCTCGACGGTGACGATCGACGTGGGCGGCCGCACGCGGACGGGGGGCGGGGGCTCGGGGATTCGCGTCGCGGCCTCCAGCAGGTCCCGCCAGCCGACCTCGAGCTCCGGTCGCATCCCCTCCGGCGCCGGACGATCCTGGACGAAGCCTTTCCCGAAGTGTCGGCCCCGCTGCGACTCGGCGCGCTCGAGAATGTGCACGACGTCCTGGAAGTGCTCGTATTCCAGCAGCCGCCGTACCAGCTCGGCCCGCGGATCCTCTTCCCACTCGAGCTTCTCGGGCCGCGGCAACAGGAGCTGCGCCTTGATCCGGACCAGCGACGCGGCCATCTCGAGGAACTCGCCCGCCCGCTCGAGCGGCATCTCCTCGAGCCCGTGCGCGATCGCCGCCTGGAACTGTTTCGTGATACGCGCGATCGGAATGTCGAAAATGTCGATGTCCTGGGCGCGGATCAGGTGCAGGAGCAGGTCCAGCGGTCCCTGGAAGCGTTCGAGCTCGACGAGGAACGGCTCGACACCTTCGAGCGGAGAGCGTCCGCGGGGCGTCGCCGCGCGGGGGGTCGGCGTGGCGACGGTCACGCCGTCACCTCGTGTCGCGCCCGGAAGGCTTGATTCACCGCGAGTTCGGGGGTAGAATTACGATTCTCTTTGCGAACCCGTACCATCGAAGGACAGAACGAGTGCCGAACATAAAGAGCGCCAAGAAGCGGCTGCGGCAGTCCCGGAAGCGTCGGGACCACAACAAGGACATCAAGTCGTCGATCCGCACCGTGGTCAAGAAGCTGCTGCAGACCGAGTCCGCGGAGGAGGCCGATGGCCTGTTTCGCCAGGCGTCCTCGATGCTCGACCGGGCGGCGCGGCGCGGCATCGTGACGAAGAACGCCGCCGCTCGTCGCAAGTCGCGTCTCTCCCGCTACGTCGACTCGCTCGAAAGCTGAAGCCGGCGCCGGCTTCCGGCGCCGCACCAGGTTCGCGCCCTTCAGCGATCCTCCTCATCCTCGAGCATCCGTGACACGGCGTCGAACGAGTCCGGATCGTCGAGGCTGAGCGACTCGAGGAACTCCAGCTCGTCCATGTAGTCCTCGTCGGCATCCCCGCCGACCGCCTCGTCCTCGTCCCGTGCGGGTTCGACCGCGTCGTCCTCGGACGGCCGCGGTTCGGGCCCGGACGCCTCCGCCGCCGCGGTCGCGTCGGCCCCGGCATCCTCCGTTTCGGCGGGCTCCATGTCGCCGCTCGCGGCGATCGGCTCCGCCTCCTGCTCCTCCGCCTCTTCTTCGACCGACGATTCGGGCCGTTCGGGCGCTGCCGGCTCCTCGCGCGGCGCTTCCCCGCTCTCGCCCGCGTCCTCCTTCTCCGCATCGGCGGCTTCGGCGGTGGCTTCGGCCATCGCGGGACCGGTCGCGGCCACGGCCTCGACCTTCGCCGCCGACGCCGCGGCCTCCCGCGGGGCCGGACGGCCCGCGCCGCCACTCGAGAGTTCGGCCAGCACTCTCTCCAGCTCCTCGACGGCAGATCGCTGGTCGTTGAGGTCGGCCTCGATCTCCTCGAGCCCTTCGGTCAGCTCGGCTCGCTTCTCGTCCCATATCGCGTCGTCGTACTCGCCGACCTGGAACCGGAGCTCCGCTTCCTCGAGCTCGGCCGACCGACGCTCGAACGCCTCGGAAAGCTCGTCGAGCCGACCGCGGCGTCCATCGAGCGTCGACACCAGCTCGTGGCGGTGCTTCTCGAGCTCCTCCCCGACTCCGTCGAGCCGGGCCCGGTAGTCGGCGCGCACTCGTTCCGCCACGTCGTTGCGATACTGGCTGCCGACTTCGTCCAGCCGGCGCAACCACTCCCGGTAGGTGCCGCGCTGCTCGAGCAGCTCGCGGATCTCTGCAGGAACCACGCTCATCGCGTCTTCCGCCTCCCTCGTCGGCTTCGCGTTCATCCGTCCTCTTCCACTGCGTAGCGCGTCTCGCCCGCGACCAGCGTTCGCCGAACGCGGCCCGGGAGCTCCCAGCCCGCGATCGGGGTGTTCCGGCTCCGCGACGCGAAGCGCTTCGGATCGACTCTCCAGCGCTCGTCGGGATCCAGGAGCACGATGTCCGCCGGGGCGCCGACCCGCAGCGTCCCGGTGTCGAGCCTCATGATCCGGGCCGGTGCGCACGACATCCGGTCGACGAGTCCCGACAGCGACATGTGCCCGGGCTCGACGAGCGCCTTCATGCACAGCCCGAACGCCGTCTCGAGACCGTTGATTCCGAACGGCGCGTCGTCGAACTCGCGCTCCTTCTCCTCATAATGATGCGGCGCGTGATCCGTCGCGATCACGTCGATCACGCCGTCGACCAGCGCCCGCCGCACCGCTTCCACGTCGCGCGCCGTTCGGAGGGGCGGGTTCACCTTCGCCTCGGTATTGTAGCCGCGAACCATCTCTTCCGTCAGGATCAGGTGGTGCGGCGTCACTTCCGAGGTCACGCGCAGACCTTTGTCGCGGGCCAGGCGAAGCTGCTCGACCGACTCCCGGGCCGAGACGTGGCATACGTGCAGATGCCCGCCCGTGAGCTCCGACAGAAGCGCGTCACGCGCGATCATCGCCGCCTCGGCGACGTTGGGGATCCCACGCAGGCCGAGCGCCGTCGCGACGGCTCCCTCGTTCATCACTCCGCCCTCGGCGAGCTCGAGAACCTCGGAGTGCTGAACGACGGCGATGCCGAACGTCTGCGTGTACTCGAGCAGGCGCCGCATCAGCCCGGCGTTCCCCACGGGCACGCCGTCGTCGGAGACCGCCACCGCTCCGGCGGCGACGAGCTCGCCGATCTCCGTCATCTGTTCGCCCTTCATCCCGATCGACGCGGCCCCGATCGGCATGACCCGAGCCCCGCCGGCCGCCTCGCCGGCGGCCTTCACGTAGCCGACCGCGGCGGGATCGTCGATCGGGGGATCGGTGTTCGGCATCGTCCACACTGTCGTGTAGCCCCCCGCCACGGCGGCCATGGCGCCGGTCGCGATCGTCTCCTTGTGCTCGCCCCCCGGCTCGCGAAAATGGACGTGCAGGTCGATGAACCCCGGAGCCACGACGAGCCCGCCGGCGTCGATCGCTTCGGCGTCCTCCGGGCGCTCCAGGCCGGGCCCGAGCGCCGCGACCACGCCGTCCTCCACCAGCACGTCCGCCGGACCGTCGAGCTCCTGAGACGGATCGACGACCCGGCCCCCGTGGATCCACGAGCGCCGGGCGCTCATCCCTGGCCTCCCGAGCCGCGCTTGGCGGCCTCGGCCGCGTCGGGCCGGCCGCCGGCGAGCAGGTAGAGCACGGCCATGCGGACCGCGACGCCGTTGGTCACCTGCGGGAGGATCACCGATTGGGGCCCGTCCGCCACGTCCGAGTCGATCTCGACGCCCCGGTTCATCGGCCCCGGGTGCAGGACGACCACGTCGCGCGGGGCCCGCTCGAGCCGCTCGCGGGTCACTCCGAACACGCGGTTGTATTCACGCAGCGACGGGATGTATCCGGCGTCCATCCGCTCGAGCTGCAGCCGCAGGACGTTCAGGGCGTCGGCCCACTGGATCGCGTCCTCCACATGCGGAAACACCTGCACCCCGAGCTGCTCGATGCCGAGCGGCACGAGGCTGCGGGGACCGCACACGGCGACTTCGGCGCCCATCGCCTTGAGGCCGAAGATGTTCGAGCGCGCCACGCGCGAATGGAGGATGTCGCCGACGATACACACCTTCACGTCTTCGATCTTCCCCAGCCGATCGCGCAGCGTGAGCATGTCGAGCAGGGCCTGTGTCGGGTGCTCGTGCCGTCCGTCGCCTCCGTTGATCACGTTCGACGGGATGCGGTCCGCCAGGAAGCGGGCCGCGCCGGACGAGCCGTGGCGGATGACGACCATGTCGATCCGCATCGCTTCGAGGTTTCGGGCCGTGTCGACCAGCGTCTCGCCCTTCACGACGGATGATCCGGTCGAGCTGATGTTCACGGTGTCGGCCCCGAGCCGCTTCTCGGCGAACTCGAACGAGATGCGCGTCCGGGTGGAAGGCTCGAAGAACAGATTGACGATCGTCTGACCGCGGAGGATCGGCACCTTCTTGATCTGCCGTTCGCTGATCTCCTTGAACGGCTCCGCCGTGTCGAGAATCATGCGGATCGTGTCCCCGGAGACGCCCTCGAGACCGATCAGATCCTTGCCGAGCGGAGCGGCCGACGCCGCCGAGGAATCCGCCGACGCCGCCGGGTTCATTCGCCGCCCGCCTCCTCGGCGCCCTTCACGACCCGGGCGCACAGCTCGCCGTCTTCCGACGGCACGCGAACCTCGACGTGGCGACCCTCCACGACGTCGCGCGAGAGCCCGACGTAGTCCGCCTGGATCGGCAGCTCGCGCCCACCCCGGTCGACGAGGACGCAGAGCTCGATGCGCGCGGGACGCCCGAAATCGGCGATCTCGTTGAGCGCCGCGCGGACCGTTCGACCGGTGTAGAGCACGTCGTCGACGACCACGACACGGCGGTCGGTCAGGTCGAACGGGATCTCCGTGGTGCCGATAAGCGGCCGGGTGCCGATCTGCGCGAAGTCGTCGCGGTACAGGGTGATGTCGAGCGTGCCCCGATCGACCGGGTGGCCGATGCGCTCCTCGACGAGTGCGGCGAGCCGCTCGGCGAGCTCCACGCCCCGGCGGCGTATACCGATGATCGCGAGGTCGTCGGTGTCTCCCGCCGCGACGATCTCGTCCGCCAGGCAGCCGAGCGCCTGTTCGACGCCGGATGCGTCCAGCAGGACGTGCGGCTCCTGGGCGGCGGTCATCCGGGCGGTGTCTCCTGGCGCTATCGGTGTGCGGTCGGGGCGTCGGGCTGGCGGAGTATACGGGCCGTTCAGGCGGCGATCAACGGGCCGTCGTCGCGCGTGGCGCGCCGGATCGCAGGGTTGTCAGAGGTTGCGCGCCGGACCTAGCTTGCCCGCCGGTTTCGCCGCCACGCAGGCTCACCCCAACGGGACGACGGGATGACTGGGAAGCTGCTAGGATGCGCGCTCGCCATCACGGCTATGCTGCCCGCCGGCCTCGGGGCCGTGCAGGCCGATGACGTCACGCCCTTCGAGGTCGACGCTCCGAAGGCAATCCTGACCGGCGTGGGATTCCACGTCGACATCTTCCGTCCCGCGGCGGCCGGTCCGGGGTCGTATCGCCTGGTCAACGCCGGCGGCCGCGAGTTGTCGAGCGGAGCGCTGGTTCCGGGGGACACCACCTACGTCGCCGGGATCTCCGTCACACGCGCCGACCTTCCGGTGAAGCTGGAAGTCCAGTCGATCGGAGGCGGCGAACCGGCAGCCGCGCCGGCGAGCATGACGATCGACGCGATGATCCTCCCGGGCTGGCTGAGTCTGCTTCCCCCGCTCATCGCGATCGCCCTGGCCCTCGTGTTCAAGGAGGTCGTGATCTCGCTGTTCATCGGGGTCTGGGCCGGCGCGGTCATCTACACGGGGCTGAATCCGATCACGGCCTCGATGCGGACCATAGATCACTTCGTCGTGGGGTCGGTCGCCGACAGCGACCACGCCGCGATCATCGTGTTCACCGCCCTGCTGCTGGCGATGGTCGGCGTCATGGGACGGAGCGGCGGCACCGAGGGCATCGTGAAGGCCCTGCGGCCGCTTGCCACGTCACCCCGCCGCGCGCAGCTCGCCGCGTATCTCGGAGGGCTCGGCATCTTCTTCGACGACTACGCGAACACGCTCATCATCGGGCCGACGATGCGGCCCATCACCGATGCGATGCGCGTGTCGCGCGAGAAGCTCGCGTACATCGTCGACTCGACGGCGGCCCCGGTGGCCTCGATCGTGTTCGTTTCCACCTGGGTCGGCTACGAGATCGGGCTCATCGGCGACGGTCTCAAGGCCGCAGCCGCCATGCCGAGCGTGTCGCCCGAGGTGGCCGCCGACCTCGCGGCCGCGAGCCCGTTCAACGTCTTCGTGCACAGCATCCCCTACCGCTTCTATCCGATCCTCGCGCTGGTCATGGTCGGGCTGATCATCTGGACCCAGCGCGATTTCGGACCGATGTGGAAGGCGGAGAACCGGGCCAGCCGCGGCGAGGGGCTGTTCAACGAGGGAGCCTCGCTGCTGGTGGACACCGAGGCGAAGGAGATGATGGCCAAGGAAGGCGCTCCCGAGCGCTGGTACAACGCGGCCATCCCGGTGCTCACCGTCGTCGTGGTCGTGATCCTCGGCCTCTACACCAGCGGCCGGGCGAACCTCGGCCACCCCGGCTCGCTCTCGGACATCTTCGGCGAGGCCAACTCGTACGCGGCGCTCCTCTGGGGATGCCTCACGGGGCTGGTCGTGGCGATCGGCCTCGCCGTCGGACAGCGGATCCTCAAGGCGACCGAGGCGATCGAGGCGGCGATCGGGGGAATCAAGGCGACCCTGCTGGCCTTCGTCATCCTCGTACTCGCCTGGTCGCTCGGCCTCGTCACCAAGGAGCTCGGCACCGCGCACTACCTGGCCGGAATCCTCCAGGGCAACCTCCCGCCGCACCTGCTCCCCGTGCTCGTGTTCGTGATCTCGGCGGCGATTTCCTTCGCCACCGGCACCTCCTGGGCCACGATGGCGATCCTCCTCCCGCTGGTGATCCCGCTCTCGGTCGTGCTGGGTGGCGCGATCGGCTTCGAGCAGGGGGCGCACTACACGCTGGTGCTCGGCACGATCAGCTCGGTGCTCGCAGGCTCGATCTGGGGAGACCACTGCTCGCCCATCTCCGACACGACGGTTCTCAGCTCGATGTCGTCGGCCTGCGACCACGTCGACCACGTGCGCACGCAAATGCCGTACGCGTTGACGGTGGGCGTGGTGGGGATGATGGCGGGCGACATTCCGACGGCGTACGGGATGAGCCCGGTGTTCAGCTACCTGATCGGCGCCGCCATCCTCTTCCTCATCCTGCGCTTCATCGGGCGCCACGACCTCGAGTCGCCGCAGTTCGACGAGGACCACGAGATCTTCGCCGAGGCCTGACGGCAGCCGCAGCCGCACCGGTCGCGTCGGTCAGCGGCGCGCTCGGAAGAAGTCGCGCAGCAGGTCGCCGCATGCGTCGGCCAGCACGCCGGCCTCGACCTCGACCGCGTGGTTGAGCCGCGGGTCCTGCACGAGGTTCTCGAGCGACCCGCACATTCCCGCCTTCGGATCGGCGGCCCCGAAGACGAGGCGCGGCACCCGCGCCAGGACGATCGCCCCGGCGCACATCGCGCACGGCTCCAGCGTCACGTACAGGGTGTGCCCCTCGAGTCTCCAGTCGCCCTGCTCCGCCGCGGCGGCTCGCAGCACCAGCATTTCGGCATGCGCCGTCGGATCCGCGTCCCCGCGGGTGCGGTTGTGATTCTCGAACGCCGTGCCGTCGGGGGCGACGAGCACCGCACCCACCGGAACTTCGTCTTCGCCGGCGGCGCGCTTCGCCTGGCCGAGGGCGCGCCGCATCCACGCGACGTCGCGCTCCTCGGAGATCGAAGGCCCGGACATGGAGCTCAGGCGTCGGCCGGATCGCGGCGCACGGCCAGCTCAGCCAGCGCCCGGTCGAGCCGCGCCACCGAACGCTCGCGGCCCAGCAGGTGGATCACGTCGAAGATGCCCGGACTGCGATCGGTGCCGACGAGCCCGACCCGCAGCGGCTGGAACAGCTTGCCCGCGCCGATCCCGAGGCGCTCCGCGAGGCCGCGCAGCGTCGTCTCGAGCGACTCGGCGTCGAACCGGTCGGCGACGGCCAGGAGCTCGCGCACGGCGCGCAGCCGTTCGGCGGCGAGCGTCGTGTCCTTCCAGTGCTTCGCCGTCGCCGCCTCGTCGAACTCGAACTCCGCCAGGGGCGTGAAGAACGGCCGTGCCTGCTCGGCCATCGCCTCTACCGTGCGGCTCCGCTGCCGCACCAGGTCCGTGACGGCCGCCAGTCGGTCGGGCTCCTCCGCCGCCGCCGAGCGCTCGGGCTCGGGAAGGTGCGCCAGCACGAGCGGCGCGAGCCGCTCGGCCGGGATCGCGTCGAGGTGGCGGCTGTTCAGCCACTCGAGCTTCTCCGCGTCGAACACCGACGCCTTCTTGAGGATGCGATCGAGGGTGAACGTCTCGATCAGCTCCGCCATCGTCATCACCTCGCGATCGTCGCCCGGCGACCAGCCGAGAAGGGCGAGGAAATTGACCAGCGCCTCGGGCAGGATTCCCTCGTCGCGGAAGGCCTCCACCGAGGCGGCGCCGTGGCGCTTGGAGAGGCGCTTGCCGTCGGGACCGAGGATCATCGGGACGTGGCAGAAGGTCGGTAGCTCCGCTCCGAGAGCGCGATAGATGAGCGCCTGTTTCGGGGTGTTCGACAGGTGGTCGTCGCCGCGAATCACGTGGGTGATCCCCATCTCCAGGTCGTCGGCCACGACGGCGAGGTTGTAGACCGGCGTGCCGTCGGAACGCAGGATCACGAAGTCGTCTAGCGAATCGTGCTCGACCCCGGTCGGGCCGTGGACGACGTCCTCCCAGCGGGTCGCACCGCCCTCCGGTACGGCGAAGAAGACCGCGTGCGGCTCCCCCGCGCTCGCGCGTCGCTCCGCCTCCTCGTCGCCGACCCCGATCCGCGAGCGGCGGACGGGCGCGCCCGCCTGGCGGGCCGCCTGGCGGGCCGCCGCCAGCTCGTCCTCGTCGAGAAAGCTCCGGTAGGCGGCGCCGGCGGCCAGCAGCCGCTCCGCGGCGGCCCGGTGGCGCTCCACGCCGTCGGCCTGGTGGACCACGGGCTCGTCGATCTCGAGACCGAGCCACTCGAGGGCCGACAGGATCTGCTCGGTCATCGCGGCGCTCGAGCGCTCACGGTCGGTGTCTTCGATGCGCAGCAGGAAGGCGCCGCCTTCGTGGCGGGCGAACAGGTAGTTGAACAACGCCGTCCGCGCTCCGCCCACGTGAAGATAGCCCGTCGGGCTGGGCGCAAAGCGTACGCGTGGAGATATGGAAGTCATGTATCCGCAACAGTTCGAGTATGTGTCTTAAAGCTGCAACCGAAGCCGCCGCTCGCGTGCTGACGACTGGCGTGGCGGCATCCCCGGCGGATGCACATCTTGCAGGTTCGGACCGCCGCCGCGCCAGCAAGCTCGAGGACGAGGCCGACATCCCATGCTCGAACGATCCGCCGTCTACGTGCTCCCCGGGCTGCGCAGCCCATTCACGAAGATCGACCGGGGCCTGCAGGACCTCGACGGTCTCAAGCTGTCGGTGCCGGTCGTCCAGCAGACCGTCGCGGGGTCGCGGGGCGTGGGTCCGGACGGCTCGAGCGAGGTCGATCTCGTCATCTGGGGCTCGGTCATCCCGACCCTGTCGATCGCGAACTGGGGCCGCGAGGTGTGGCTCGACGCGCGACTGGACCCCCACGTCCCGGCGCTGACCGTCGTCCAGCAGTGCGCGACGAGCCTGGCGGCCGCGACGTACGCGGCGGGCCAGATCCGCGGCGGACACGGCCACCTCGCGCTGTGCGGGGGCGTGGAATCGATGTCGTCCACGCAGGTCGGCCTCTCCCTGTCGCTGAGCCGGAAGATCCGGCGGGCCGGATCGGCCAGGGGCCCCCTCGACGCCGCCCGGACGCTGGCCGGCATCCGGCCGTCCGATCTCCGCCTCAGCATCCCGGCGGTCGAAGAGCGCACCACCGGAAAGTCGATGGGAGAGCACACCGAGGAGATGGCCCGGGACTGGGAAATCCCACGGACGGCCCAGGACGAATTTGCCGTCGCCAGCCACCACCGTGCCGTAAGGGCCGCGGAGAGCGGCTTCTTCCGGCCGCTTCTCGTCTCGCCGGGCACCTTCGGCGTCGACGCCGACAACATCCCGCGCGCGAACACTTCGGTCGAAGCGCTGTCTCGCCTGCCGGCCGCCTTCGACCGCAAGCAGGGCTCCCTGACGGCCGGCAACTCGTCGCCCCTCACCGATGGCGCCGCCTGCTGCTGGGTGGCGGACGAGGAGGGCGTGGCGCGACTGCCCGACGGACTGCCCCGCGTCAAGCTGCTGGACTGGGAGATGGCGGCGATCGATCCACGCACCGAGAACCTGCTGATCGCTCCCGCCCTCGCGATCCCCCGGATGCTCGCCCGGCAGGGGTTGCGTTACGAGGACATCGGCCTGTGGGAGATCCACGAGGCATTCGCGGCCCAGGTGCTCGCCACGGTCAAGGCGCTGCAGGACCGAGGCTGGATTCGCGAACGGGCGGGCGTCGATGCGGAGTTCGGCGACGTGCCGGCCGAGCGGATCAATCCGAACGGGGGCAGCGTCGCGCTCGGCCACCCGTTCGCGGCGACGGGCGCCCGCATCCTTTCACAGGCGGCCGCCGAGCTCGCCGAGCTCCCATCCGGCACCCGCGGGCTGGTGAGCATCTGCGCGGCCGGCGGGCTCGGTCACGTCGCGCTGCTCGAGGCCGTCGGCTGAGCCGGATAGGTCGCCACCCAGGCGAGCCGAACCAGCGCCACGAACACGAGGGCGCCGAGCCCGACGTGCGCGGCCCGCAGCGACGCCTCGAGGTGCTGCAGCACCATCGCCGCCCCGATCACCAGCTGCACGAGCCCGGCCGCGGTGGCCAGCGTGGCGGCCCGCTTCAGGTGTGCGTCGGCCCGCCGCCGTCCCAGCATCCACGGGAGCGCCAGCAACCAGCCGACGAGCGCGTACGCCGCCAGGCGATGCGTCCAGTGCGTGTGCACCAGCGGGCCGCCGGCCGGCCACAGAGAGCCGTTGCACAGCGGGAAGCCCTGGCAGGCCGGGCCGGCGTGCAGATTCGCCGTCAGGCCCCCGAGCAGGACGACCGCGAAGCCCGCCACCGCCGTCCACCACGTCAGGCGTGACGCGTCGTCGATCCGCAGGCGCCGGCCGGGCGCGTAGGCCTCGCTCGTCACCACGACGAGCGTCGCCAGCAGGAGCATCGCCGTACCGAGATGCAGGATGACGGAAGCCGCCGGCAGTTCCAGCCACACCGTCACGGCACCGAGCAGGATCTGCAGGACGAGCAGGATGACGGCCACCGTCGCGAGACGGCGAAGCCTGGCCCCGCTGCCGGTGGCGTCGGGGTCGACGTCCGCCTCGTGGCGCCTCGTCATCTGCGCCACGATCGCCACGGCCGCGACGAACACGCTCACCAGGAGGGCGGCGAGCCGATGCCCCCACTCGATCATCGTCGGCAGGTCCAACGGGGGGATCAGATGTCCGTTGCAGAGCGGCCAGTGATCGCCGCACCCCATGCCGCTGCCCGTGATCCGCACGACACCCCCGAGAACGATGAGGGCGAACGTGGTGACCGCCGCGGCGGCCCCCAGAGGTCCGAGAATCTTGCGAATGCGTCGCTGTGAACTCACCTGCCGGCCTCCCGCGTCCGCAGAGTAACGATTAGGTTGCCGGCAATCGGAGCACCGGCGCCGGCCGGAACTTAGACGATAGACCGCGAGGCCAACACCCGAGCGATGCCAGACGAACGGCAGGTCGAAACTACGGGAATGCGGACGACGCTCGAGCGCCTGCTCCCACGTCTGCGACCCTATCGAATTTCCGTCGGCGTCGCCGCCGTCGCCCTGCTGATCAGCGCCGCGATCGGTCTCGCCTTCCCGCTCATCGTCCAGTTCATGCTGGACGCGGCTTTTCAGTCCGCCGACTCCGCCGCTCTCACCGAGATCGCCCTGCTCCTGGTCGGCATGTTCGGCGTCCAGGCGATCACGAACTTCATCCAGGTATACTTGCTCGGCGCGACCGCCGAGCGGGTGGTGGCCGGCCTGCGGACCGAGCTGTTCGAACACCTGCTGACCCTCTCGCCCGGGTTCTTCACCGATCGGAGCTCCGGCGAGCTCACCAGCCGTCTGACCTCGGACTGCTCGACCCTCGGCACCGTGCTCAGCCATCAACTGGCCGAGCTCGTGCGACAGATCCTCTACCTGGTCGGCGGTCTGACGCTGCTCGCCCTGCTGCACACGCAGCTCATGGTGACGACGATCCTCGTCGCGCCGCTCGTCGTGCTCAGCGCCTTCGCCTTCGGGCGGCTGCTCCGCCGGCAGAGCACCCGGGTGCAGGACAACCTCGCCGACGCGAACGCCACCGCCGAGGAGGCGCTCACGCAGATCCCCACCATCCAGAGCTTCGTGCGCGAGGGATGGGAGGCGGAGCGCTACGCGGTACGGATCCGCGCCGCCCTGCGCGAAGCGATCCGCCGGGCGCTGGCGCGTGGCGGGCTGTTCGGGCTGGTGACCTTCATCGCGTTCGGCGGCGTCGTGGCCGTGCTGTGGGAGGGCGGCCGGCTCGTCATCGCCCAGGAGATCTCGGCCGGTCAGCTCGTCTCGTTCCTCCTCTACGCGGTCACCGTCGCCGCCGCGATCACCGCGCTCGCCTCGCTCTGGTCGGGCTTCCAGGAGGCGATGGGGGCGGCGCACCGCGTGTTCGACCTTCTCGACACCGAGCCGCAGATCCGCGAGCCGCGCCACTCCGAGGCGCTCCCCCCGTCCAGCGACCCCGGCGGCCTGGTGTTTCACGACGTCTGGTTCCGCTACCGGATCGACGAGCCCTGGATCCTGCAGGGCATCAACGTCGCGATCGAGCCGGGAGAGATCGTGGCGCTGGTCGGCCCGAGCGGCGCCGGCAAGACGACCTTCGCATCGCTGGTGCCCCGCTTCTGGGACCCGACGCAGGGCATCATCACCCTGCGCGGCGCCGACCTGCGTCGCATTCCGCTCATCGAGCTGCGAACCGCGATCGGCATCGTGCCGCAGGAGCCCCTGCTGTTCGCCGACACGATCGCAGCCAACATCGCCTACGGGCGGCCCGAGGCCACCTCCGCGGAAATCGAGCAGGCGGCCCGCCATGCCCACGCCCACGAGTTCATCGAGCAGCTGCCCGAGGGCTACGAAACCACGGTCGGCGAGCGCGGCGTGCGCCTCTCCGGCGGGCAGCGCCAGCGGATCGCGATCGCGCGTGTGTTCCTGAAGTCGCCGGAGATCGTCATCCTCGACGAGGCCACCAGCAATCTCGACACCGAGAGCGAGCAGCTCGTGGAGGAGGCGCTCGAGACCGTGATGCGGGGCCGCACCACGCTGATCATCGCTCACCGTCTCCGCACGGTGCAGCGGGCCGACCGCGTGCTCGTGCTCGACCATGGCCGGATCCTCGAGAGCGGCTCGCACGCCGAGCTCGTGGCCGGCGACGGACTGTACGCGCGCCTCTACCGGGGGCAGTTGCTGGAGACGGCGCTCGTGGAGGACGAGCAGGCGGCGATCTGAGGCGGGACGGCCGAGCGCGACATCGCTGCGGCCCGCTCAGCCTCGCTCGAGCAGCTCCCGGACGTCGGCCAACAACCCGTCGGCCGTCTGCGGTCCCAGGTACCGCTTCCGGATCACGCCGCTGGCGTCGATCAAAAACGTGCTGGGATAGCCCATCGCTTCGAAGTCCCCGACCGCTACCGCGTTCGTTCCCTTCACGATCGGATAGTTGACGCCGTAGTCCGCCAGGAACTTCCGGATGTTCTCCGTCGAGCCCGAATCAATGGCGGGACCCAGCACGGTCGCGCCGAGCTCTTCGAGCCGCGGCTGGAGCTTCACGAGCTCGGGGATCTCGCGCACGCACGGCGGGCACCAGGTGCCCCAGAAGTTCAGCAGCACGACCTGGCCCCGATAGTCCGACAACCGCACGGTGTCGCCGTACAGGCCCTCGAACACGGCCACCGGGGCCGGGATGTCGAGCCAGTCGGATTCTCGCTCGAAGCCGACCTGGTCGGAATCCGCACCGCGGCCCGCCACGTCTTCGAGCGGCACCGACGTGCGGTCGGACGGCGAGCTGAGCTGCACGCCGACCAGGTAGCCGAGCAGCGCGGCGCCCGCCACGGCCAACGTTCCGGCCAGGATGAACAGCCGGCGCGGAGTGGAGTCGGAGATGTTCATGGACGTCTGATTGGTAACCCGCTCAACCGATCAGGTTCGCCAGCAGCGCCGTACCGACACCCAGGTAATTCCCGAGCGCATAGCCGATGAGCGCCAGCATGATCGAGATCGGCACCAGCTCCTCGCGGTGCGTGGCGGCCGCCACGGGCGCGCTCGCGGCTCCGCCGACGGCCGCCACGCTCGACACCGCGGCCATGCTCACGTCGACCCGGAGCAGCTTCGCGGCGAGGACGACGATCACGAGATGGATCGTGATCGCCAGGAAGCCCGCCACGATGAACCACTGGGCGCCGGCCAAGCCGGCGAGGTCGGCGCTGGCGCCGATCATCGTCATGTAGATGTAGACGAACGCCATGGCGAGCGGCTCGGTGCCGGGGACGTCCTTGAGCTTCGTGGTCGAGAGCAGGATCCCGAACGTGGTCACCAGGAGGATCGACCAGGTGCTCTCGGTCAGCGCCGGACGGAACTCCGGCAGGAACGGCGCGAGCCAGTTCGCGAGCAGGATCGCCGCGAACGCGAACGCGACCAGGGTGAGGAGATCCGGGAACGACACCTCGTGGCGCTTCTTCTCCACCGCCGCACCGGCCGTGTACGTGGCGTCGATCTCTTCCTGGGTGACTCCCGTGAACCGGTTGAACAGGGGCGCCCAGCGCTTGCAGCCGATGATCAGCGGGAAGTAGACCAGGTAGACGAGATTGTCGACGACCACGACGATCCCGATCAGCTCCTCGGGGGTCTTCAGGCTCTCGGCCACCGCCGCCAGGTTGCCGGTCCCGCCGATCCAGCTGCCGGCGAGCGCTCCGAACCCGGACCACGCGTCGTGCGGGAGCTCGGGACGCAGCAGCACGTAGGCCACGACGCACCCCACCGCGACGCCCACCGATCCGATCACCAGGACGCCCGCACCCCGCCAGGCGACGCGCAGCGTCCGCTTGATGTCGATGTCGAGCAGCATCAGCACGATGAACATCGGCACCGCGAACGAGCGAAACGTCGTATAGATCGGAGAGGAACGCGGGATGATCGACACGTCCACGCCCGGCAGCACGTTCAGATTGCTGAGCAGGATCGGGGCGAGGAAGATCCAGATGATGGCGGGCAGGACCTCGAACACCTTCCACTTCGTCGTCTTCTCGAGCCACAGGAAGAAGACGGGCACCATCGTGATCACTGCCATCACGCCGAACAGATCGCTGAAGATCGGCTGTCCGTCCATGTCGCTTCCCGTCCCGGTTCGTGGATAGAGCCCGCGGCGGCCGCGGCCATCCTACGAGGGAGGCGGGAAGCGGAACAGGGGTCCGGGTTCGACGGCCGCGGATCGGCGGCCTCCCGCCTCAGGCCCGGGCGAGCGCGCTCTCGTCTCCGGTCGCCGCCGTGCCCGTGCCCACCGGTGTGCCTTCCTGCCGCGCCGTCTTCCGGCGCTCGCGGATGCCGGCCTCCTCCTCCCGCCCCTCGCGGGTCACGTTGCGGTGCAGGAAGTGGCGGAGATCGTCGATCAGCGAATGCAGCACCGGCACGAGGACCAGGGTCAGGAAGGTCGCGAACGCGAGCCCCGCGATGACCGCGATCGCCATCGGCCCCCACCAGGCGGCCTGCACTCCGCCCCAGTAGATGTCGGGCGCCAGCCGGGAGTAGAGACCTTCGAAGTCGAAGTTGAGCCCGATCGCCAGCGGCACGAGCCCCATGATCGTGGTGATGGCGGTCAGCATCACCGGGCGGAAGCGGGTCAGCCCGCCCTGCACGAGCGATTCGTACTCGCTCATCCCGTCGCGCTTGCGGAGGATGGCGATGTAGTCGACGAGCACGATCGCGTTGTTCACCACGATGCCCGCCAGGCTGATCACCCCGACGCCCGACATGATGATCCCGAACGGCATCCGAAACACCACCAGCCCGATCAGCACTCCGATCGTCGACAACACGACGGTGCTGAGAATGATCAGCGGCTTGAATACCGAGTCGAACTGCGACACGAGGATCATCCCGATCAGGAACACCGCCATCACGAAGGCGCCGAGCAGGAACGCCTCCGACTCCTGCTGGTCCTCCTGCTGGCCGGCATACGTGAGCCGGTACCCCTGTGGCAGCTCGCCCAGGAATCCGGAGCTCGCCAGGGTCTCCTGCACCTCCGCCAACACCGCGTTCGCGTTGTAGTCCGCCCGGACGTCCGCCGCGACGGTGACGACCCGGTCGAGGTCCTTGCGGTTGATCCCGCTCGGGGCGTTCTCGACGCGCCAGGTGGCGACGGCGGGCAGCGGCACCTGGGTTCCGGTTTCGGTCACGACCGTCAGGTCTTCGAGCGAGCTCACGTCCTCGCGGTACCGCTTCGCCAGACGGACGACGATGTCGTACTCGTCGTCTCCGTCGCGGAACTCGGAGGCGTCGGTTCCGTTGATGGCGCTGCGCACCGTGCTGCCGATCTTGAACGTGCTGAGCCCGAACAGCTTCGCCTTCTCGCGGTCCACGTCGATCTCGAGCTCGGGCCGCGACTCCGACAGGTCGCTGTCCAGTCCTTCGAGCTTCGCGGCGACGGGCGCGTTGGACAGCACGTCGATGGCCCGCTCGCCGAGCCGGCGCAGCTCGTCGACGTCGTCGCCGGTAATCTCGATCGTCACCGGAAGGCCGCTCTCCGGCCCTTCGTTCGGCTTGTCCACCTTGACCGTGGCGCCCGCCAGGTCGGTGCCCACGTGGTCGCGCATCCACTCCAGCGTTCGGAATGCGTCGAACCGGCGGTCCTCGAAGTCCTTCAGGCTCACCGCGATCGTCGCGTACTGCTCGCCCTGCTGGCTCCCGAACGTTCCGATCTTCTGCCCGGTCGTGGCCACGACGGATTCGTAATCCCCCCGGCCGTCGTAGGCCTGCAGGTCCTCCTCGATCCGCTTCGTGTACTCGTCCGTGACATCGGCGCGAGTGCCCGACGGCGTCTCCACCTGCACCCAGATGTTCTCGGGCGGGATGTCCTCCGGGAACAGCTCGACGCCGGCGTTGAAGATCGTGAAGATCACGACGGAGAGCACGAGCGCTCCCACCGACCCGCCCACGACCGTCCAGCGGTGTCGGAGCGCCCAGCGCAGGCCGCGCTCGTAGTGCGTCAGGACCCGCGGGACGCCTTCCTGCTGGACCCAGTCTCCGGCCGGCTGCAGGAGCCGGCGGTTGAACTGCCACAGGAAGACCGCGGTGAGTCCGAGCAGGAACGCGGTCAGCGGCTGCACGATCAGCCACACGAGGAGAAACAGCCCGAACGCGCCCCAGAGGCCGAGTCGGAACTGCCGCGTCAGGTGGACGCGCGGCTCGTGCGGGAGCCGCATGAACAGCGAGCACAGGGTCGGGTTCACCACCAGGCCCACGAACAGCGACGAGCTGAGCGTGATGATCAGGGTGAGCGGCAGATATCGCATGAACTCGCCGATGATCCCCGGCCAGAAGAGCATCGGGGCGAAGGCGGCGAGCGTGGTCGCCGTCGCGGCGATCACGGGCATCGCGACCTCGCCCGTGGCCAGCTTCGCCGCGGTCTTCTGGTCGTATCCCGCTTCCCGGAACCGGTAGATGTTCTCGACGATGACGATCGCGTTGTCGACCAGCATGCCGAGCGCGAGGATGAGCGAGAACAGGACGATCATGTTCATCGTCATCCCCAGCAGCTGAATGACGCTGAACGAGAGGAACATCGACAGCGGAATCGCCACGCCGACGAACGAAGCGTTGCGGACCCCGAGGGCGAACAGGAGCACCGCGACGACGAGGAGAAGGCCGGAGATGATGTTGTTCTCGAGGCTGCTCACCATCACGCGCACGTCCTGCGCCTGGTCGGACGTGATCGACACTTCCGTGGTGGGCGGAAAACTCGGTTCCATGTCCGCCACGACGGCCCGCACGGCCTCCGAGGTCTCGATGATGTTCTCGCCCGTGCGCTTCGTCACGCCGAGCGTCACCACGGGCTTCCCGTTCAGTCGCGCGTAGCTGTCGCGGTCGGCGAACCCGAAGTCGACGGTGGCCACGTCGCGCACGTAGACCGGGGCCTGCCCGACGTCGCTGACCACGATGTCCTCGATCGGGCGCGTCGTCTCGTACTCGCCCGGTACGCGCACCAGGTACTTCAGGTCGCCGACGTCGATCGTCCCGCCGGGGATCGTGATGTTCTCGTCGCGGATCGCGTCGATCAAGTCGTCGAAGCTGACCCCGTAGAACTTCAGCTTCGCCAGGTCGACGTCGATCTGCACTTCGCGCTCCAGGCCGCCCGACAGGGTCACGTCGAGGACCGCCGGGATCTGTTCGATCCGGTCCTGCATGTCTTCGGCGAGCTGCTTGAGCCGGACGAGACTGTACTCGCCCGCGAGGTTCACCTGCAGGATCGGGAAGTCTTCGAAGCTGAACTCCGAGATCGCCGGCTCGTCGGCCGCCTCGGGGAGATCCGGCTTGGCGATGTCGACCTTCTCGCGCACCTTCTGGAGCGCTTCGGTCATGTCCATCCCCGCCTCGAACTCGACGTTGATCGAGGAGTAGCCCTCCACCGACGTCGAGGTCAGCGTCTTCACGTCGGAGATCTTGTTGATCTCGTCTTCGAGCGGACGTGTGACCAGGCTCTCGATGTCCTCCGGCGACACGCCGGCGTACAGGGTGTTGACCACGACGTTGGGAATCGTGATGTCGGGCTGCGCCTCCTTCGGCACCGTCATGTAGGAGTAGAGCCCGGCGATCAGGATGATCGCGATCAGCACCAGGACGCTGGTCGGATGTTCGACGGCGAAGGAGGTCGGGAGAAACTCCTTGTACTCGCGGCCGTCCTTCTGGACCGACGCCATCAGTCCTCCTCGCCCACGATGCGCACCCGGTCGCCGGGGTCGACCATCTGCTGACCCTTGACCACGATCCGGTCACCGGCCGCCAGCCCGCCCGTCACGACGACCTCGTTCTCGGTCGACGCGCCCAGCGTGACGTTTCGCGCCTCCGCGACCTCGCCGCCCTCCCCCTGCCCCACGACCATCACCTGCTGGCCGTCCTCGGTCCGCAGGACGACCTCGCGGGGCACGACGAGCGCGTCCTCGATCCGCCGCATGAGCACGCGGACGTTGGCGATCATGTACGGCTTCACCGCCCCGTCGGGATTGGCCATCACGATCTCGATCGGGAACGTGCGGCTCTGCCGGTCCACGGCCGTGCCGACGAACGAGATGCGGCCCTCGAAGGTCCGGTCCGGGAGGATGTCGAAGGTGATCGTGGCGGAATCGCCGACGCTCACCCTCGGCGCGAACCTCTCCGGCACGCCGCCCGAGACCTTGAGCCTCGACGCGTCGACCAGCCGCGCGACCGGGGTGCCCGGCTGCACGACCTCGCCGGCTTCGACCAGGTGGTCGTCCACCGTGCCCGCCACGGGGGCTCGGATGACGGTGCGGGCGAGGCGCGCCGCGAGCTGCTCGTGGCGGGCCGCGGCCGACTCGGCCTCCGACTTGGCCTGCAGGTACGCGATCTCGCTGCCGATGTGCTCGTCCTCCCACAGACGTCGCTGCCGCACGTAGCGATCCTGGGCGAGCTCGGCCATGGCGCGGGCCTCTTCGGCCTGCGCGGCCAGCACGTCGTCGCCGATGCGGGCGATCGCGGCCCCGCGTCCGACCCGGGCGCCCCGCTCGGCGACGAAGCGCTCGAGCACGCCCGACTCTTCCGCGCTCACGGTCACGTCTGTCTCGGGCTCGGCTTCGCCGGTGATTCGCACGGTGGCCGCGAACGGACGCGGCTCGAGCCGCATCGTCTCGACGTTGACGATCTTCACGTACGCGGCCTCTTCCGTCGCGCTCGCCTCCGGCCCGCCGCATCCCGCCACGACGCCGAGTCCGAGAACCGCGGCGAGGATCGCCGCGACGTTCCGATATCTATGCAGAATCATCATCCATCCGTTCATCGGCGGTTGCCGGGTTCATCGAAGCCCGAGGGCTCGGCCCCCGGATCGTCGTAGATGGTCGTCAGCGCCGGGTCGACGGCGGGCACCTGGCCGACCGCCAGGTCCAGCCGGGCTCGGGCGGCGAGGTAATCGTAGACGGCACGGGCGTAGTTCAGCTCTGCCTGGCGCAGCGCGTTCTCGGCGTCGGTCACCTCGAGGCGGGAGCCCGTTCCCTCCCGATACTGCGAAGAGGCGATCTCGTACCCGCGGCGGGCCTCTCCGACGGCCCGCTTCTGGGCGCCGGCTCGCGCCCGCGCCTCACCGACCTGGTCGAAGCGGGCCCGCACCTCGCTGGCAGCCCTGAGGCGGAGGTCGGCGAGCTGACTCTCGATCTGCCGTACCGCGATCTGCCGCTGGGCGACGCGGCTGTAGCGCTGGAGGCCGGAGAAGATCGGCACGTCGATCCGCACGCCCACGGCGGCGGAGGAGGTGCGCTGGGTGTCGTTCTCGCCGAAGAAGTTGAGCGCGCCGTTTTCCTGGGCCGAGTAGCTGTAGTTGAAGAAGGCGCTCGCGCTCGGCAGCAGGTCCGACTTCGCGACACTCACCCGCGCTTCCTCGAGCTCGCGGCGCAGCGACAGCTGGCGCAGGTCGGATCGGGTGCCGTACGCCCGCTCGACCAGCGCCCCGGCCGTACTCGCTTCCGGTTCGGACACCCCGTTGTACGTGAGCAGCAGGCGGTTGGCGTCCGTGTTCGCTTCGGGGTCCTCGGGATCGACGGCCGTCAGGTCCCCCTCCGCGCCCACGGCCTCCGCTTCCGGCAGGCCCATCCGGATCGCCAGCTGGCGACGCGACTCGGCGAGGTCGTCGCGGCTGCGGCGCAGCTCGGGCTCGATGTTCGCGAGCTCGACCTCGAGACGCAGGACGTCGTATTCGCCGAGCAGACCGACCCGATACATGGCGCGGGCCTCCTCCAGCGTCTGGCGAACGCGTTCCACGCTGTTGGCCGTGAGTCGGACCCGTTCTCCGGCGAGAAGCACGTCCAGGTAAGCGATCCGCACGTCGGTGGCGACCTGCTGGGCCGCGCCGCGTACGGACTCCCGGCTGTAGTCGCGAAACCGGCCGGCCGTGCTCACCCCGATGAACACCGAGGCGTCGAACAGCGGCTGCGAGACGTCGACTCCCGCCCGCCACTGATTGTCGGCGCCGAACCGGACCGGGATCAGGTCGTCCGGCGAGGCGTTCGGATCGAAGATGACCGCCGGCAGGAACGCCTCCGGCACCGTCAGGTTTCGCTGGTACGAGACGCTCCCGTCGATCGTGGGAAACAGCCCGCCGTACGCCTCGCCCACCTGCTTCTCCGCCGTCGCCAGGTCGAGCGCCGCGACCCGCAGGTCGCGATTGTTGCGCAGCGCGATCTGGACGGCCCGATCGAGCGTGTACGTGCGGCCAGTTTCGACGGCGACGCCCGGCTCTTCCTGGGTCTCCTGGGCCGCCGCGGACCCCACACCCGGGCCGCAAACGAGGCCGGCGGCCAGGACCGCCACGACCCACCTCCGGCGGCTGTCGCCCCGGCGCCTCGCGGCTCTCCGCCGCGCTCGTGTCACCCCTGTAGTCACACGTCCCTCTCTCCCTCTTCGGACCGCTGATCTCATGCCGGCACCAGGCCGTCTTCGATGAATGCGCGGAATTGCTGGAACAGATGACCCTGGGGCGAAGCGTCGCCGGGAACCTCGATCGCGGTGCTCTCCAGCATCGAATCGCACTCGCAGGCCATGAAGATCGTCACCAGTCCGTGAACCACGGACCACAGGTAGAGAACCACCTTGTCCGGATCGTCCCGCCGGATCGATCCGGCGTCCATCGCGTCGACCACGCACTGCCTCAGGAGATCGTAGCCACCGCGAGCCGGGAAGTCGTCCAGCTCCCGGGGGCAACCGACCTGGATGCCGAAGGTGATCTTGAAGTACTGCTGGTGCTCGACGGCGAACCGGATGTACGCCTCGCCGATCGCCGCCACACGGTCGATCGAGCCGACCGGGAGTCCCTCGATCGAGCGTCGCAACCCCGCATCGAACTCCTGGAAGCCTCGCATCACGACCTTGTGAATGAGGTCTTCCTTGCTCTGGAAGTAGTGATAGATCGCCGTCGGCGTCGTCCCCACGCGAGCGGCGAGTGCGCGCATCGACAACTCGCCGAGACCTCCCTCTGCGAGGATGTCGCGCGCGGCTTCGTAGATCGCTCGCTCCGTGTCACCGAGTGCCGGGGGCGCGGCTGCGCCGTCGATCGTCGGAGAGGCTGAATGGCTGGTCATGTCGTCCCGTCCGCTTAACGCTGTTAAGTTAACGGCGTTAACCTAACGGTGTTAACCGCGGACGCAAGGGGAACCCCGGGGAACGGCGCCTCAGTCGCTGACGGACAGCTCGCAGCGGATCGCGTACTCGCCCTTCTCGCCCCGCCCAGACACCACGTACTCGCCGGGGCCGTCGAGTTGCGCGGAACCCCGGAACAGGAGCCGATCCCCACCCGCGAGTCTCGTCAGCAGCGCCGACTCGAGGTCGTCGGCCGCTCCGCCGAGCGCTCCGGCGAACGCCCCCGTCTCGGCCTCGGCGAGCCGGCGTCCGCGACCCACCAGCGCGCGAGCCACGTCGCCGAGCGCCCCGCCCACCCTGTCGAGGAAGTCCGGTCGGTCGATGTCGAACACCTTGAACTGGACGGAGTGAATCCCATCGCCCCGCACGAGGATGACGAGCCGGTCCCACGCGTCGACCGTGCCCATGTCCAGGGTGGCCGCGTCCCCGTCGTCGGGACCGCGGGCGTAGAGAACGTCGTCGCGGCGGTCCGGGTCACACTCCCACCAGCGCTCGAGGTCCGGCAGCACGGCGTGCGCCGTCTCGAAATCTCCCCGGCCGTTGACGTACCGGACGTCCGCGACGAGCCGGAAGTTGCTCCGCTTGTCCGGCAGGGCAGCCGGGAAGCGGAAGCCCGTGAGAGAGAGCTCGTAGCTGGAGATCGCCATGTCAGTCGCTCTCGGCCAGGCGGTCGAGGCGGCGCTCGACCTCGAGAAAGGCGCGCTCCCAGTCCGGGCCCTCGGCGTGCCGCACCCACGATTCGCCGTTGGGGAGCGCGAGTATCACCCCGACGGCATGGGCGCGCGGCGTGCACTCGACGACGTACTTCGCGAAACCGGCGCCCGGAGCCGTCGCCTGTACCTTCGCCTGGACGGCTTCGAGGCGTGACTCCAGGTCCGCGGTCGCGTCGGTCCCCTTGTACGTCACCTGCATCTTCATGAGACTCCCTCGTTGATTCGGTTCGAATGAGGGAGGCAATGTCGTCCGAGCGGCCGGACCTGGCAAAGGCGCGGACTGCGCCCGGACGAGGCAACCTGAGAGGAGACGACACTGGAACGAGATATGTCGAAGTACGCGGAAGACGTGAGGCGGTGGATGGAGTCGCGGACGGCCGAGATGCAGGAGCTGCTCGTCGACCTCGTCGCCGCGGAGTCGCCGACGCCGGACGCCGAGGCGCAGGCCGGCCCCCAGCGCTTGCTGCGGGAGGCCTACGAGGCGTTCGGATACGAGGTGCGGCACCTGCGCGGCGACGACGGCGTGGACGGCGGACAGCTGCTCGCCCGCCCCGCCCGCGCCCGGCGTGCCCCGCGGTACCAGCTGCTCGTCGGCCACTCCGACACCGTGTGGGACCGCGGGACGCTGCGGACGATGCCGATCGAGATCCGCAACCGCCGCATGTACGGGCCCGGCACGTTCGACATGAAGGCGGGACTCGTGCAAATGCTCTACGCCATCCGCGCCGTGACCGAGCTGGGTTGGGAGCCCGAAGTCACACCCGTCGCCTGGATCAACTCGGACGAGGAGATCGGCAGTCCCTTCTCCGACCGGCGCACGGCTCACCTGGCGGGCCGGGCCGACCGGGCGCTGATCATCGAGCCGGCCAGCGGCCCCGACGGCAGGATCAAGACCGGCCGCAAGGGAAACGGCAGCTACGAAGCCGTCGTGCGCGGCAAAGAGGCCCACGCCGGACTGGAACCCGAGGCGGGCGCCCACGCGATCCTCGCGGCGGCGGGTCTCGTCGAGCGCCTGCAGGCCCTCAACGATCTCGAGAAGGGGATGACGGTCAACGTCGGCGTCATCGAGGGAGGCACCCGCCCGAACGTGATCCCCGCGGAGTGCCGGTTCACGATCGACTTCCGCGCCGAGACCTGCGAGGACCTCGATCGCCTCGTGACCGCCATCGAAGCCATGCGCCCCGACGTCGCGGGAACCACGATCGAGCTCGACGGAGGGATCGAGCGCGCGCCGCTGGAGCGGACACCGCGCAACCGCCGCCTGTGGGAGGCCGTGCGGCGCTCGGGCTCCGCCCTCGGCCTCGATCTCGACGAGGTCTTCGTGGGCGGGGGCTCCGACGGAAACATCACCTCGGTCTACACGCCGACCGTGGACGGTCTCGGACCGGTGGGCGGTGGAGCGCACGCACGCGACGAGCACGTCGAGCTCGACAGCCTCCCGGAGCGGGCGGCCCTCCTCGCCCTCGTGCTGATGGAGCCGCCGCTCGGCGACTGACTTCGCTCAGTTCCCCGAGGCCGGGGCGATGTGCCGGATCAGGCGACCCGTGGCGAGGTCGTAGAGGCGCTGCGCACGAACCTGCCCGTCGCCGTCGTACTGCCAGGCGCGGAATCGTCCGGAGTCGTCCGTCGGGCGGTAAATCAGCCAGGCGTCCTCCGGGAGGGTCGTTCGCAACACTGAACACCGGCCCGCCGGGAAGCGACTCGCCTGCTCCTCGGCCGGTTCGCCCGGCACCCAGACACGACACATACCCGGCGGCGGGACGTAGTCCGCCGGGATGTCGGAGTTCGCCCGGCCGGTGGTGGTCCCGGCCTGTTCGGCCGAAACCGCGCCGGTGGGCGGCGGAGAATCGGCGTCCCGCGTAGCTCTCGCCGGCATTGCGGGGGTGGAATCGCCGGGAGCCGCGTTCCCCGAGCAAGCGGCCGCCAGCACCGCCAGCGCGCACAGCAGCCCGGGCCCGACCCGGCCCCCCTTCGATGAGCTCCTCATCCCGGCCTCCAGCCCGTGGTCCAGTTCCCGCGTTTCGTGGCGTCCGGCTTGCACGATCTCCAGCCGCGAGGACCGCGGTCTCCCCCCGGCCGCGTCCACGCAACGGCGCTAGATCCGCCGCATACAGAAGCAGTTAGCGGAAACAGGGGGCGGCGTCCTCCGGTCCGATGCCTGTTCGACGGCCGGTTCCGCTATGGCAAAACACGACGACAGATGACGCAACGCATGACGAAGCCCTCGGCCCGTGGGCCCTGGTCCGACGACGCGACGATCGACGAAATTTCTCGCCTCGGCCGGACGCGGGCTTCCCTCGTGGAGGCGCTGTCGCCGGCGCTCCGGCTGGCCTGCGCGCTTCCCGACTGGCACCGCGCCAGCGTATCACTTTTCCATACCTCCGAACGGCTTCCGGCGGTCCATCCGGCGCTCACGGTCGAGCTCATCGATCCGGATTCCCCGTCGGCCGCCCATCGGACCGCCTACGCGGACGGCCTCCGTACCGTCGCCCGCCTGGTCGTGCACGCCGAGGACCGCCCGGAGGCCGAGCTGGAAGTGTTCGGAGCGAGCCGGGTGGACAGCCGCGGCCTGAGACTCCTGCTGGCCAGCCTCGAACAGATCGCGGGCCGCGAGCGCAGCCGGAACGCCGTGCACCGCGCCGTCGAGCTGGTACGGGCCCAGGCCCGCGAGAAGCCGCCTGCCGGGCCCGATCGTTCGGCCGGCGAAGCACCGCCGGAGCGAGAGGCGGCTTCGCAGCGGGAGGCGGCACCGGCCGCGCTGCACGACCCCGAGACGGGCCTTCCCGTCGGTCCGCTGCTCGAGGATCGCCTGCGGATGGCAATCCGCCGCCGGCGTCGCGGCGACCACGGCCTTCTCGCCGTCCTGCACGTCGCGCCCGACCCGCGGACCGGAGAGGATCGCGTCTCCCGGGCCGCGATCGCCCGCCGCCTCGTTACGGCGGTCCGCGACACCGACACGGTGGGGCACCTGCCGGGCGGCGACTACCTGGTCATCGGCGAAGGGCTCAGGAACCTGGAGGAAGCCGAGAAGCTGGCCGCGCGTCTCCTGCGTGCCGGCCGCGTGCCGGCCAACCGGGATGTCGGCGCGGCCCCGGACTGCCGGGTCGGACTCGTCATCGGGGGTCCGGGACACGACGATCCCGCGGATCTCATGCGCGATGCCCGAACGGCGATGAAGGGTGCGTCCCGGGCCGAGAGCGTGAAAGTCTTCGATCCCGTGGTCCAGGCCGAAGAGGACAACCGCGAGCTCATCGAGGCCGAGCTCGGGCGGGCACTCGCGAGCCGGGAGCTGTTTCTCGAGTACCAGCCGATCGTCGCCCTGGACGACGGCAGGATCGCCGGACTCGAGGCGTACATTCGTTGGCGCCACCCGAGGGTGGGCCTGATTCCGCCCGCGGAGTTCATCGACGTGGCCGAGATCTCCCCGCTGATCCACGAGCTCGGCCACTGGGTGCTCGACGAGGCCTGTCAGCAGATCCATCGCTGGGGCGCCCACGTACGCCTCAGCCGCATGCCGCCCGTGGACCTGAACTTCACGAGAACGCAGCTCTCCGAGCCGGGGTTCGCGGACCGGTTCATCTCGACCCTGCGCCGGCACGACTTGCCGGGCGAGTGCTTCCGCATCGACGTTAACGAGAGCGACCTGATGGACGACCCCGAGCCCGTCTCGGCGGTGCTCGCCCGGCTCCGGGGGCACGGCGTGCAGGCCGTCGTCGACGATTTCGGCACCGGCTTCTCTTCGCTGCAGGTTCTTCACGCCCTGCCGGTCAGCGCGCTGAAGATCGACGGATCGTTCATTCCGGGTCCCGAGTCGGGAATCGACGCCTGGGTGATCGCCCGGACGATCGTCGAGCTGGGCAAGGTGCTCGACCTCGAGGTGGTCGCCGAGGGGGTGGAGACCCGCGAACAGCTGCGCACCCTGCGCCAGGTCGGATGCCGGCATGGCGAGGGGTACGTGTTCTCCGGGCCGGTGAGCCCGGCGAAGACCCTGGAGCTGATTCGCGACGGCTATCCGCTCGAGCTGGAGCCTGCCGCAGACCGC
>JASFRN010000016.1:0-39771 GCA_050114915.1 Gemmatimonadales bacterium | reverse complement strand
GGCGCCGACGTGCCTCTCCGCCCCGGGGAATCGCCCTGACACCCGATGCAAACGGAGCTGACAGCCGTATGTCCGAATATCTGCTGGAAATCAAGGATCTCCACGCGCGCGTGGAGGATCAGGAGACCGACATCCTCAAGGGTGTCGACCTGGTCATCCACCCGGGCGAGCTGCATGCCCTCATGGGCCCGAACGGGTCCGGCAAGAGCACGCTGGCCAAGGTGATCGCCGGCCATCCCGGCTACGAGGTCACCGGGGGCGAAGTGCTCCTGAACGGCGAGAACATCCTCGACATGGAGCCCGACGAGCGCAGCCGCGCCGGCGTGTTCCTGGCGTTCCAGTACCCGGCGGAGATTCCCGGCGTGTCGATCTCGAACTTTCTCCGCACCGCCGTGAACGCGCGGCGCAGCGAAGAAGAGGGCGACATCGGGGTGCTCGACTTCCAGCAGCAGCTCAACAAGAAGCTCGAGCTCTTGAAGGTCGACAAGTCGTTCGCCAGCCGGCACGTCAACGACGGGTTCAGCGGCGGCGAGAAGAAGCGCAACGAGATCCTGCAGATGGCGATGCTCGAGCCGCTGATGGCCGTGCTCGACGAGACGGACAGCGGGCTCGACATCGACGCCCTGCGTATCGTCTCCGACGGCGTCAACACGCTGCGGAACGAGCGTCCGGAGATGGGCGTTCTCATGATCACGCACTACAAGCGGATCCTCGAGTACCTGGAACCGGACCACGTCCACGTGATGCTGAGCGGCAGGATCGCCCAGAGCGGGGGTCCGGAGCTGGCCGATCAGCTGGAGGAGATGGGCTACGACTGGCTCGACGAGCCGGAGCCCGAGCCGGTCGGCTGAGGGCTCGCCCTCCGACCTCGCGCTTCACACCGACGCAGCACCGAAGCCGCACCGCAACGCCGAAGGAAGGCGCACGATATGCCGAAGAACGAAACCGTCGCCCAGCTGGGGCTCGACGACTACAAGTACGACTTCAAGACCGCCGACAAGCCGGTCTACAAGGCCCAGAAGGGGCTGAGCGAAGAAGTCGTGCGCCAGATCTCCCGTCACAAGGAGGAGCCGCAGTGGATGCTCGACTTCCGGCTCAAGGCACTCGACATCTTCAACTCGAAGCCGATGCCCGAGTGGGGCGGTGACCTGTCGACGCTGAACCTCGACGAGATCTACTTCTACCTGCGCCCGCAGGACCGGATGGAGCGCTCCTGGGACGACGTCCCCGAGGACATCAAGCAGACGTTCGAGCGGCTCGGGATCCCCGAGGCCGAGCGGAACATCCTCGCCGGCGTCGGCGCGCAGTTCGAGTCGGAGATGGTCTACCACTCGCTCAAGGAAGAATGGGAAGAGCAGGGGATCATCTTCGAGTCGATCGAGGACGGGTTGAAGAAGTATCCGGAGATCTTCCGCGAGTACTTCGCGACCGTCGTCCCGCCCAAGGACAACAAGTTCGCGGCCCTCAACTCGGCCGTGTGGTCGGGCGGGTCGTTCGTCTACATCCCGAAGGGCGTCAAGGTCGACATCCCGCTCCAGGCCTACTTCCGGGTGAACGCCGAGCAGATGGGACAGTTCGAGCGCACGCTGATCATCGCCGAGGAGGGCTCGCAGGCCCACTACATCGAGGGCTGCACGGCCCCGATGTACTCGACCGAGTCGTTCCACTCCGGCGTGATCGAGATCATCGTGAAGCCGAACGCCCGGTTCCGGTACACGACCATCCAGAACTGGTCGAGCAACATGTACAACCTCGTCACCCAGCGGGCGATGGTGCACGAGAACGCCAACATGGAATGGCTGGACGGCAACCTCGGTTCGAAGCTGACGATGAAGTACCCGTCCTGCTTCCTGGTGGGCGAGGGCGCCCACGGCGAGATCCTGTCGATCGCCTACGCGGGCGACGGCCAGCACCAGGACACGGGCGGCAAGGTCATCCATGCCGCGCCGAACACGACCTCTATGATCGTCTCCAAGTCGATCAGCAAGGGCACCGGCCGCAGCTCGTACCGCGGCCTCTGCAAGGTCTACGAAGGGGCGGTCAACTCGAAGTCGAACGTCGAGTGCGACGCCCTGCTGATGAACGAGACCTCGCGCACGGACACGTATCCGTACATCGAGATCGACGAGAACCAGTCCTCCATCGGCCACGAGGCGTCGGTCTCGAAGGTCGGTGAGGAGCAGCTGTTCTACCTGATGAGCCGCGGCCTCAGCGAGGAAGAGGCGATGACGATGGTCGTCCGCGGGTTCATCGAGCCGATCGCCAAGGAGCTGCCGCTCGAGTACGCGATCGAGCTCAACCGACTGATCGAACTGGAAATGGAAGGGAGCGTCGGCTGAGGTCCGCGAGGACTTCGGGACCGCGTCCCTTCTCGAAATACATGGAGGCAGCTTGGCGGACGGAATCATGACCCGGCCCGGACCGGCCGGTACGGCGACCCTCGGCGACTCCCCCCTGGCCGCGGCGATGGAGCGGCTCGGCGGCGCCGAATCGCTCCACGACCTGCGGCGCGCGGCGTGGGAGGAGTACCTCTCGCTCCCGATGCCGACGAAGAAGACCGAGGAGTGGCGATACACCGACCTGACGAAGCTCGCTCCCGAGACGTTCGACCCGCTGGTCGACGCGTCGGGCCGCGAGGTCGAGCCGGTGCCGGCCGACGACCTGCCGCCGGCCGTCCGCGAAATCCTCGAGGGCGAGGGCGTGCGCAGCGGCACGATGATCGAGCTCGACGCCCGGCTGGCGCGGCTCGACCTGGAAGCGAGGGCGGCCGAGGCCGGCGTGGTGTTCGCGCCGATCGCGCGCATCGCGGACGACCGGCCCGAACTGCTCGAGCGCTTCCTGTTCACCAGCGACATCGCCCCGATGGAGAAGAAGCTCTGGGCGCTCCACACGGCGGCGCTGTCGGGCGGCTACGTGCTCTACGTGCCGAAGAACGTGAAGGTCGAGAACCCGGTGCACGTGCTGCGCTGGCTCTCGAAGGCCGGCTCGCTGCTCGCGACCCACTCGCTGATCGTGGTCGAGCGCGGCGCGCAGGTCACCGTCATCGACGAGTTCCTGTCGGGCGACCTCGACGGCGAGGCGCTCAGCCTGAACGGCGTCGAGGTGTTCGGCGGCGAGGGCGCCCTGGTGAACTACCTCGGCCTGCAGCGCTACGGCCGCGGCGTGAAGCACTTCAGCATGCAGCACGCCAACACGCCGCGGGACTGCACGCTGAACAGCTTCAACGTCACGCTCGGCGGCGACCTGTCCCGCCAGGACATCACGAGCCATCTGCTCGGCCCCGGCTCCGACAGCGAGATGCTCGCCCTCTGGTTCGGCGACGGCGAACAGCACTTCGACTACCACACGCTCCAGCACCACGCGGCCCCGAGCGCGCGCAGCGACCTGCTGTTCAAGGGCGCCCTGTCGGATTCCGCCGAGAGCGTGTTCCGCGGCCTGATCCGCGTCGACGAGGGGGCGCAGCTCACCGACGCCTACCAGACGAACCGCAACCTCCTGCTCTCCGAGGAGAGCCAGGCGACGACGCTGCCGAGCCTCGAGATCGCGGCCGACGACGTGAAGTGCTCGCACGGCGCCACGGTCGGACAGGTGGACGAGCACCAGCTGTTCTACCTGACGAGCCGCGGCCTGACCCGAGAGCAGGCCGAGCGACTGCTCGTGTTCGGCTTCTTCGGCGAGGTCCTGGCCCGGATGCCGGTCGCGAGCGTGCGCGACCGGATGACCGACGCCATCGAGCGAAAGATCGACATCTGATGGCAGATGCGAACGACGGCGGCGAGTTCCGCAGCGTCGCCCGGCTCGAGGACGTGCCGGAGGGCGGACTCAAGGGAATCGAGATCGACGGCACGAGGATCGTGCTCGCCGAATCGGGGGGAGAGATCTTCGCCCTGTACGACGAGTGCTCGCACGAGGAGTTTCCGCTTTCCGAAGGCGAGGTGGTCGACGGGCAGGTGGAGTGCATCCTTCACGGCGCCCGGTTCGACCTGAGAACCGGCAAGCCGAAGGCGCTGCCCGCCGTGCGACCGGTTCGCGCCTACGAGTGCCGTGTCGAGAACGGCGAAATCCAGGTGCGGGTTTAGGCCCGGCACCGGAGAGCCGCGGGAGATCGAAGGGAACATGAAGACGCTGGCGGGGCTGGATGTGGCGAAGGTCCGCGCCGACTTTCCGATTCTCGGACGAGAAGTGCACGGGCGCCCGCTCGTGTACCTGGACAGCGCGGCCAGCTCGCAGAAGCCACGGGCGGTCATCGAGGCGATGTGCGACTACCTCTCCATGCACCACGCCAACGTCCACCGCGGCGCCCACCAGCTCAGCGTCGAAGCCACGGACGCCTACGAGGAAGCCCGGGCGAAGGTCGCCCGCTTCGCCGGGGCGGCGAAGCCCGAAGAGATCGTCTTCACCCGGGGCACCACCGAGTCGATCAACCTGGTCGCCTACGCGTGGGGTCAGTCGCTCGGCCCGGGCGACGAGATCGTGCTCACGATGATGGAGCACCACTCGAACTTCGTGCCCTGGCAGCTGCTCGCCGGACGCACCGGGGCGACGATCCGTGTCGCGACGCTCACGCCGGAGGGACGGCTCGACCTCGACCACCTGGCCTCGCTCATCGGGCCCGCCACGAAGCTCGTGGGGGTCACCCACGTATCCAACACGCTCGGCGTGATGAACCCGGTCGCCGAGATCGCGGAGTTGGCGCACGAGGCCGGCGCGGTCTGCCTGGTCGACGGGGCGCAGGCCGCGCCGCACGGCGCGGTGGACGTGGGGGCGCTGGGCTGCGACTTCTACGCGTTCAGCGCGCACAAGATGTGCGGACCGACCGGGATCGGCGTCCTGTGGGGCCGGCCCGAGCTGCTCGAAGCGATGCCCCCGTTCCAGGGCGGTGGCGAGATGATCTCCGAGGTGCGCGTGGAAGGATCCACGTGGGCCCCGGTGCCGCACAAGTTCGAGGCCGGCACCCCGGCGATCGCCGAGGCCGTCGGCTTCGGAGCCGCCATCGACTACCTGGAGGCCGTCGGCTTCGAAGCGATCCGGGCCCACGAAGCGGAAATCACGCGCTACGCGCTCGACCGGCTCGGGGAGCTCGATCATCTCCGGATCGTCGGGCCGACCGAGGATCGACTGGGCGTCGTCTCGTTCCTGTACGGCGACATCCACGCGCACGACCTGGCCACGATCCTCGACCGCCGCGGCGTGGCGATCCGGGCCGGCCACCACTGCAACCAGCCGCTGATGGACTACCTCGGCGTCGACGCTACGGCGCGCGCCAGCTTCTATCTGTATACTACGCGAGCCGAAATCGACGCTCTGGTCGATGCCCTGCTCGCCGCGCGGGACTTGTTCGGAGGCTTCGCCTGAGCGATGTGTCTCCGTCCGCGCGAACATCACCGCTTCGGGAACCCATGACCGACTCAAAGCCCGCCCACGGCTCGATCGAGGACGCCTCTCTCAACCAGCTCTACCAGGAAGTCATCCTCGACCACTATCGGAAGCCCCGGAACAAGGGCGACCTCGAGGACGTGACCCACACCGTCACGATGAACAATCCGCTGTGCGGAGACGTCATCGACCTGCTGATTCGGGTGAAGGCGGGCCGGATCGAGGACATCGGGTTCAAGGGGAAGGGCTGTTCGATCAGCCAGGCCTCGGCCTCGATGATGACCGACCGGCTCAAGGGGAAGACGATCGACGAGGCGCTCGCCCTGTCGGCCACGTTCACGAAGATGCTGCACGGCGACGAAGACGCGGCCACCGAAGCCGAGCTGGGTGATCTGCGCGCCCTCCAGGGCGTGTCGAAGTTTCCGGTCCGCGTGAAGTGCGCCCTCCTCGCCTGGAACTGCCTCGAGGAGCTGGTCGGAGCCGACGGGTGATCGCCCGCGTCCTCCAGGCCGGCGGCGGCACGTACCGTGTCCGGGCCGGGGGACGCGAATTCGAATGCTCGCTGCGCGGCCGTCTCAAGCTCGACGAGGGCGGCTCCGTGGCCGTCGGGGACCGGGTCGAGGTCGAGGAGCTCGAGGACGGCAGCTGCCGGATCACGGAAGTCCTCCCTCGCCGCAGCGCCCTCATCCGCCGGGCGGTGGCCCGCCGCAAAGACCAGGTGATGGCCGCCAACGTCGACCAGGTGGCCGCCGTGATCTCTGCCGCCCGACCCGAGCCCGACCTGTACATGCTCGACCGTCTGCTGGCCGTCGCGGAATTCGACGAGCTTGATGCGTTCGTCGTCTTCAACAAGACCGACGAGCTCGAGGCGGAGGTCGCCGATCCTCTCCCGCCGGAGATCGCCGCCTACGGGACGATCGGGTACGACGTGCTGCCCACCAGCGCGACCGGCGGCCTCGGCATCGAGACGCTGCGCGAGCGGCTGGCGGGGCGGGTCACGGTCCTGGCGGGCGCCTCCGGCGTCGGCAAGTCAAGCCTTCTGAACGCGTTGTTCCCCGGACTCGATCTGCGGGTCGGCGACGTCGGCGAGCGCTCGGGCCGCGGGCGGCACACGACCACCTCCGCCCGCCTCATCCCCATCGACGACGATACCTTCATCGCCGACACCCCCGGCATCCAGCACTTCGTCCCGGCCGAGCTCGAGCCCGCCACGCTCGAGTACGCGTTCCGCGAATTCCGACCGTGGCTGGGCGGCTGCCGGTTCGCGAACTGCCGGCACCGCGAGGAGCCCGGCTGCGCGGTGCTCGAGGCCGTCGAATCGGGTGACATCCTGCCGCGCCGCCATGCGAGCTACGTGACCCTGCTCGGCGAAGCGGAAACGCTCGAGGAGCAGGTTCGCGTGAGCGGCGGGAAAGACGCCGGCTAGGGGCGCGAAAGCCCCACCGGGCACGTCGTGGCGGTGTTAACCTCCCGTAAGGAACCGCCTTCTACCTTGCTTCCTTCTCGCGCACCGGATGTCTCCTGGTCGGAAGGAAGATGCGACACCTCGGGCACATGGTCGCGCTGCTCGTCGGCGCGACGGCATTTCCCACGTCGATGCGGGCGCAGTCCGCCCCGGTGGACACCCTCACCCTCGAGCAGGCGCTCGCCGCCGGCCAGGCCGCGAACGCCCGCCTCCTGCTGAGCCGAATCGACGAGCGGACCGCGAGCACGCGGGTCGCCGAGGCCCGGGGCGCGCTCCTCCCCGACGTCTCCGTGCAGGGCCGACTCCACGACGGCGCCCCCGACGCCTATGCCACGGGCGACGGGCTTCTCGTGCTGGCCGTCGATCAGCCGTTGTACGACGGCGGGCTGCGCAGGGCCGGCGTACGGTCGGCACGAGCCGAAGCGGCGGCCACGGGAGCCGGGTACCGCGTCGACGCACGCGACGTCGAGCTGCAGATCCGCCTCGAGTACGCGAGTATTCTCGCGACGGAGCACGAGATTCGTATCCTCGAGAGCGGCGTGGAGCGGCTCGCGACCTACGTGGATGCCATCCGGGCGCGGAGCGGAGGCGGCGAAGGGGTGGGCGGCGATCTCCTGCGCGCTTCGTCGCGTCTCGCGAACGAGCGGGCCCGGGTTTCGAGCTACCGGCGGCAGCTGAGCGAGCTGCGCCAGCAATTCAATGATCTGATCGGCCGCGACCCGGGCGCTCCTCTGCGATTGGCGCCGCTTCCGAGTCCGGAGCCATCTCCCGAGGCCGTGCCCGACGAAGCGTGGCTGCACACCCCCGATGTCGATCGAGCTCTCGCGGAACAGGAGGTCGCTCGCTGGCAGCTCGACCAGGTGCGGGCGGAGCGCCGTCCGCACCTCTCGCTCCATGCCGACGCGGGAACTCAACCGCTGCTCGGGTCCGACTCGGGCGCCGGCCTGAATGACGGAGAGGGACCTGGAGCCGCGCTCACCCTCAACTTGAGCCTGCCGCTGTGGAACGGGGGTGCGATCTCCGCGCGCAGCCAGCGGGCCGAGCTCGCGGTTCAGCGCGCGGCGGGCGAAGCGGAGCGAGTCCGGCGACAGGCGAGGCTCGAGTATGCGACAGCCCGCAGCGATCTCCGGCACCGGTTGGACGAGATCGCCCTGCGCCGGGAGGCCGTTCCTGTCGCGCGCGATTCATATCTGCAGGCGGAGAGCGAGTATCGGGGCGGCGCCGGCAGCGCCCTCGAAGTGCTCGACGCTTTCACTTCCTGGCTGGACGCCCGCCTCGCCGCCGAGGAGACCCTGTTTGGGTATCGCGCGGCGGAGGCGCGTCTGATTCGGTGGGGGACCTGATGAAGCTACGGATTCTGATCTCGGCCGCCGCGCTCGTCGCTTGCGCCGTCGTCGTGGCGGCCGGATGCGGCGGGCAGGACCGGGCGGACGCGGACTCGGCCGCCCCGGCCACCGACTCCACCGCTTCGGCATCCGGCACCCCGGTCCACGTCGAACGCGTGCGCCGCCAGGACCTGGAAGAGGTGGTCAGCGCTCCGGGTCGAACGATGGCCGTACGCGAGGAACGTGTCCGTGCGCCCTTCGCCGGCACCCTGGTGTCTCTCGAGGTTTCCGACGGCGAACGCGTGTCCCGGGGCCAGCGGATCGGCGCGCTGACGGCGCGCAGCAGCATGGCGGCGCTGACGGGCGCCCGGGCGATGGTCGAGGCGGCGGAGACGCCGTCGGAGAAGGCGGATGCGCGGCGGGCGCTCGAACTCGCCCGGCAGCAACTCGTCGAGCGGCCGCTGCGCGCGAGCTCCGACGGAACCGTCACCTCGCACGCGGCCGTACAGGGAGACGTCCTCGCCGAGGGGGACGAGGTCGTCACGATCGCGGCGAACGACGGCATCAGATTCGAAGCCCAGGTGTCGCAGGCCGACCTTCCCGGGGTCCGCGAGGGTCAGGAAGCGCGCATTTCCCTCGTGGCCGATTCGGCGGCGTGGAGCGGCCGCGTGGAGACGATCCTCCCCGTGGCTTCGACGGCCTCGCTGAGCATTCCGGTCCGGATCGGATCCGACGGCGCGCGCGTCGCCTGGCCGGCCCGCACGGGCCTGTTCGGCCAGGTCGAGATCGTCGTCGGCACTCGCCGGAACGCCGTCGTCGTACCGACCGCGGCCGTGCTGCGCGACGACATATCGGGCACGAAGAGGGTCGCGATCGCCGGCGCCGACCACCTTCTGCACTGGCGTGAGGTGGCGACCGGAATATCCCGCGGTGGCCTGACCGAGATCACTTCGCCCGAGCTCACCACGGACCAGGACGTGATCACGTCCGGGCACGTCGGACTGCCCGACGGCGCTCCCGTACGGCTGCTGCCTTGAGTCTGCCGGAGTGGGTGCGGCGCCGGTCGACGGCCGTGTACATGCTGATTCTGGTGCTCGCGGCCGCGGGCATCCGGCAGGCCATCCGATTGCCGGCGTCGATCTTCCCGGAGGTCACGTTTCCCATCGTCAAGGTCATCGCCGACGCGGGAGAAGAGCCCGCCGCGAGGGTGATGCCGACGATGACCCGCCCCCTCGAAGAAGCCCTCCTTCGGGTGCCCGGCGTGGAGCAGGTTCGGTCCACGACGTCGCGGGGCTCCGCGGAGCTGTCGGCCTCGTTCCGGTGGGGAAGCGACATGCAGGTGGGCCTCCAGCGAGCCCAGGCGGCTACGCAGCGAGTCATGCCCGACCTCCCCCCCGACACGCGCCTGGACGTCGAATGGATGAACCCTGCGTCCTTCCCGATCCTGGGCTACGCGCTCACGTCGTCCACCCGGTCGCAGGCCGAGCTGTGGCGGCTGGCCGAGTACAGGCTCAAGCCGGCGCTGATCAGGATCCCCGGCGTGTCGCAGGTCCAGATCCAGGGCGGTCGTCGCCGGGAGTTCCGGGTCGAGCTCGACCCGGCCGCGCTCGACGGACGCGACCTCTCCGCCGCGGACGTGGCCGACGCCATTCGGCAGGAGCACCAGGTGCTGTCCGCTGGTCTCACCGAGGACAACCACGAGCTCTACCTGACCCTGGTGAACGGCCGCGTCGCCGGCCTGGACTCACTGGCGAAGCTGGCGGTGCCGCTCGCCGGCGGCCCCCCGGCCGAGCTCGGTGAGCTGGGGCGGGTCAGGGTTGCGGACCAGGTGTCCTACATCCGGACCACCGCCGACGGAGACTCCGCGGTGCTCGTGAACCTGATCCGCCAGCCGTCGGCCAACACGATAGCGATCGCGCAGGGCGTAGATCGGCTGATGCGGGACCAGCCCGACCTGGTGCCCGCCGACGTGAAATGGTTCAATTCGTACGACCAGGCCCGATTCGTCTCCGACTCGGTGGGCGGCACGCGGGACGCGATCCTGATCGGCATGGTCCTGGCCGCACTGGTGCTCTTCGCGTTTCTTCGCCGGCTGCGGCTGACGTTCATCGCGGTGGCCACGATGCCGCTGACCATCGCCATCGTGGGACTCGGCCTGTCGATCGCGGGACAGACGGTCAATCTCATGACCCTCGCGGCGATCGCCGCCGCCCTGGGCCTGATCGCGGACGACGCGATCGTGGTGATCGAGAACATCGACGCCTACCGCGACCGGCACGACGTGGCCGACGAGCGAGCCGCTCATCACGGTCTCGCGGAGATCCGCGGGGCGCTGCTGGGCTCGAGCCTTTCCACCACCGTGATCCTGCTGCCCTTCGCGTTGCTCACCGGGGTCGTGGGCGCGTTCTTCAAGCCCCTGGCGCTGACCATGGCGCTGGCGCTCGCCGTGTCCTTCATCCTCGCCTGCGTGCTCGTGCCCCTGGCCGTGGGCCGCTTCGGATACCGAACACGCGAGAGAGGTGACGCGGCCGGGTCCGAGGATCGGACCAGCGACGACTCCGAGGCCGGCGCCCGGCACCGGTTCGCCGCGCGTCTCGACCGCGGCTGGCGACATTTCGTCCGTCGGTTCGTGACCCGTGGCTGGCTGGCGTCCGGAGCGCTCGTGCTCCTCATCGGGGGAGCCTGGATTCTGTACCGGGGGATCGGCACCGACTTCCTGCCGGCGATGGACGAGGGCGCGATCATCCTGGACTACCAGACGCCGTCGGGCACTTCGATCACCGACACCGACGAGATGCTGCGGCACGCGGAGACCGCGATCATGTCGGTGCCCGACGTGGCGGGATATGCGCGCCGCACCGGCACGGAGCTCGGATTCTTCATCACCGAGCCGAACATGGGCGACTACGTGATCAAGCTGAAGCCCCGGTCGCAGCGCCGCGGCATCGACGAGGTGATCGACGACATCCGCCGCCGGGTCGCGGACGTGGAGCCGGCCATACGGACGGACTTCGGACAGCTGCTCGAGGACAACATCGGCGACCTGACGGGAGGATCTCCGCAGCCGATCGACATTCGCATCTTCGGCTCCGACCTGGCGCTGCTGCAGGAAAAGGCGCGTGAGGTGGCCGGAGTGATCTCCAGGGTCCGCGGGGTCGAGGACGTGTTCGACGGCATCGTGGTGGCGGGCCCGGCCCTGCAGATCGACGTCGATCCGCTCGCCGCGGCACGTTACGGGCTCACCACGGAATCGATCCACGCCCAGGTCGATGCGGCCGTCACGGGAACGGTCGTGGACCAGCTGCGGGTCGGTGACCGGATGTACGATGTCCGGGTCATGACCGATCCGCAGGCCGGCGCCAGTGGCTCCGGTATCGGCGCTCTCCGCATCCGTGGGGGCAACGCCGGCGCCGGACTCCTGCCGCTCTCCCGCGTCGCCACCATTCGTACCGGTCCGCCGGAGACCCAGATCGACCGTGAGAGCCTCGAAACCTACGTCGGGGTCACCGCGCGTCTATCGGGCCGCGACCTGGGAGGCGCGATCAGCGAAATCCGCCAGCGGATCGATCGCGACGTTCAGCTCGGACCGGGGATGCACGTACGCTACGGAGGCCTGTTCGAGCAGCAGCAACGGTCGTTCCGTGGCCTGCTCTACGTGCTGCTCGCCGGGCTGGTCCTGGTTTCGATCGTCCTGTTGTTCGAATTCGGGGACTGGCGGGCTCCGGTGGTCACGTCGCTGTGTGCGGCCGCCGTACTGGCTGGCGTGCTGCTGGCCCTCCGGGCGACGAGCACGACGCTCAACATCTCGAGCTACGTGGGCGCGATCATGATGGTGGGGATCGTGGGGGAGAACGCGATCTTCGTGATCAACGAAGCCCGGATCGCCCTCGGCCGCGGGCTCGATCCCGCGGAGGCCTGGGTTCGGGCCTCCCGACGTCGTCTGCGGCCGGTGGCGATGACCATCCTGGCGACGGCGTTCGCCCTCCTGCCGCTCGCCGCGGCCATCGGACAGGGATCGCAGCTCATGCAGCCGCTGGCCATCGCCGTGATCGGCGGCTTCCTGCTGTCGGGCCCGATCGTGCTGCTGCTGCTGCCAGGACTGTACTTCCTGCTCGATCCGGAGGGCCGGCTGGGCGAGCGGGCGCCGGATACCCCGGAGTAGGAGCCCCCCGACGCGTCGAGGGGCCCCACCGGAGCGGTCGGCTCAGTCTTCGTGCTCGCCCGCTTCGTCGGCGTCTTCGCCCTTCCTGTCGGCGTCCGCCTCGGCCTTCTCCTGCTCGGCCGTCTCCACGGTCCGCGACACGACGTCGCCGCTGCGGGCATCCACCAGCACTTCGACGATCTGGTCGTTCTCGTCGTCGATGTCGAAGGAATAGACCAGGCGTCCGCCCTCTTCCTCCAGCTCCGCCGACTCGATCTCGCCGCCCGGCGCCTGCCCGAGGGCCGTCTGCCGCGCATCCGTGTACTTGACGGACGCCTTCCTCTCGAGGCCCGGCGATGCGACCGTCAATTCGGACTGCGATCCGGAGCAGGCGGTAGCGGCGAGGGCGACGAACAGGCCCGCGAGGGCCGAAGCTTGTAGTCGTGACATGGTGTTGCCTCGTGATCTTGGAGGACCGGGTCGTACGAACGACTCAAACGTACCCTCGGCCACCTTTCACGAGGCTTACAGGTCGGTGCCACCGGCCCCCGGGCGCGATTTCAGCTTCACGCGGACGAGGGCGCCGCCGGCCGCGGACGACTCGATCGAGATCTCGCCGCCGTGGGCCTCGACGATGCGCCGCGCGATCGCGAGGCCCAGGCCCGCGCCTCCCGCTTCGTCGGGAGAGGGATCGGCGCGATAGAAAGGCTCGAACACGCGGTCGCCCGTCTCGTCCGGGAACCCCGGGCCGGAATCCCAGACCTCGAGGAGAACGAGATCTCCCTCGCCGGCCGTCCGCACGCCGACCCGGCCACCGGCCGGCGTGAACTTGATCGCGTTGTCGAGGAGGATCATCAGCAACTGGCGAAGGAGCGCCGCGTCGCCGGCCACGGCGCAGTCTCCGGTCGCCTGCAGCTCGACCTCGATGGCCCGGGGCCGGGCGAGAGCTTCCGCGCCCGGCGCGCACTCGAGCATCACGTCGTCCAGGTGGACGGTCTCCGGCTGCAGGACGAGCCTGCCGTAGTCGGACCGGGCCAGGAACAGCAACTTCTCCAGCACGTCGCCGAGGTGAGCCGCATCCCGCGCGATCTCCTCGAGGGCGTGGCGCCGAGCGCCCGGCTCGTCCGCCTCGCCGGCTACCTCCGCTCGCGTGCGGATCGCGGCAACCGACCCGCGGAGCTCGTGGGCCGCGTCGGCGGCGAATCGCCGCATCTGCTCGAAGGCCGCCCCCGCCGGCGCCGCTGCGCGACCCGAGAGCCAGTACCCACCGGCCGCCGCCGCGAGGATCGACAGGAACGCTCCGATGGAGAAGGCGGTGATCAGGGCCGAGTACCGATCGTCCAGATCGATCATGTCCGCGACCGCGACTCCCACCAGCCGGCCGGGATCCCCGGAGAGCGAGAAGGACTTCGCATACAGGCGCCAGCTCCTGTCCCGGATTTCGGGGCCCACGCCCGTGTCCTCGTGGGTCGCATGCACCTCGCCCGACCGGAGGGCCTCGGCCGCCGCGGCCCGGACCCAGTCGGGCGCCTCGGCGGGCGCGAGGAGCGCCAGGTTCTCGTCGAACACGTAGATCGTCCGCCCCGGCATCGAGAGCTCCGCGAACGCGTCGGCGACTTCGGGTCGCCCGAGTGCGCTCTCCCGCTTTCGAATCTGCGCTGCATCGATGACAGATCGGACCGAGGTGTGGAGCGAGCGGTCCTCCGAGCCCGCGATCTGGCGGGCCACGAACAGATAAGCCGCCATACCGGCGGCGAGGAGGATGGCGCCGAACAGCGCCGTATACCACGCGGCGAGCTTCAGTCGGAGTGCTGCGAGCTCGCGGTTCAAGGCCCGAACCGGTATCCGGCGCCCCGAATCGTATGGATCAGCGGCTCGCCATCGGCGTCGATCTTGGCGCGTAGCCGCGACACGAGCACCTCGAGTGCGTTGCTGAACGGATCGTGGTTCTCGTCCCAGACGTAGGCCGTGATCTCCGCCCGGCCCACGACGTGATCGAGTTTTCTCAGGAAGAATTCGAGCAGGTCCCACTCCTTGTTCGTGAGCGAGATTTCCCTGCCTCCCCGGGTCACGCTCCGGTTCGCCAGGTTCGCTTCGAGATCGGCCACCGTAACCCGCTCCGGCAGCAGGCCCGGCACTCGCCTCGCCAGCGCTTTCAGGCGAGCGACCAGCTCGCGGAATGCGAACGGCTTCGTCAGGTAGTCGTCCGCTCCGGCCTCGAGTCCACGGACGCGGTCGTCCACGGCGTCCCGGGCGGTCAGCATGAGGATGGGCGTGTCGTCGCCCTCCACGTCGCGGAGACGGGCGCACAGGTCGATCCCCGAACCGCCGGGCATCACGACGTCCAGGACGATCACGTCGTAGGCGTTCAGCGCGGCCGCCCGCCGGCCTTCCATGATCTCGGTGGCCACCGTCACATCGATCCCGCGGGCGGCGAGGCCGTCGGCGACGCTGGCGGCGAGTCGCGCGTCATCGTCGACGAGAAGCACTTTCATCTTCGGACCTCTCTGGCTTCGAGCATGCGCTGTATGGTACGGTCCGCCGATCAGTCGTGCCGGATCCCCATGCCCCGGCTAGGTTCGGGGCCTGGCAGGCAATCGTCATCGTCCGAACAGGAGTCGGGACATGAAGAGCTACCCGAGCGGCCTCGACTCCGCCCGCCTCGCCGACCTGCTGGCCACGCCCGAGCCGCTCGTGCACCCGCCCGGAACGGCCGAGCGCCGCGCCGCGGTCACGCTGCTGCTCACCCCGGAGCCGGACCGGCCCGACGAGATCGAGGTCCTGTTCGGCCTGCGGGCCGAGGTCGAGGGCGATCCCTGGTCGGGACACGTCGCCCTGCCCGGCGGCCGCGAGGACCCCGGGGACGAGGATCTCGTCGACACCGCCCGACGCGAGCTGCGAGAGGAGACGGCGATCGAGCTGCCCCGCGACGCGTTCGTGGGACGGCTCGACGACCTCCATCCCCAGGCCGCTCACCTTCCGTCGATCGTCGTGTCGCCCTTCGTCGCCTGGCGGCCCGAGCGCCCGTCCGTGCGCGAGAACTACGAGCTGGCCGGCCATCTGTGGATCCCGGTCACCGACCTCGCCGACCCCGAACGCCGCTCGAGCTTCCGAAGGGAGGCGCCCGAGCCGCGAGTGTTCGAGACGATCGAGTACGCGGGCGCCGTCGTATGGGGGATGACGCTGATGATCGTCGAGGATTTCCTGCGGCGGGTCGGGGCCGCATGAGGAAGAACCGACTCCGCGACGTGGTGATCCCCGACCGGCCGGCCGCAGCCGCCGTGGCGGCGGACCGGCGACGGCTCCTGGCGGCCGCCATCGGCCTGTTCGTGGCGGTGGTGGCCATCCGGGGCATCGTCCCGGTGGGGGCCGGGATCTACTACGACGACGGCATCTACCTGGCGCTGGCCCATTCGCTCGCGCACGGGGACGGCTATGCCTACGCGAACCTCCCGGGACACGTGCCGGGCGTGAAGTATCCGCCCGGTTACCCGGCGGTGCTCGCCGCGGCCCTGAAGCTGCTGCCGCCTTACCCCCAGGACCTGCCCGCCCTCAAGGCGCTGAACGGCGTGTTCACCGGCCTGGCGGCGGCCCTGTCGTTCCTGGTGTTCCTCGGGGCCTGGCGGTCCGGCGCGCCACACGACAACGACGAGGCTAAGGACGCCGACGGGCCGGTCGCGGGACCGTTGAGCCGGCGGGCCGTGCTCGCCGCCTTCGGCGTCGCCTGCGTGCTCGGGTACGCCTCCGCCCAGACGATGACGCTGGCGACCGCGCTGATGTCCGAGCCCCTGTGGCTCGTCGCGACGTTCGGCGCCCTGTGGTTCGCCGGCCGGCGAAAGTCGAACCCCGTGCTCCTCGGTCTCGCCGCGGCGGCGGTGTTCCTCGTGCGCGGAATCGGCATCGCGGTCGTCGCCGCCGTGCTGCTCGGCGAGCTGATGCGCCACCGTTCGTGGCACCGGGGACGCCTGCGTCGCTTCGCCATCGTCCTGGCAAGCGCGGCGCTTCCCTGCATCGCCTGGATCGCCTGGAGCCGGCTGCACGCGGCCGAGGTCCCGGCCGCGCTCGCCGGGCAGTACGGTACGTACGGTCACTGGTACGCCGCGGCGCTCGGCGAGCATCCGCTGGCCCGGCTCCCGGGCCTCATCGCGGAGCACTGGGGACCCCTGGTGACGAACCTCGAGCTGCTGTGGATCCCGGACGCCGCGGTCGCCACGGCGAACGTCGTCCTGGTCGTGCTGGGGGTGACCGCGGTCGTCGGCATGGTGCGGCTCGCTCGTCGCAATCCCGCCCTCGCCCTGTTCCCGCCGATCTACCTGGCGGTCGTCCTCGTGTGGCCGTTCGAGCCCGACCGCTTCATCTACGCGGTGCTCCCGACCCTCACGCTGTGCGTGGCGGCCGGTGTGCTCGTGTTCGCCGAGCTGATCCGGCGGGATCTGCCGAAGTGGGGCGGACCGGCCGTGACGCTGGTGGCGGCCCTGCTGGTATTGAACAGCGCCCGCTACGAGCTGCTGGCCCACGAGAACCGGGCGTGGGCGGGTTTTCAGGCCACCCCGGCCGCCGTGTTCGAGCCGATGAACGCGTGGATCCGGGACAACACGCCGGAGAACGCGGTGATCGCCGCCGTGCTCGACCCGCACGTCTACTGGGAGACCGGCCGGAAGGCGGTCCCCAGCTCGCAATACCGGGCCCCGAACTTCGGTTCCCTGGAGGGATTGGACGAGGAGCTGGCCGCGGAGCTGGAGCAGATCCTGGCCCAGACCGGCGCGGGATGGATCGCGGTGGTGCAGGGCGAGGGGCGGGCGGGCGCCACGATGGCGGCATTCGCCCGGCTTCACCCCGATCGGGTGCGGGAGGTGTTTTCCGAGGAGGTCGCGCCCTATACGGGAGTGATCTACGAGGTGGAGGCAGCCGCGCCGGCGGACACCGACCCGGCTGCCCCCTGAGGCCTACTCCACCCAGTCCACGATGAACAGGTTCGTCTCGTGCGGCAGCTCGTTGCCGCGGTTCGAGGCGAACACGAGCTGCGACCCGTCGGAGTTGAACATCGGGAAGCCGTCGAAGTCGCCCGTGTAGGTGATCCGCTCGAGGTTCTCCCCGGTCACGTCGATCGCGTAGAGGTCGAATTCGCGTCCGGTCGGGTCGTCCATGTTCGACGAGAAGATCACGCGCTGCCCGTTCGGAAAGAAGTACGGACCGAAATTCGCCGCTTCGTTGTCCGTGAGCCGCGTCTTGTTCGAGCCGTCGGCGTCCATCACCCACAGGTCGAGCTGGCTCGGGCGGATCATGTTCTGCGCCAGCAGGCGCTGGTAGTCGGCGATCTCCTCGTCGCTCTCGGGATGTGAGGCGCGGTAGACGATCTTCGTGCCGTCGTACGAGAAGAACGGGCCGCCGTCGTAACCGACCTCGTCGGTGAGCCTCGTCACTTCGGAGCCGTCGGGCCGCATCTTGTAGATGTCGAGGTCGCCGTCTCGGGTCGAGGTGAACACGATCCACTTCCCGTCGCGCGACAGCGTGGCCTCGGCGTCGTAACCCTCGGTCGACGTGATCCGCTTCAGGTCGCCCCCGTCGAGGTCCGCTTCGAAGATGTCGTACCCGGGGTAGATCGCCCACACGTACCCCTGCGAGCGGTCGGGCGGGGCCGGGCACGCCTCGCCGGCGAGGTGCGTGGAGGAGTAGAGGATCCGGTCGGCGCCCGGGATGAAGTAGCCGCACGTGGTGCGGCCTTCGCCCGTGCTCACCATCCTCAGACCGCTGCCGTCGATGTTCATGATGTACTGCTGATCGCAGCTCGCGTCGCGCGGCGTGGACTGGAAGATCAGCTGCCTGTCGTCGGGCGAGAAGTACGCCTCGGCGTTCTCGCCGCCGAAGGTCAGCTGGCGGAGGTTCGCGAAGTGCACTTCGTTCTCGTCGATGAGCGAATCGACCGAAACCGAACCCGTCTCGAAGCCGGGGTTCTCGGCCGCCGACATCGTCATCTCGCCCGCGGACGATCCGCCGCCGGACGACGCTTCGTCCGCGCTTCCACCGCAACCGGCAGTGAGGATGAGGGCTACCGTCAACGCGACCGCTTCACGGCCGACAAACGCACGATTTATCACTCTTGCAGCTCCTGTTGGATCGCCATGCGGATCGGCTCGACCAGGTCGTCCCAGGCCGCCCCCTCCGCCTTCGTCACCGTGATGAAGTTGTCCACCATGAACAGCGCCCGAACGCCTTCCACGTCGAACAGCCGGGCCGCGAGAGGGTTCCCCGCCGCCGCTTCGGCGTCGAAGAACGTCCGCCCCTCGTCGCCCAGCACACTCCGGTCGAGGACGAACTTCGCCGCATTGGGATTCGGTGTTCCCTGGACCTGGACGGCCAGCGACATGGGGTCTCCTGCTCCCTCGAGATGGCGGACGTTCGTTGCGCGCCGTGCGAATGTACCCGCGCCTCGCAGGTCAGTCGAGCAATTCGTCGAGCGCTTCGGTCGCCCGCTTCAGCAACGTCTCGTCGATCGTCAGCGGCGGCGTCAGCGACAGGATGTTCGCCGCGGCGCCGTCGGGCAGCACGATCCAGCCGCGACGAAGTGCCTCGTTCACCAGGCGCAGGCAGCGCTCGGTGGCCGGCGCGCCCGTTTCGGGCTCGACGAGCTCCAGACCGAGCATGAGACCGCGACCGCGGACGGCCCGCACGACGGCGTGGCGCGCGGCCAGCTCCTCCAGGGCGGCCCGCCAGGCCGCCCCGACGCGGGCCGCCCGTTCCGGCAGCCCGCGGCGCTCGATCTCGCGCAACTGCGCCACCGCGGCCGCGCAGGCGAGCGGGTTGCCGAGGAAGGTCGAGGTGTGGATCGCCTCGCCCTCCGACGGCGGCCAGGCCTCCATGAGGTCCGCCGACCCGAGGCAGGCGGACACCGGGAGCGCTCCCGACAGGGCCTTTCCGAGACACAGCAGGTCGGGGAGCACGTCCTCGTGCTCGAGGGCGAACCAGCGCCCGGTGCGGCCGCACCCGGTGTAGATCTCGTCGAAGATCAGCAGCAGGCCGCGCCGCTCGCAGCGCGCCTTCAGCCCCGGCAGGAACCCGGGCGGCGGCTCCACGATCCCCCCACGGCCCTGGATCGGTTCGACGATCACGCAGCCGACGTTCTCGCCCTCGGGCGTGTCGAGCGCGGCATCGACGGCGGCGAGGGCGTCGCCCGCGTCGGCGTCGGGACCGGAAGGAAATGGCGCTCGTACGACGTGCGGGTTGAGCTGATCGAGAAAGGGACCCCGGAAGTGCATCCGGTCGGTGAGAGCGAGCGCCCCGTACGTCAGTCCGTGGTACGCGCCGGTGAATCCCAGCACCCCGGGTTTCCCCGTCGCCAGGCGCGCCGTCTTGAGCGCCGCCTCGACCGCTTCGCTGCCGGAGTTGCCGAGGATCGTCCGGGTCGCGTCGTACGGGCTCAGCTCGGCGAGCCGTTCGAGCAACTGCAACTTCGCGACCGGCGGATGGACGTCGCCGAGCCCGTGCAGCTGTCGCGCGAGCTGCTTCCGCAGCGCCGTCACGACCCGCCCGTTCGCATGGCCGGCCGCGGCGACGCCGAAGCCCGCCGTGAGGTCGACGTATCGGTTCCCGTCGGGGTCCCACACGTTGCTGCCGCGCGCCTTCTTCCAGAAGATGGGGAATTCGCGCGACCGGTACGTCACGTTGCGCGACTCCGCGCCGGCGAGGCGCTCCGCCAGGCGCCGCGAGACGCGGGCGGGCGGCGGCGCGACGATGCGCGGCGGGAGGTTGCCGGGGCCGGGCTGCTGCCTGGGTCTGCTCATCGCGTGAGGCTAACCCGCGGCCGCCGCGAGCGTCAACGAACGAAACAGGGAACGCACGAACGGAAGGTGGACGTACATATGAGGCTCGAAGGAAAAGTCGTGATGATCACCGGCGCGTCGAAGGGGCTCGGCGCCGCACTCGCTCGCCGCTTCGCCGACGAGGGTGCGCGGCTGTCGTTGTGCGCCCGCGGCGGCAAGGACCTCGAGGACGTCGCCGGCGAGCTCGAAGACGGCGGCGCCGAAGTGCTCGCGATGAGCGCCGACGTCTCCAGCGAGGCCGACGTGAAGGCGTGGGTCGAAGCCACCGTCGACCGGTTCGGCGGCGTCGACGTTCTCGTCAACAACGCCTCGGTGCTCGGCCCACGCGTCGGGATCGAGGAGTATCCCGTGGCCGAGTGGCGGAAGGTCCACGACGTGAACCTCACCGGGGCGTTTCTGTGCGCGCGGGAGACGATCCCGGCGCTGCGTGCGTCGAAGGGCTCGATGATCCATGTCTCCTCGGGCGTTGGAGATCACGGTCGGCCATACTGGGGGGCCTATTGCACGTCGAAGAACGGGCTCGAGGCCCTGTCGGAGATCCTGGCCGGTGAGCTGAAGGACGACGAGATCCGCTCCAACGCGGTCGACCCCGGCAGCATGCGCACCGAGATGCGTGCCGCCGCCTACCCGGACGAAGATCCGAACGAGCTTCCGACACCCGACGAGGTGGCCGACGTGTTCGTGTACCTGGCCTCGGACGCATCCAGCCACGTGAGCGGCCAGCGCTTCCGGGCGCAGGCCTTCGTCGGGAGGGTTTGAGGCCGACTACCAGTCGTAGACGGTCCAGGCGGAACACGCCTCCGAGCTGCACACGAGGCGGACGCGAAACGGCGTGGCGCCCGCCCGGGGCGCCGGGTGCTTCTCGACGTGCCGCGTCATCGCGGCCCCACACGACGGGCACTCGGGCTCGCCGCCCGGAATCGGGTTCCGGCGATCCTCGGCCTCCACGGCCTCGGCCTGCCACGGATCGAGCAGGCGGCCCGTATCCGGCGGCGCCTTCGGCAGCGCGTCCACGGACTCGATGATCAGCTCACCGCGCGAATCGTCGGCGGCCTTCCCCTCTTCCCGGTCGGCCGGGCCCTCGGCAGCGGAATCGTTGTTGCTCATGGGCGAACATTACTGCTATCCTGTCCGCCATGCAGGTGCAGATTCGCAGGATCAGTACGGCGTCGGCGTTCCTCGTGGGGATGGCTCTCTACGGGCTGATCGGTTTCCTGGTCGGAATCGCTCTCGTCGTGGTGGCCGGACTCGAGGTTCCGGCCGGAACCGAACCCAGCTTCGTCGAGCAGATGGGCGTGTGGGCGATCGTCATCGTGCCGCTCGCTTTCGGCCTCGGCGCCGGGTTCGTGACCGCGGTGGCGGCGGCACTGTACAACACGGTGACCAGCGTCGTGGGCGGCATCCGCGTCGAGCTGCGCTCCGGCCGCGCTCCGCGCGGTGAGCGGAAGAAGGCGAAGCGGGCCGCGCGAGAGAAGCGGGCGGCGGAGCAACTGTCGGCGGAAGCGGACGAGCCGAAGAGGCCGGGGACCACCGAGCCGGAGACGAACGGTGCGAGCCGGGCCGCAACCGGGCCGGAAGCCCACAAAGACGAAGCGGCGAGCGACGCCGCGCCACAGCCGGCGGCGTCCGGCCAGGGGGAATGATCGGCAACACGAGCGCGAAACAGTTCGAACGGCACGAGGCGGAGGCGACCCTTCCCCTCGTGCGCCGGATCGTCGCCGACATCCGCGAGGACAACGCCGAGCTCCAGGTGATCCTGCCGGAGCTGAAGGCGGCGCGCGTGCGCTCGCGCCGGCAGGGCGAACGGGTGCCTGAGCTCGAGGTCCTGCGCGAGCGCGTGGCGAACATCACGACCCGTTTCGAGGGCTACCTCTCCGAGCTCGCGAGCATCGGCTGCATCTACCGCGGCGCCACCGGACACGTCGACTTCCGGGGCGAGCACGAAGGCCGCCCGGTCTTCTTCTGCTGGGCGCCCGGCGAGGACGAGATCACGCACCTGCACCTGCTGGGATCCGACTGCCGCCTCCGCGAGCCCGTCGACCTCGGCGCCGCACTACCGCTCGGGCGGTCGTGAACCGGCCGTATCACCTGGCGGCCATCTGCCTCCTGGTGCCCGCCGTGGCGTGCCGGCCGACGCCGGCCCCGGACGGCGCCGCTGCTCGAACGGAGGATCCCGATGCAGGCTGACCGTGCCATCCGGAAAGTCGCCCTCGCCTTCTCGGGCGGCCTCGACACCTCCGTCGCCGTCCCCTGGATCAAGGAGACGTACGGCGCCGACGTCGTGTGCGTCGCCGTCGACGTGGGCCAGGGCGACATCGACCTCGACGCGATCGAGGAACGGGCCCGCACGGCGGGCGCCGTCGCCTGCCACGTCGTCGACGTGCGCCGCGATTTCGTCGAGAACTTCGTGTGGCCGACGGTCCGCGCCGGCGCCGTGTACGGCAGGAAGTACCTGCTCGGGACCGCGATGGCGCGGCCGCTGATCGCCCGCGAGGTGGTTCGCGTGGCGCGCCGCGAGGGCTGCGACGCGCTCGCCCACGGCTGCACCGGGAAGGGAAACGACCAGGTCCGGTTCGAGCTCACGTTTGGCCGCCTCGCCCCCGACCTGGCGGTGATCGCCCCATGGCGCGAATGGGACATCCGCGGCCGCGCCGACGCCGAGGCGTACGGGAAGCGAGTCGGGGTGCCGCTGCCGCCGAAGAAGACGAGCGTCTACTCGCGCGACCGCAACGTCTGGCACGTCTCGCACGAGGGCGGTCCGCTGGAGAACCCGTCGAACGCGCCCGAGAAGGACATGTTTCTGATCACCGCCGACCCGTCCGAGGCGCCCGCCGAGGGCGAGAGGGTCGACATCGAGTTCGAGGCGGGAACTCCCGTCGCCGTGAACGGCGAGCGGATGGCCGGCCTCGAGCTCCTGCAGGCGCTGAACGAGATCGGCGGCCGGCACGGCGTGGGCCGTGTCGACCTGATCGAGGACCGGATCGTCGGGCTCAAGTCACGGGGCGTGTACGAGACACCCGGCGGGACGATGCTCTACGCGGCCCACAGCGAGCTCGAGCAGTTCGTGCTCGACCGGCGCACCCTCGATCTCAAGGACATGGCCGCTCGACGCTACGCGACGCTCGTCTACGAGGGCCGATGGTGGGGCACGGAGAAGAAGGCCCTCGACGCGCTCGTGAACGTCACGCAGGAGCGGGTGACCGGCACGATCGGCCTCCACGTCTGCCGCGGCGTCGTCGCGATCGCCTCGCGCGAGAGCACGCACGGGCTCTACGCCGAAGAATACGCCACCTTCGAGGCGAGCGACCTGTACGACCACTCCGACGCCACCGGGTTCATCCGGCTGTTCGGGCTCTCCTACCGGATCGAGGGGCACGGCGACCTCATCCCGGTCGAGGATCCCAGCGAGAAGGCCGCCGCGGGATCGCTGCCCGAGGGCGACTGGCTGGACTGATGACGGGTTCGGCGGCTGGCGACGACCGCGGCGCAATGTCCGCCGGCCTGTGGGGTGGCCGCTTCGCCGAGCCCCCCGCCGAGGCGCTCCAGCGACTCAACCGCTCGTTGGCGTTCGACTGGCACCTGTGGCCGTACGAGATTCGGGTCGACCGGGCCTGGGTCGACGAGCTCGAGCGGATCGGGACGCTCGGCCCCGAGGACGCGAGCCTGCTTCGCACCGGGCTCGACGAGGTCGAAGCGCGCCTCGCCGACGCGGGACCCGCGGTCGCGGACGAGCCCGACGAAGACGTCCACTCCCTGATCGAGCGCTGGCTCGAGGTCGAGATCGGTCCGGTGGCCAGCAACCTGCGGCTCGGGCGCTCCCGCAACGACGTCGTGGCGACCGATACCCGCTTGTGGGCGCGCGACGCGGTCGGGCGGGCGGATGCCGCGATGGCCGCCTTGCTCGAGGCGATGCTCGATACGGCCGAGCGATTGATGGACGTCGTCATCCCCGCCTACTCGCACCTGCAGCAGGCGCAGCCGACCCGGACGGCGCACTGGCTCCTCTCGCACTTCTGGCCGCTCGCCCGCAACCGCGAGCGCCTCGCCCAGGCCGCCGCGCGCATGGACCGCATGCCGCTGGGTTCCGCGGCCGGGATGGGCACGACCCTCCCGGTCGACCGCGACCGCCTCGCCGAAGCGCTCGGTTTCGAAGCGCCCACCGAGAACTCGCTCGACGGCGTCGGCGCCCGGGACTGGACGGCCGAGCTCCTCTACGTGTGGACGCAGACCGCGATCGACCTCACCCGGCTCGCCGAGGACCTGGTGATCTACACGTCGAAGGAGTTCTCCCTGCTCAGGATCTCCGACCAGTTCTCGACCGGTTCCAGCCTGATGCCCCAGAAGCGGAACCCCGACGGCGCGGAGCTCGCGAGAGCGAGCGGTGGCGTGCTGCTGGGTACGCTTACGGGCTTCCTGGCGACCCTGAAGGGACTGCCGACCGGCTACAACAAGGACCTGCAGGACGACAAGGTCGCCCTGACGTCCGCCGAGCGCCGCCTGACCGACACGCTGGCCGTGCTGGCCGGCACCGTGGCGACGCTGGAGCCCGGCGACGGTGCGGGTGGCGGCGATCCGGCGGCCCTCGCGACCGACGTGGCCGACTGGCTGGTCGAACAGGGGATGACGTTCAAGCAGGCCCACGACGCGGCGGGCGCGCTGGTCCGGCGGGCGGAGGAGCTCGGCGTGACGGCGGCGGAGCTGGACGAGGAAGCGCGGCGGGGAGTGGCGCCGCAGCTCGGAGATCTGCCGCCCGACATCTGGGACGCCGAGGCGGCGGTCGAGAAGCGAGTGGCGTCCGGGGGACCGGCCCGGGACTCTGTCGCCGACGCACTCGGGCGCGCTCGGGCGACGCTCGCGTAGCCGGCCCGGCGCCGCGGCTACTCCTCCGCGCGCTCGAGCGACTCCCGGTAGTCCTCCACGTCAGGGAGGCCGAGCTCGACGGCCAGCTCGTACGCCCGCCGGAGGTACGGACGGGCTTCCTCAGGTCGGCCGGCGAGCACCAGTCCGTCCCCCACGTGCCAGTAGCCCTCGGGGCGTTCGGGATAGAGGTCGAGGTTCCGCCGCAGGACGCTGATCCCTTCATCGAATCGCTGCTCGCGGAGAAGCTGGTTCCCCAGGCGCACGACGGTCTGGAGCGGAATCCGTATCTCGTAGCCGAACTCCTCCGAGAGTGCCCGATAGTGCGCCTCGTAGGCCTCCACGTCCGCCGTCCTCTCCACGTCGTCCGTCGGCTGCCAGTGGGCATAGAGGAATCGCAAACCCCCCAGGGTCGCCGGGAGGACCACGGTGTAGTGACGTTCGGCGGGAAAGTGCTCGTGGAGCCAGCGCGGGCCGGTCGGTCCGATGGCGCGCTCGACGGCGGACGCGAACCGCCGGATCCCGGCGAGATTCCCCGGGAAGTCCCGCCCCGCCGACGCGACGTAGAGTGGCCGCCCGGGACCGTCGGCCTTCGCCGACCTCGCGAACAGCCCGGGGGCCGCATCGATCAGCTCGCCGAAGTTCCAGCTGACGGCGGGACTGCTGGTCAAGTAAGCGTCGAACGTCGGCGACCCGCTCATGTAGTCGTGAATTGCGAACAGCCCCCCGAACGACTGCCCCCGCAGGATACGGTACGGCTCGGTTCGATACCGTTCGTCGACGAACGGGATCAGCTCTTCGGCGAAGAACCGCCGGAATCGATCGGCGCCGCCGACCGCCGGCCAGAACGCCGTCTCCGTCGTATCCGCGGAGGGCGGCGTGAGGTCCCGGCTCCGGTGCGTGTTCGGCACGCCGACTACGATGAGTTCCGGCATCTGGTCGGTGCCCGCGAGGAAGTCGACGATGGCGACGGTATGCTCGAAGTCAGAGTCGCCGTCCAGCACGTACAGCACCGGGTAGCGGAAGCTGGACGTCGCATAACTCTCGGGCAGATGCACGAGCAGGTCGCGCTGCTCCCCGAGGATCGACGACGAGATCGAGAGGCGTTCGCCGATCTCGATGGATTGCGCTCTCAGCGGCGCGCCGACCACCAGCAGGGCGACGGCCATCGCGGGAATCCGTCTCGCAGCTCGATTCATCATCGCCTCCTGGCGGTCCAGCGGTTCCGGGCAGCTTCGCTAATCACTCAGACAGGACCAGTCGCGAGAGTGTTGCGGTGCCGATCGAGGAGACACGAGGTCCCGAGCGGGCTCTCCGGCGACCCAACAGCGCTCGCCGCCGAAGCGCTGGCCGACGACGCGGCGTGAGTGGGGCGCTATGATCCGTTGTGATGGAATGCCACCCGGGACCCGGAAGGACACACATGAACGACGAAGCGCCGATAGAACGGATCTGGCACGGATGGACGACGCCGGAGCTCGCCGACCGCTACGAGCGGCTCCTGCGCGAAGAGGTCTTCCCGGGCATCGCGGCAAAGGGCATCGAGGGTTACCGCGGCATCCGCTTGCTGCGCCGCGAGCTGGACGGCGAAGTGGAGTTCGTCACGATCATGTCGTTCGACTCGCTCGACGCCGTCCGCCGCTTCGCCGGCCCGGACCACGAAGCTTCATACGTGCCGCCCGCGGCGCGGGAGATCCTGGCCCGCTTCGACGCGCGCGCGGCGCACTATCGACTGCGGCACGCGGAGTGAGCTGCGCCGTCAGTGCATGCCGATCCCGAGCGTGAACAACCAGATCGTGGCTTCGCGGTCCTCGTCGAACCGCTGGTGGAGCAGGTCGACGTTGGGTGTGAGGTACAGGTTCGATCCGATCCTGATGTCGTAGCCCACGCCCAGCGTCAGCCCCAGGCCCTGGTCGTCGCTGGTGAACGTCCCGCCGGCGATGTCCTGGCTGACCGTGACGCTCGCGAACCCGATGCCCCCTTTGGCGAAGAAGCCGCCGGCCGGGGCCGGATAATAGAGCACGTCGAAGGTCGCGTTGCCGAAGCTGACCTGGGCGTCACCTTCGTCGTAGCTCAGCCCGATGACCTCGCCGCCGAGCAGCACGTTCCGCGACGTAGTGCCTCCGAGTCGAAAGTACCCGGCAGCTCCGCCTTCGTCGTCGCTCGTGGTGCCGCCGCCGAGTCCGCCGCTCAGCCACACGCCGGAGTGGCCGGCGGGGGCACGCCGGTGCTGAGCCAGGGCGGTTCGCGCGCTCATCGGCGCCACGAGAAGCAGCGCCGCCATCGTCATCGTCGTCGTCGTCCACCTGTGCGTGCGCATGTCGCTCTTCCTCGTTGGGTGAGATGTCGTGCTTGCGACTGTCGCAGGTAGGACGGCCCGGGGCTGCGGAACGTCACATCGGTGGGCTCGGTCGGACCGAGCCCCGGGGCTCAGAGACCTTCCGTCTCCGCGAGGACCCGGGCCGGCTCCAGTCCCTCGCTGACGAGGATCCGCTCTACGGTTCGGCCGATCAGGCTGTCGGGTGTCGACGCACCGGCCGTGAGCCCGATCGTGATCTCACCCTCCGGGATCCAGTCGGCCTGTTCGGCGACCTCTCCATCCTCCACGCGACGGTAGGAGATCGCGCCCCGCGCCGGGTCGACGCTGCGGTCGCTCTCGATGTGGTAGGTGCGCGTCGACTGTGAGCACAGGTGCGCCAGGTGCGTCGTGTTGGAGGAGTTGTAACCGCCCACGACCAGCATGACGTCGGGCGGGTCCTGCATGAGCTCCATCACCGCGTCCTGCCGGTCCTGCGTGGCCGAGCAGATCGTATCGAAGCTCCGGAAGCGCTCGGGCAGCTCGTCCTCGCCGTAGCGCTCGGCCATCGCCTCGCCGATCACCCGCGCGATCTCGAGCGACTCGGAGGCCAGCATCGTCGTCTGGTTCGCGACGCCGACCTTCTGAAGGTGGACGTCGGGATCGAACCCCTCCGAGCATCTTCCCTCGAACCGTGAAATGAGCTCGTCGCGCCCGATATTGCCGCGGATGAAGTCGCACACGACCTGCGTCTCGTCCATGTCGCGCACGACGATGTACGTTCCGCCCTCGTGCTTGAGGACCTGCGAGCTCGTGGCGCGAGTCTCCTCGTGGTAGTACTTGCCGTGCACGATCGCGGTGAAGCCGTCGCGGGCGTACCCCTCGACCCGCTTCCACACGTGCAGCACCGAGCCGCACGTGGTGTCGATGAGGATGCATCCGAGATCCCGCAGGCGCTCGAAGTCGGAGAGCTTCACGCCGAACGCCGGGATCACGACGACATCGTCGGTGGTGACGTCCGAGAAGTCGAACATCCCGTCGTCGTCCGGATACAGGAACGTCACGCCCATCTCCTTCAGGCGCGTGTTCACGTGCGGATTGTGAATGATCTCGCCCACCAGGAAGATCCGCCGCTCCGGAAACTTCCGGCACGTCTCGTAGGCATACTCGACCGCGCGGTCGACGCCGTAGCAGAAGCCCAGGCTGTGGGCCATCCGGAAGGTGAACCGGCCGGCGCGCAGCTCGTGGTCCGACGTCTTGATCGCCTGGACGAGTTCGCTGCCGTACTCGGATTCGAGCACGGGCTTCACCTCGGCCTTGAGGCCGAGCCCGCGTCGGAAGTATGTGGTGTCCGTCTCGGTCATCGCGGCTCCGTCAATGCTCCAGTCCGACCACTTCGTACGTGTCTTCGGACCTGCGAAGGTAAATGCGTGCGGGTCTGGGCTCTACCCCGGACCCTTCGCGCACGATCCGGACCTCGAGCACCGCATCGGGCGCCGGGAGGCCGAACAGCCGGATCTCGACGCCGTGCCGCCCGACCGGGCGCGCCGCATCACCCCCGGTCCAGCCGGCCCTCCGGTCGTGGCGCCACTCGTAGCGAGTCCCCGCGCGCGTCCACGGCCCGTCGCGCAGTCCGGCGTCGTCGAACCGCACGAACGGCACTCCGTCGCGCTCACCGGCAAGCGGATTCTCGACGGGTGATACCTTCGCATACCAGGCGCGCACGGTCGCGTCGCGCCGTGTCTCGAGAATCGCGCTCAGGGTGTCGGCCGCCCACCGGTCGGGAAGTCGGCCCGCCTCCACCGCGGCCCTGATCTGTTCGTCCGTGAAGCCGCCGACGAGCTTCGCGCCCCAGTAGGCGTCCCGGACCGTCATGTGGTGGAACGCCTCGTTCGGCCAGTTGGGCTTCCAGCGCTCGGGTTCGAAGGCCTCGCCGCGCATCCAGCCGATCGACGGATGGATCGGCGCCCAATCGGTTCCCTCCCAGCCCTTCTGGTAGAAGCCGAGCGTGAACATCCGCCCCAGCGTCGCCCAGAGATCGAAGTTGTACTCGAGTCCCTCGCGCGGCTCGTGCGGCCGGATCGTGCCGCTGCCGAGGGTCGCGGCGAAATCGATCAGGTAGTGGCGCAGATAGCCGGGCGCGACGTACGCGTCGAGCGTGTTCATGAACCGCATGTCGACGTGGTTGATCCAGGCCGACACGACTTTCAGGCCCCGCAGCTCGCGTCGGTGCTCGTGCGGGTAGTAGTCGTTCGGGTCGTCCTCGCGAACGCCAGCGAACAGGAATGGTCCTTTGGGCGTGCCCGGCACGAACTTGCTCGCCACGGCCACGTAGCGGCCGTCCGGCAGCGTGTCGGTCCGGGTGAGGGCCTCGCGGGCCACGTCGAGCGTCAGCGGCTGCTCGACGAACTTCGCGTCCGTGTAGGTCGCGCCGGGCTCGACCCGGAGACGGTCGAGCCGGAAGTGGACCAGGTAGTCTTCGGGCACGTGATAGCCGGCCGCGTACAGCAGGCGGTTCGAGATCACGCCGGCCGATGAGCTCAGGTAGAGGAACCCTTTCGGATCGAACTTGAGCACGTAGCGATCGCCGCGGACGTCGCGCACGGTGAATCCCGGCGAGATGCCCTGGACCTTGGCGGCCACGATCGTCAACGGACCGTCCGCCGGGCCGCCGGTCGACGACGGGCCCCGCTTCACCGCCGCGGCGGGCAGGGAACCGGCGCGGTTCCGGCTCACGTACCACGCGGAGTTCACCACGTCGTCCATCCGATCGACGTTCAGGGCCTCGTGATGCCCACCGAACAACGCCCGCGGACCGAGCACGTTCGCCACCTCGTCGGTCAACGACACTTCGACGAGACGCCGCACCTCGTTGACGTCGCGGGCCTCGGGCTCGGCGATCGGCAGGGTGTCGGCCCAGGCGATCGGTTGCGGGCGCTCAGGCGGCGGGGCGAGCCCGCCCCCGCACGCGGCGCCGAGACCGCAGGCGAGCAGCGCCACGGTGATGCCGGGCCGGGCCGGGTACCGGTTCACGGCGACCATTCCCCGGCCGCTCCGAACTGGACGCCTTCGGCGCTGAAGCCCAGGTAGATCAGGCCCAGCAGGTCCTCGCGCTGGGCGGCGCGAAACCCGAACGCATAGGACGTGTGCCAGTCTTCGGAGTCGATCTCGCCCAGTCGCGGGGCGACGGCCCCCCGACCGAAGTAGACGAACGACTCGAGCCGGGTCTTGTTGTGGATGTCCCGCCAGACCTCGTAGCGCCACTCGGCGGCGAGCGACAGCATGTCGTTGTCGGTGAAGCGGGTGTCGGGAAAGCCGAGCGCCGTCTCCTCCCCCCCGAGCGCGGCGAGGTAGTAGAACGGAATCCGCCCCGAATCTTCACGGGTCAGGTCGGTACGGGCCATCAGCGCCAGCAGCTGGCGGCGGTTCAGGGGAGCCAGCCCCTCGGCCCGAAAATTCAGCTGGTGGAACGAATTCGTGCCCTCCACGCCTTCGTAGCGCGTGCCGTGGGCGTACAGGCGAACGCCGCGATCCTGGAAACCGACGCGCCGCGTGAAGTCGAGACCCGCTCCGAGCCCGAGCCGTACGTACCTCAGTCGCCGATCGAGCCCGAACACTTCGGCCGGCGCGAACTCTTCGACCGTGGCCGGCCGGTTCGCCGCCCACACGGGTTCGCCGATCAGGTTGTTCTCGTAGGCGGCGTCGGCCTCGACCCACAGGGGATCGCGTCGGTGCCAGGCGCTCGCCCCGACTTCGAACCGATCACGGCGGTACAGCGTCTGGCGTTCGGGCGTGTCGGAGCCGATCCCGTAGAAGGCGACCGACGCATCCCGCTGCCAGGCGGCTCCCGCCTCGAGGCGGAAGTCCGGCTCCTTCACCCGGCCACCCACCCAGTAACGTTGCGAGGCGCGCATCGAGAACGCCGCCTCGATCTCCACCGGGCTCAGCGGATCGACGCGCACCGCGGCGGCCGGTCCGCTGCGGGGACCGATCGACGAACGAAGGCCGGGGTGCACCCCGGCCCGATTCAGATCACTGAGCGTCCGCACGAAGAACCCGGGCGGCCGGGGTACGCTGAGCTCCCCGATTGCAACCGCCGGCAGGCGCACGAGCACGAAGTTGATGGGCCAGGCGACGATCTTGAACGGCACCGAGAGGATGTCGGCTGCGTCGGTTCCGTGTCGATTCCGCGGTCGGCTCGGGCGCATGGCCGCGCGGAGCGAATCGGCCCGGGCGAGCGTCGTGGAGTCCGGGCCCACGGACGGAGGCGCCTCCTGCCCGCGGAGCTGCGGGGGGGCCACCAGGGCCAGGATCGGAATGAGAGCGGCCAGCGCCGCGGCCCGGCGAAACGCCGTCGAGAACGATGTGAGCACGCGGGAAGATATCGCCATGCCGCCTTGGCGCGAACCCGGACCCCGCCCGGCCCCGGTGACACGACATATGCCAGAACGGCGCGACGGCGAGCGTGTAGGGAGGCCGAAAGACGGCGCGCTTCGTGCAACCTTACTGGTCTCGATCCGGTTTCCATCATGGAAGGCCGCGGAGAGCTGGACGGCACGAGAGGACGACGAGAATAGAATGTTCGAAGCAAAACCAATATCGCTGAAGGACCTGGGCGACATCGACCCGGACCTGCCCGATTCGGCCGAGGTGACGATCTCCTGGGACGATTCGGGGGAAGAGAGCTCGGACCCGGGCGACCTGATGAGCGAGTCGGGGCGGCGGCGCCTGCCGGTGCTCCCGCTCCGCGGAATGCTCGTCTTCCCGTCGGCCGCGGCGCCGATCGCGGCGGGGCGGGACAAGACGCTGGCCGCGATAGAGCACGCGCTGCAGGGGGATCGCCTCCTGTTCGCCGTCGCGCAGCGAGACGCCGAGGTGGACGAGCCCGAACCGGACGACCTCTACCTGGTCGGCACCGTCTGCCGGATCGCCCAGGTTCAGCGCGTCCCCGGCGGCATACAACTCGTGGTGCAGGGCATCACGCGGGCCGCGGTGCTCGAGTACGGGGAACGCGAGGACTTCATCGAGGCCGTCGTCCGTCGGCTCGAGAACATGGAGCCGCTGGACGCCAACGACCCGGCCTACGCCGCCCTCTACAAGGAAGTCCAGGAACGGGCCGCGCAGCTGAGTCGCTTACGCGGCGTCCCGAAGGAGATCATCGACCACCTGCTGGGCTCCGTGTCGAACGGGGGCGAGCTCTCCGACCTGATCGCGTTCTACACCGAGCTCGACGTGGACGAGAAGCAGGAGCTGCTCGAGTCGCTCTCCGTCGAAGATCGGCTCCGCAAACTGCTGCTCCACCTGCAGCGCCAGATCGGGGTCCTCGAGGCGCAGGCGCAGATCCGCAGCAAGGTGCAGGAGGAGCTGGGCGAGCGGCAGCGAGAGATCTTCCTGCGCGAGCAGATGAAGGCGATCCAGCAGGAGCTCGGTGACGATGCCGAGGCCGAGGGGATCGACGAGCTGCGTCAGCGGCTCGACGCGCTCGACCTCTCCGAGGAGGCGCGCACCGAAGTCAACCGGGAGCTTCGCCGCCTCGAGCGCGTACCGCGCGAGTCCGCCGAATCTCAGGTCATCCGTACATACCTGGAGACCGTGGCGGACCTGCCCTGGAACGAACGAACCGACGATCGTCTCGACCTCAAGCTCGCCCGAGAGATCCTCGAACGGGACCACTACGGACTCGAGGACGTCAAGGACCGCATCCTCGAATACCTGGCCGTGCGGAAGCTGCAGCAGATGCGCGAGGACGCCGAGCGCGAGGACGCCGAAGCCGCGGAAGCGTCCGGCGAGCCGGAGAACGACGACGACGCGAAGGGCGACGACGAAGACGTCGCCACCGACCTCGAAGCGATCAAGCGACGGGCGCGCGGCAACGCGGACGACCGGCGCGGCTCGACGATCCTGTTCGTCGGCCCTCCGGGGGTCGGCAAGACCTCGATCGCCAAGTCGATCGCCGAGGCGATGAACCGGAAGTACGTGCGGGTGGCCCTCGGCGGCGCACGTGACGAGGCGGACATCCGGGGCCACCGGCGCACCTACGTCGGCGCGCTGCCGGGCCGGATCATCGAGGGGCTCAAGCGAGCCGGCAGCCGGAACCCGGTGTTCCTGCTCGACGAGGTCGACAAGCTGGGCGTCTCCTTCCAGGGCGACCCGTCTTCGGCCCTCATGGAGGTTCTCGACCCGGAGCAGAACGAGCACTTCGTGGATCATTACCTGGGGCTCCCGTTCGACCTCTCGGACGTGATCTTCATCGCGACGGCGAACTTCGCGCACCAGATCCCCGGTCCGCTGAAGGACCGGATGGAGGCGATCGAGTTCGCGGGATACACTGCCAACGAGAAGCTGGAAATCGCGCGCCGCTATCTCGTGCCGCGTCAGCTCGAACAGAACGGGCTCGACCCTGACCAGTGCGTCATCGAATCGGATGCGCTGCAGGCCGTGATCGACAGCTATACGCGGGAAGCCGGCGTGCGGAATCTCGAGCGCGAAATCGGCCGCATCGCGCGCAAGACGGCGCGGAAGATCGCGTCGGAGGAAGTCGACCGCGTGATGGTGGAGGCCGACGACCTGCGCGACCTGCTGGGTCAGCCCAAGGTCCACCCGGAGAAGAAGCTGGACGAGGACACGGTGGGTGTCGTCACCGGGATGTACTACACCCCGGTGGGCGGCGACATCATGCTCGTCGAGTGCAGCATCACGCCGGGCCGCGACGACTTCGTGCTCACGGGACAGCTCGGCGACGTCATGAAGGAGAGCGCGCGGGCCGCGCTCACGTACGCCCGCACGCACGCCGACGAGCTCGGCATCGAGCTCGGACCGGACGACAAGAAGGGCGTGCACATCCACGTTCCGGCCGGCGCGGTGCCGAAGGAGGGCCCCTCGGCCGGGATCGCGATGGCGACCGCCGTGGTCAGCGCCCTGAGCGGGCGTCCCGCGGCCCACGACGTCGCGATGACCGGCGAGATGACCCTGACGGGGCGCGTCCTGCCGATCGGCGGCGTGAAGGAGAAGGTGCTGGGCGCCGAGCGCGCCGGCATCCGGGAGATCATCCTGCCGGAGAAGAATCGCGGCGACGTGGAGGAGCTGGCCGAGTGCGTGCGCGAAGGAGCGACGTTCCACTTCGTGGAGACGTTCGACGACGTGCTGAACATCGCGCTTCGTCCGAAATCTCACGGTGGCGGCGGGTCCGATGGCGACGGGCGCGAGTCGACTCCGGCCGAAGACGAGGTGGCGGCTCCCGCCTGACGACGACAGGTTGCTGACCGGTTGTTGACATCGCCGGGTCGGCCGTCTGCCGCTCGGCCAACCCGGGATGTTGGATGCGCGAGCCGGTCACTCTCATCCGGACGGTCGAGGGCCCGACGGATGAGGGCCCGATCTCGGCGGCCCTGCCACCGGATCTGCTCGCGCAGGTCCGGCGGAGAGTCCGCGTCCTCGCCATCCTGTTGCTGGTCGGCTTTGGCTTCGACCTGGTCATCTGGGTAGGCCGGGTCGTCATGTCCGTCGCGGAGGGCGACGGGACCCTCGCGGCCTTTCCGGGCCCGCTCTTCCAGTGGACGAACGCGGCGGGAGTTCTCGCGTCGGCCGGAATGTGGTGGGTGGCCGGCCGGGAACGGATTTCGGCCTCTCGACTTCTCACCCTCGGGCAGGCTTACGAGATCGTAATCTGCCTGGCCATCGCCCTGTCCTCGTTCGCCCAGCACTTCCAGGAAGAGGGCGTCATTCCCCACGTCACGTGGGTCATGATCGTGGTGATCCTGTTTCCTCTTCTGCTGCCGGGTCCTCCGCGGCGGATCCTGCTGGGAGCAATCGCCGCGGCGGCCATGGCGCCCCTCTCTCTCTGGCTGCTGCACGCGACCGGGCAGGTGCTACCGACCGGCGAGGACTACGTGAGCACCATGTTCTCGGCGGGCTTCGCCGTGATGTTCGCTACGGTGGGCGCCAACGTCGTGTACGGGCTGGGGCGTGAGGTCGTCGCCGCCCGCCGGGCCGGCAGCTATCAGCTCGTGGAGCGGCTCGGCGCCGGCGGCATGGGAGAGGTCTGGCGGGCCCGGCATCGGATGCTGGTCCGCCCGGCGGCGATCAAGCTAATTCGCCGCATCCCCGGGAACGGCGGGCCGGGCGCCGCCGGGCCGTCCTCGGAGATGCTCGAACGCTTCGAGCGCGAAGCCCAGGCGATCGCGAGCCTGCGGTCGCCGCATACCGTGGACCTGTTCGACTTCGGCATCGCCGACGATGGGGCCTTCTACTATGCCATGGAGCTCCTCGACGGCCTGGACGCCGAGACGCTCGTTCGTCGTTTCGGCCCGCTCCCGGCGGAGCGTACGCTTCACCTGCTTCTCCAGGTCTGTCATTCCCTGTCGGAGGCCCACGGGCGAGGCCTCATCCATCGCGACGTAAAACCGGGCAACGTGTTCGTGTGTCGCTACGGGGAAGAGGTAGATTTCGTGAAGGTGCTGGACTTCGGCATCGTGAAGGAACTCGACCGACCGACCGACGAATCGGCACTGACGACCGACGACGCGATCCGCGGCACGCCCGCGTTTCTCGCGCCCGAGCAGGCACTGGGAGAGGAGCTGGATGGTCGCTGCGATCTATATGCCGTGGGATGCCTCGCCTACTGGCTGCTCACAGGGACTCGCGTATTCGAGGCGGACACCACCGTGGCGCTGCTCATGCACCACCTGAAGAGCGAGCCGGCCCCGCCGTCGACACGGACCGAGCTGCCGATTCCGAACGAGCTGGATCAGCTTCTCCTCTCCTGCCTCTCGAAGGATCCGGGCGATCGGCCGGCCTCGGCTCGCGATCTGGCGGATCGGCTCCGGCGCGTTCCGGTCACCGCCGCGTGGAGCGAAGAGCGAGCCCGCGAGTGGTGGGCGCTGCACCAGCCCCCGGGAACCGGATCCGAAGCGCACCCGGGCTGAGCGCTGTCAGCCCGTGACCAGATCCAGCAGTTGGGCCGGGTCCAGCAACCAGCGGTCGGGACCGGTGCCCGCGAGCGTCTCGCGCGAATTCGGCCCCCACAGGACCGCCGCGGTCACGACGCCGGCGGCCCGGCCCGACTGCATGTCGTGCACGCTGTCCCCCACGTACACCGCGCGGGCGGGTTCCCTCTCCCCGGCCTGCTCGAGCGCCAGCAGCACGGGCTCGGGGTGGGGCTTCGGGTTCTCCACGTCGTTCGCGGTCACGATGCCGGCGAACCACGCCTCCGGGAAGCCGCAGCGCCTGAGCCCCATGTAGGTCGCCTTCGTGCGCTTGCTCGTCGCGACCGCCAGGGTCAGTCCGCGTTCCACGAGCTCGCCGACGGCCTCGAGCACGCCCGGGTACGGTTCCACCAGCTCGTCGTGGTTCGCCAGGTTGTGCTGTTCGTAGGTCCGCACCATCGCCTCCGCCTGCGCGTCGCTCTCCGCGAACTCCCGCATCTGCACGTGAAGCGGCGTGCCCATTCCCCGCACCCAGAGCTCGTCGTCCAGCCGCCGGCCGAGGTGCGTCTCCATCGTATGGCGGTACGAGGCGAGGATCAGCCCGAGGCTGTTGATCAGGGTCCCGTCGAGGTCGAACACGATCGTGCGTGGCGTCATGCGCGGAACGTCCGGGGCGCACCGGGCGACGTCAAGCGCCACGGCCGGCGACCAAGGTCGCTGCGCCGTCGGCCAACCGCGAAACGACTGTATTTCGGGCGACTTTCTGCGGTCCGGCGGCCTGCCGGCACTGCCCTCCGTGTCCATCATCTTCAAACCTGACAGTTACTTATGGCCGCACGTCGTGCAGGGCACGGCCTTTGCTCGCTGGTGGAACGCTTCCCCGGAAGCGCCGAATCGGAGAACGAACCTGCGGAGGATGGAATGATGGGAATCAGGCGATGGATGAAGGGCGCGCCACTGGCGGCCCTCGTGATCACGGCCGCCGCGTGCGGAAGTGACGGCCCGGCGGGTCCGAACAGCAACGATCCGTTCGACCCGCAGCAGTCGAGCGCGGAGTTCGCCGCGATCGGTACTGCGTTGAACGGGAGCGCCGACGTAGCGGCCGACCTCGAGTACGTGGCCGCGGTGCTGGACACCCTGTCGGCTGGTGCGCAGTTCGTGGCGCCGGTTCGCGTCGAGCCTTCCTCCGGGCTGGTGCAGCCCGTGCAGGGCGCACGGCTCGCCGTCGGATTCGAGCGCGTGTCGGGTTCCGCGAATGCGCTGCTCCCGGCCGACCTGCTCGGTAAGACGTTCGAGTGGGACGAGGGCCAGGGCGGCTACGTGGTTACCGCCCGCGCCGGGGCGCCGGCCAACGGCGTCCGGTTCATCGTCTACGACCGCACGACCGTTCCGCCGACCGAGAACGGGTACCTGGACGTCACCGACGACAGCAGCCCCTCCGCCGACCGACTCGGCGTGACGATGGTGAAGGACGGCGTCACGCGCCTCGACTACGACATCGAGGTCACGGCGGGCACCTCCTCGGCCACCGCGAGCATCGCGGGCTTCGTCACCGACGGAAGTGACCAGGTCGACTTCGACATCACCGAGTCGCTGGTACAGACGGCCGACGGCTTCCGGATCGACGTGGACTACTCGATGTCGCTCGCCGGCCAGCCGCTGAGCGTGAACCTCCTGTACTCGCTCGATTACGGCACCGCGGTCAGCGCCGACTTCACCGCGACCTTCGTCAACGGCGCCAACACCCTGGTGCTCGACATGTCGCAGGACGCGCAGGGGGTCTACGACGGAACGGTGACCTGGAACGGCGGCCTCGTGATGACGGTCTCGGGGGACGGCGGCGGAGATCCGACGTTCCTCGGCCCGGAGGGCGAGCAGCTCACGCCGGAAGAGGCGCAGGCGATCCAGGAGATGTTCGAGATCGCCAGCGAGGGACTCGACTTCCTCGTGCAGTACTTCGTGTTCCTCGGCGGCGGGCTCGCCTGATCGGCTAGTTCGGCGACATCTCCCGCAGGGCCCGGAGGACCAGGACTGGCACCATTTCCCGGCGCCAGTCCTGGTCGACCGGGATGTTGGCCAGGGGATGGCTCTGGCGGAACGCCTGGTGCGCGATCGCATCCATCACCTGCTCGTCGAGGCGGTTGCCGATCGCCGCGTCCTCCAGCTTCCCCAGCTTGCGAGGGTAGGACCCCATCCCCGAGACGACCATCCGCAATCCGCTGACCCTGCCCTCCGGGTCGAAGGACCCGGCGGCGGCCAGGTTCATGAGCGGGAAATCGATCGAATCGCGGATCCTGAGCTTCTGGAAGCTGAAGCGCACGTCGGGCGCCGGCTTCGGAACATTAATCGACACGAGGATTTCTTTGCGCTCCATCCGCCGGTTCCACACGCCGTCGGAGGTGAAGAAATCCTCGATCGACACGGTGCGGCGCCCCTCGGGCCCGGCGATCTCGAGGGTCGCGTCGAGGGTCATGAGCGCCGTCGCGCCGTCCGCCGAATGCGCGGCCACGCAGCGGGTGCCGCCTTTCACGACGTGGCAATCGGCGCCGTCCTTCTTCAGGCAGAAACCGAGCGCCTGCCGCCAGAAGTAGGTCTGGTTGTAGTAGGTACAGCGGGTGTCGAGGCAGACGTTGCCGCCGATCGTTCCCATGCGGCGGAGCTGCGGCCCCGAGATGTCGCCGCAGGCCCGTGCGAGTGACGGCAGCGCGTCCCGGAGCTCGGGATGTCGCGCGACGGCGTCGAGGCTGACGGCCGCGCCGATCCGGTACCCCCCGTCGGTCCGCTCGACGCCGGCGAGCTCCGGGAGGCCCCGCAGGGAGACGAGGTGGCCGGGCGTGAACAGCTTGTGCTTCATGTTCGGAACGAGGTCCGTGCCGCCCGCGATCGGCATCGCGTCGTCGCCATGGACGGCGAGCAGCTCGAGCGCCTGGTCGAGCCGCTCGGGCCGATGGTACTCGTAGGGTGGGAGTCGCAGCATCAGGCCTCCACGCCCGTAGCTCCCAGCGCCGCGGCGATCGCCGCCAGGCCACCCGGCAGCTTGTCCGCCTCGTAGCCGAACCCGATCCGGAAAGTGCTCTCGAGACCGAAGTGCGCGCCCGGCACGACGAGGACGCTGTGTTCGGTGCGCAGGCGTTCGGCGAGCTCGAGCGACGGGATGTCGGCCTCGTACGAGAACAGGCAGATCGCCCCCGCGTCCGGCATCCGGTAGTCGATCCCGGGCCGCGCGTCGGCCCACTCGGCGACGAGCGACAGGTTCGGCCGGACGATCTCTCGGCAGCGCGCGAGGAGGCGTCGGCGGGTGCCCGGCTCCAGCGCCGCACGCGCCAGGAAGTCGGAGAGCACCGCGGGCGCGATCGTCGTATAGTCCTTGCGGGCCCAGGCGTCCTCGCGGAACGCGGCCGGGGCCACCAGCCAACCGAGGCGCAGCCCCTGCAACCCGTAGGCCTTCGACAGCGAAGCCGTCGCGATCACCCGCTCCGTCTCGCCCCACAGCGTCGGGGTGACCTCGCCCTCGATCTCGGCCCCGGCATAAACCTCGTCGGCCAGGATCCACGCGCCCGCCGCCTC
>JASFRN010000015.1:0-39934 GCA_050114915.1 Gemmatimonadales bacterium | reverse complement strand
CGAGATTCGGCCTCGTGATGGACAGTTCGACTTCCAGCCCCACCGTGACGGCCGGCCTCGCCGGCCTGCTCCACGCCCGTGCCGCCGAACGTCCCGATGACGAGTTCCTCCGCTTCGGAGATCGGATTCGCTCGTACGGCGACATCGAGGCGGAGGTGCGGGCGCTCGCGGCGGCGTGGCAGGACCTGGGCGTGGAGCCGGGCGACCGGATCGTGATGAACCTGCCCAACGGGCCGGAGGCCGTCGTCGCGATCCTCGCGGCGGCGCAGCTCGGAGCCCCGATCGTTCCGGTCAGCCCCCAGTCCTCGGCGCGAGATCTGCGCTTCGTCCTCCGCAATACCGAGGCGACGATCGCCGTGACGATCGAGCGCCTGGGCGACACCGACTACCTGCAGCTGTACGAGCGACTGCTCCCCGACCTGCCGGCGCTGCAGTACCTGGCGACCGTGGGCGAGGAGGATCTCTGGTACGACGACAGGATCTTCCAGTTCGAGGACCTGGTGTCCGCCGGACGCGGGCTCGACCTCGTTCCGGTCGGCGTGGCGGAGCCGGATGACGCGGCGATTCTCTATACGGCCGGCACGTCGCACAAGCAGAAGGGGGTCATTCTCAGCCATGACAACCTGTTGTGGAACGGGCGCGCCACGGCCGAGGCGCTCGGGCTCACGTCGGACGACGTGACGCTCTGCTGCGTGCCGTTGGCCAACATCTTCGGACTCGGAGCCGCGCTGTTGCCCGCGATGGTCTCGGGCGGAACGCTCGTGCTGCAGCCGATGTTCGACGCGCACGAGGCGATCGACCTGATCGAGCGCCACCGCCCGACCGTGCTGCACGGGGTGCCGACGATGTTCGTGCTGATTCAGCGGGCCCTGGCTTCGCGGGGAGGGGACGTGAGCTCCCTGCGGACCGGCATCGTGGCGGGAGCGCCGATCAGCGCCCGGCTCGTCGATTCTCTGCGCCGGGATCTAGTTCCGGAGCTGGAGATCGCCTACGGATTGACGGAAACGTCGTCGACCGTGACGATCACCTCGCCGGGGTCCGGCGCGGCGCGATCGGCGTCGGTCGGCCGGCCGCTCCCCGGGGTCGAGATCGCGGTGCTGGACGCCGACGAACAGCCGGTGTCGACGGGGGAAGTGGGTGATATCGCCGTTCGCGGTCCGAACGTGATGATCGGGTATTTCCGGCAGCCCGCGGCCACCCGGGCGGCGTTCACGGCCGAAGGTTTCCTGCGCACCGGAGACCTCGGCAGAATTGACGCGGCCGGGAATTTGCATATAGTAGGACGCGAGAGCGACGTGATCATTCGCGGCGGTTACGGTGTACACCCCCGTGAAATCGAAGATCATCTTCGTTCTCACCCGGCGGTGGACGACGTGGTGGTGGTGGGCCTGCCGAACGATGTTCTCGGTGAACTCATCTGCGCTTGCATCGTCCCGGTCGAAGGTGCCCTCATCTCGGAAGACGAGATCAGGGAGCACTGCAGACCGGCCCTCGCGGAGTACAAGCTCCCCGACATCGTCCGCTTCCTCGGAGAGATTCCCCGCTCCGAGGGAGGAGCCCCGCTTCGGGCCGAAGTGGCCCGGGCGATGCGGCTGCAACTGGCAGCCGCCGAAGGGGACGAGGCGTCCGAGAGACGGGCGCCCGAAGGTTAGAATCGAGAGACTCTGCGCATCGTCCCCCCCGGCCAAGACCGGGGGCGAGATCGGAGGGCCTCTCCTCCGCCGCCAGGCGGAGCTGCACAGACAGACGGCTGCCGGTATGCAGCCAGAAAGCAGACGAGAGGTATGAACGACGCATTTGCCCGAGCGCCACATCTGCGCTCGCCCGCGGTGGACCAGTCTCCGCACGCGGCCCTGCTCATCGACTTCGACAACGTAACCATGGGGATCCGGTCCAATCTCGGACAGGAGCTCCGCAACCTGCTCGACTCCGACGTCATTCGCGGCAAGGTGTCGGTGCAGCGCGCGTATGCCGACTGGCGACGCTACCCCCAGTACATCGTCCCGCTCTCGGAAGCGTCGATCGACCTGATCTTCGCACCGGCGTACGGATCCTCCAAGAAGAACGCCACCGACATCCGCCTGGCGATCGACGCCCTGGAGATCGTGTTCACCCGGCCCGAGATCGGAACGTTCATCCTGCTGTCCGGTGATTCCGACTTCTCGAGCCTCGTGCTCAAGCTGAAGGAGTACGGGAAGTACATCATCGGCGTCGGAATGCAGGAATCCAGCTCCGAGCTGCTGGTTCAGAACTGCGACGAATACTACAGCTACAACAGCCTGTCCGGTCTCACGGCGGCCTCCGAAGCCACGACCGAGTCGTTCGACCCCTGGGTCCTGGCCGCCAAGACGATCCAGCGGATGATCGATCGCGGCGACGTGATGCGCTCCGACCGGTTCAAGCAGGTCATGCTCGAGTTCGACCCTTCGTTCAGCGAGAAGTCGCTCGGGTTCAGCAAGTTCAACCGTTTCCTGGCGGAAGCGGCGTCGCGCGGGATCGTGGATCTCGAAAAGGCGGCGAACGGACAGTACGAAGTCTCCAAGGGTTCGCATACCGGGGAGTTCATGCACGGTGGGAATGCCGGCTCGAAGAGCTCGGGCGGATCGGACCGTGGCTCACGGTCGTCGCGATCGAGCTCGAGTTCGAGCTCTCGTGGCCGTTCCGGTGGAGGTGGATCGCGCTCGCGCGACTCGTCCCGCGGAGACGGTTCGTCGCGCCGCTCATCGAGCCGTGGTCGCCGCGAGGCGCCGCCCTCCGATCAACCGACGCCCGAGGTCGACGAGGACCGCCTGCGCGCCGCGTACCGGCTGCTGCAGCAGGTCGTCGACGAGCTCACCGGCGTCGGGGAGCCGGTGCGCGACTCCGAAATCAAACGACAGATGCTCAAGCGCGACTCGAAGTTCGACGAGGGCGCGCTGGGCTTCCGGAAGTTCAGCCGGTTCCTGCGGCAGGCCCACGACGAGGAGATCATCAACCTCGAGCAGGGCCCCGAGGGCAACTACCTGGTCTCTCCCCTGAACGGCGCGTCGGCGGGATCCGGGCGGACCCAGGCCCGCCGGGAGACGTCACGCGGCGAAAAGTCGTCGCGGCGGGAAGACGCGTCCCGCGAGACCCGCGAGGAGACGTCCGGCGGCGAGTCGCCGATGGAGGACCGTGACGAGGCCGGCGAGCCCGAAGCGCCGTCCGGTAAGACGGTCGAATCGCCGCCCGAGAAGACCGCCGAACCCGAGCCCGAACGCCGTTCCGTCGGACGCGGCCTCGGCCGATTCCGCCGCGGTTCGAAGAGCCGTTCCTCGGGGGCCGCGAAGCCGTCGTCCGGGGAGGCGATCGTGCCGGGTCCCGTCGACGAGCCGGGAGACGACGCGGGGGAGGCGGAAGCGCCGAAGCCCGATCTCGGCACTCCCTCGAAGGAGGACGTGCATGCGTCCCGCTCCGTGACGGGGCGCGGGTCGAGCCGCGGCCGGAGTCATGGTCCGTCGGACGCGCCGAAGGCCGCTGCCGGCTCCGGTACCGCCGGGAGCTCCGGGTCCGGAGACGATGCGGCCGACGCCTTCAAGCAGGAGATCGAAGCGATGTCGCGGGCCTATCCGGGCGTCGGGCGCCGCACCGCCGAGCGCCTGTACGAAGAGTTCGGCGAGGACGTTCTCGAGGTGATCGACAACGATCCGGACCGCATCTCCAACGTGCTTCCCGAGCACCGCGCCCGCGCGGTGATCGAGGGACGCGAGGCGCAGCGCGAAGAGGGCTCCTGACGGGCGAGCCACGATGACGGGCGCCGAGCGATGAGCGGCCGGGGTCGATGAACGCGGAGTTCTACGAACGCTCCGCGCTCGACGTCGCTCGCGACCTGCTCGGTTGCGTGCTGGTGCGCGAAGGACCCGGCGGCGCGCCGGCGGTCAGCGGCCGGATCGTCGAAACGGAGGCCTACACGGGCGCCGACGATCCGGCATCGCACGCGGCGGCCCGAATCGGCCGCACCGCCCGTAACGATCCACTGTTCGGTCCTCCCGGAACCGCCTACATCCATCTCAATTACGGGGTCCACTGGTGCCTCAACGCCGTCACCGGCGAGGAGGGCATGCCCGCGGGCGTCCTGATCCGGGCGCTCGAGCCGCTCGAGGGGATCGAGACGATGCGGGCTCGGCGTGACGGGCGGGCGGAGCTCACGAACGGTCCGGGACGGCTCACGCAGGCGCTGGCGATCGGCCCCGAGCTCCAGCGCCACCGTCTCGACCGTGCGCCGCTGCGCATCGAAACCGGTGAGGCCGTGCCGGAGGCCCACGTGCGGCGGTCGGTCCGGATCGGGATCAGCCGGGCCGCAGACCGGCCCTACCGGTTCACGGACGAACGCAGCGACTGGCTGTCCCGCCGATGAGGTACCCCACGTGACGCCTCTCGACGCGGAACAGGCCCGGGCCCTGCACCACGACGTGTTCGTGTTCGACGGACACAACGATCTAGCCATGTCGCTGCGGCGCGGCGAATCGATCGAAGACCGGGACGGCAGGGGCCACCTCGACCTCGTGCGCATGCGAGCCGGCGGGCTCGACGGCGGGATCTTCGCGGTGTTCATCGACCCCGATCCGCAGCTCGAAGACCCGTTCGACCGGACGCTCGACGGCCTCCGCCATCTGCGCGAGACGCTGGAGGCCCGCCGCGACGTGCGCCTGGTGCTGACGGCGGCCGACGCGTCGGCCGCGTGGTCCGACCGCTCGGGAGAGGTCGTCTATGCCCTGATCGGCGTCGAGGGCGGCTACGCGATCGAGGACGACCTCGGAACGGCCGACGACCTGTTCGACGCCGGGATGCGTTGCCTGACGCTTACCTGGAACGAGCCGACGGCCTGGGCGGACGCGGCGGGGACGTCGGTGCACGGGGGGCTCACCGGATTCGGACGCCGGCTGGTCGAGCACCTGCAGGACCTGGGTGTGTTGATCGACCTCAGCCATGCGTCCGACGACGTGACCCGGCAGGTGACCGAAAGAGCCGAACGCCCCGTCGTCGCCTCGCATTCGGGGATGCGCCGCCTGGCGCCCCTGCCGCGCAACATCCCGGAGACGCTGCTCGAGGCGATTGCCGAGACCGGCGGGTTGACCGGCGTCTCGTTCTTCAACGGCCACCTGAGCGCCGAGTTCGAACAGCGCTGTGCGCCGCTGCGAGCCCGAAAGTACGACATGGAGCGGATGGCGCGGGCCGTGCGCGAGGAGGTCGGAACCCTGCCGATGTCGACGCTCGTGGACCACGTCCGGCACGCCGCGCGCATCGTCGGGGCCTCGCACGTCGGTCTCGGGAGCGATTTCGACGGGATGTGGGCGCCGCCCGAAGGTCTCGAGGACGCCGCCCGACTGCCCGACCTCTCGGCCGCCCTCGGCGAGGCGGGACTGTTTGACGCGGAAGGGCTGGAGTCGTTTCTTGGGGCGAACTGGATCCGCGTGCTGAAGGCCTCGCTTCCCTGAAGCCTGCCACGGACTTCTGACGGGAGGGACATCATCGACGCCGGCTTCGTCTCGCTGCTCCCACCGCTGTTCGCCATCGGCCTCGCGATCTGGACCCGCCAGGTCTATCTGTCGCTCGCCGCCGGCATCTGGATGGGCTGGACGATCCTCGCGGGTTGGAACCCCCTCGCCGGGCTCGCCGGGGCGATCGACGGCACCCTGGCCACCGCCACGGACCCCGGTACCGCGGCCGTGCTCCTGTTCACCTTCTCGATCGGGGCGCTGATCGCGCTCGTCGAGTCCAACGGCGGCGTGCAGGGGTTCGTCGCCTGGGTGGAACGGCGGCGCTTCGTGACCTCGGGCCGCCGCGCCCAGGTGCTGGCCTGGGTGATCGGGATGGTGATCTTCATCGAGTCGAACATCACCGTGCTGGTGGCCGGTTCGATCTGCCGGCCGCTGTTCGACCGCTTCCAGGTGTCGCGCGAGAAGCTCGCCTACCTGATCGACTCGACCTCGGCGCCCGTGTGCACGCTGATCCCGTTCAACGCCTGGGGCGCCTACATCCTCAGCCTGTTGATCGGGGTGGGGATCACGAAGCCCGTGCCGATCCTGGTGGCCGCCGTGCCGCTCAACTTCTATGCGCTGGCCGCGATCGCGGTGGCGCTGTTCTCCGCGGTCCGATCGCACGACATCGGGCCGATGGCGAAGGCGCAGGAACGCACGGCGGAGGGAAAGCTGCACTGGGATCACGCGATCGCGCTGGCGGATCCGGAGGACATCGCGCCGCCCCCGAAGGAGGGGATCCCGCGCCGGCCGATCAACATGGTGCTGCCGATCGCGGTGATGGTCGCGATGATGCCGCTCGCGATGTACATCACCGGGGACGGGCGGATCCTCGACGGGTCCGGTTCGCTGTCGGTGTTGTGGGCGGTGCTCGCCGCGATCGCGACGGCCGGGATCCTCTCGCGACTGCAGGGCCTGCTGGACCTGGAAGAGATCACGAGCGCCAGCCTGCACGGGGCCGGCGGGCTGACGGGGATGGCCCTGGTGCTGCTGCTCGCCGTGGCGCTCGGGGCCGTGACGAAGGAGCTCGGCACGGGCGAGTACGTGGCGGGGCTGGCCCGCGACGCCGTTCCGCCGCCCATCCTGCTGCCCCTGATCTTCCTGACCGGCGCCGGGATCGCGTTCTCCACCGGCAGCAGCTGGGGCACCTTCGCGATCATGATCCCGATCGCGGTGCCCGTCGCGACCGCGCTGTCACTGCCGATCGCGCCGTTCGTCGCGGCGTCGATGTCCGGGGGGGTGTTCGGCGACCATTCGAGCCCGATCAGTGACACGACGATCGTCGCCTCGATGGCCTCGGCCTCCGATCACATCGAGCACGTCCGGACGCAGATCCCCTACGCGCTGATCGCCGGTGCGATCGCGATCGTCGGCTTCGCGATCACGGGCGCCGTGATCTAGGAGCCGGTGTCCTCGCCCTTCGCGTCGGCTCCCACGACGTCCATCAACAGCGTATCGTCGGGGTCGAGGGTGACCGCGTCACGGGCGACCACTCCGTCGAAGCGCAGGATCTCGCGCCGGCCCTCCATCAGGATCTCGCGCCGCATCGCCCGTCCGTCCGTGTCGTTGGCCTCCACCACCAGCGGCAGCCGGAAGGTCGGCCACTCGGGCTTCTGCACTTGCTCGATCGTCACCAGCGTCGCGTCCCCGGAAAGCTGCGTCGTGACCTTCAGTCGCGGGAAGCCCGGCGAATACGCCCACTGGTCGAAGAACCAGCCGAGGTCCTCGCCGGAAGCCTCCTCCATCGCCCGCCGCACGTCCTCGGTGTCCGCGGCGTCCTCCGCGTGCTCGGCATAGTATGACCGGATGCCGCGGAAGAACGCTTCGTCGCCGATCATCGAGCGCAGCATGTGGAGGATCCAGGCGCCTTTCGGATAGCTGTTCGAGTTCAGGAGCCCGAACAGGTCGGGGCGCTCGTCCACGACCGGACGGTTCGAAGCGTCGGAGCCGATGACGCTCCGCCTGCCGCCGTCCATCGCCTCGCGGAACGCCTGCGGGCCGTCGCGGTCGCCGAAGTAGACGGCCGCGAAGTACGTGGCGAAGCCCTCGCTCACCCAGAGATGGGCCCAGGAGGCGGGCGTCACGCTGTCACCGAACCACTGGTGCACGGTCTCGTGGGCGATCACGCTCTCGCCCATCCGCTCCTCGGCCCAGCCGCCCATCGCGTAGAAGATCGCGCTCGAGTTCTCCATCCCCCCGAACCGGGTGGAGGATTGAACGTGCGCCAGCTTCTCGTAGGGATAGGGCCCGAACAGCCCCGTGTAGAAATCGACCATGTCGGGGGCGCGGGCGAAGCGCTGCTCGGCATAAGCGCCGCTCCCGGGGAGCGCCCAGGTCGAGACCATGGCGCAGCCGTCCGCCGCGCCTTCGGGGGCGTCGCCGCAGGCGGCCGTCCCGATGTCGGCCCGCTCGAACGGGGCCGCGCCGATCACCATCGTGTAGGCGGGGATCTCGACGTCTTCGCGCCAGCGCCAGACGCCGTCCTCGTGGCCCATCAGCCGGCCGTTGGCGACGACCGAATAGCCCTCGGGGGCCCGCACTTCGAAGGTCACCGTAGCCTTGTCGGGTGGATAGTCGTTGGCCGGAAACCACCAGCGCGCCCGATTCGGCCAGTTGTCGGCGAACGCCGTGAGTTCGCCCGAGGCGTCAGGGCCGATGAACATCCCGTCCCGCGGGATTCCGTGATAGAACACCTCGATCCGGGCTCCCGATCCCAGGCCGGAGGCGGGTGCGACACGGAGAATCGCCGGGCCCTGCGTGAACGCGACGCGCCGCCCACCGAGTCGGACGGAATCCACCGGGAGACCCACGAAGTCGAGATCGACGTGGTCGCTGCCGGGCGGCGGCCGAAGGGTGAGCGTGGCGTGGCCGACGATCAGCGAGTCGGCGAGCCCGCTCAGATCGATGTCGAGGTCGTAGTTCGTGACGTCGAGGCCGGCTCGCTCGGCGGGGTCGCGCAGCTCGACGCCCGGCTGGGGCAGCTCGGCCGCCATGAGCCCGCCGGGGCGGGGATCGATCGAAGGAGCGGGCAGGCGGCCGGCGGCCTCCTTCCCCGCGGCGGCCGTGTCGCCCGCGGCGGCGGCCGGGGCGTCAGCCTCCGGCGTGACCGTGGGGGCCGGGTTCCCGGAGCAGGCGGCGAGCCACACGAGGCCGGCCGCGACGGACGCCGATCTGGACCATCTCGAGGCGTTCATGGGCGGAAAGATAGGCCGGCGGGCATGGTCTACCAACGGCCCAGCCGACCGTCCGTGTCGAGGGCACCATTCGTTGCTCCATCGACGGGGGACCGCTAGCTTTCCGGTGGCGGATGTGAGGCACACGTTTTGAGCCAACGCTTGGGTTTCAAGCCTCTGATCTCCCGACGGACGTCATGCCCTGCTGGGGACGGCGAAGCACCGGGAGGATGGGCAACCGTCTAAAAACGGTCTCAAAAACCCCCCTCATGTCTTCCATAGGGGTGATCCGCGAGGATCGCCCCTATTTTTTTCGTGTCACTTCACGCGGTGGCGACCTGAGAACACGGAGCGCACGCATGCCGATTGCCCGCGTCACCCGGCGCGTTCATTTCTGCGCCGGTCACAGGTTGTATCAGCCCGACTGGGATCCGGAGCGGAACCGGAGCACGTACGGTGCCTGTTCCAACCCAAACGGCCACGGTCACAACTATGATCTCGAGGTGACGGTCGAAGGCGAGATCGACCCCGAGATCGGGTATGTGATGGATCTGCGGACGCTGAAGGAGTTGCTGGGCAGCGCGGTCGTGTCGGACGTCGATCATGCCAACCTCAACGTCGACGTGCCGTGGCTCGAGGGAATAGTTCCGACGACGGAGAACCTGGCGGTGGCGATCTGGCGCCGGCTCGAAGGCCGGCTCCCGATGGCCCGGCTCGTTTCCGTCCGCCTGTGGGAGACCGAACGCAACTCGGTCGAGTACCGGGGAGATTGAACGTGCATACACCGATTGACGAAGCCATCGAACAGGACGCCACCGGCAGCGGAGTCGACCTCAGCGACGTCCCGTTCACCGAGCTCGTCCGCGAGCAACTGCGCCGGATCGGTCTCGATCCGACGACTTCTGCGCTGAGCGGTACGCCGCGCCGCGTGGAGAAGTCGCTGTTCTGGCTGACGCGGGGATACCGGACGACGGTCGAGGAGGCGATCGGCAGCGGCGTGTTCGAGGAAGAGCACGACAACATGATCATGGTGCGAGACATCGAGCTCTATTCGCTGTGCGAGCATCACATGCTGCCCTTCTTCGGCAAGGCGCACGTAGCCTATATCGCGAACGGGCGGATCCTCGGGCTCAGCAAGGTGGCCCGGGTCGTAGAGGTGTTCGCCCGCCGGCTCCAGGTCCAGGAACGGCTCACCGACCAGATCGCCGACGCGATCCAGAACACGCTCGAGCCCGACGGCGTGGGCGTGGTCATCGAGGCCACGCACCTGTGCATGATGATGCGCGGCGTCGAGAAACAGAATTCGCGGACGATCACCAGCGCGGTGCGCGGCCGGTTCCGACGCGACCAGCGCACGCGGGACGAGTTCCTGCACCTGGCGCTGCACCGCCAGCCCTGAGCCCCCGCGTACCCGCGTGCATCTCGAGCTCACCGAGCTCCTCTGTTGCCCGCGCTGCGGGCCGCCCCACGGCCTGATCGCCTTCGTGGAACGGATGGAGGCGCGCCGCATCGTGGCGGGCCGGCTCGACTGTCCGATGTGTGAGGCCCGGCACCCGATCCGGGATGGCATCGTGTGGCTGGACGAGGCGACGGCCGAAGCCGAAACGCAGCCGGAGCCCGGACCCGAGCGGCGGACCCGCCCCTCGATGCCGGCGGAGAGCGCATCGATCGCGGCGGCCCTGCTGGGCGCTCCCGGCGACCCGGAGATCCTCCTGTTCGCCGGCGCCGCGTCCGGGCTCGGACCCGACGTGGCCGAGCACCGTCCCGAGGCCGTCCTCGTCGCCTGGGGGCCCCCGCCGGAGGATCGGCATTCGCGCGTCCATCCCGTGGTCCCGCCCGGGCCCGGCGCCGTCCCGCAGCTCCGGCCCGGCCGCCTCGACGGCGCGGTGATCTCGGCCCGCGACGGTTCGCTGGCCGCGGCGATCGCTCCAGCGCTGAAGTCGGGAGGACGACTCGTGGCGCTCGGTCCCGGATTCACGCCACCCGCCGACGCGGGCTTCGAGGAGCTCGCGTCCGACTCGCGCGCCTGGGTCGGCGTGCGGCGCTGAGCCGACCCGATCGCGTTGCAGGGCCCCGATCCGACGCCTACTTTCCCACCATCCGACCGTCAGAACACGGCATCCTCGACCCGGCGGGGCGAATCCGGCGTATGCGCTTACAGACGAGAGCGTTCGCTATCGCCAGCGGCCACGCGACCAGCGTCGCCGTGTTCGCGCTCACGCTGCTCCTGGTCATAGCCGGGACGACCACCGCCGACGTCCCGGTGCTGTCCGCCGTCCTGTTCGGCTATTCGGTGTCCCTCGTGGGCGCCTTCATCGGCGCGCTGTGGGCGTGGGTTTACGGGTTCGCTCTGGGAGCGGGCTTCGCGTTCGCGTACAACCTGTCCGTGATTCCACCGGCCCCGCCGCCGTTCGACTGGGATCTCGAACCCGGGTCGGAAGAGAGCTAGCCGCATGATGATGAACTGGAGCGCGAGCCTCTGATGTCGATCTGGGATTTCCTCGGCGGCCGTCAGCACACGACGGACGGGCGGCCCGACTATTACCAGGAGGGGCTCGACCTCGCGGCCCAGGAGCGCTTCCACGAAGCCCTCACCTCCTTCCGGCTCGCATTGCGCGAGCGCCCCGCGGACGTGGCCGTGCTCGAGCAGATGGGGATCGTGTATACCCGGATGGGCGTGACCGACGAAGCGATCAAGATGTACCAGCGGGCGCTCGAGAAGGACCCGTCGAGCGCCGGCGCCCACTACGGCATCGCCTTCCTGCTGCTCAACAAGGGTCGCGGCGACGAAGCCGTCGAGCACCTCGAGAGCTTCCTCGAGGCGGGAGACGCGCTTCCGGGGACCGATCGACACGTCCGGCACGCCCGCGAGACGCTGCACGGGCTGAGGGCGCCCGACGGCCCCGACTCCGCGGACGATGCCGGCTGACGGGGCGAGGCGAAGCTACACCAGCGGTCCCGCGCTCGAAGGACTGACGGGCGGCACCCTGGCCGACGTCTTCCTCGACAGTGCGGCGCGCTACGAGGGCGACGCGGCTTCGCGGCGCAGGCCGGACGGTACGTGGGAGAGCTTCCCGCGCTCCCGCCTGGTGGCCCGCGTGCGCGGGCTCGCGGCCGGTCTCAGGGAGCTCGGTTGCGCGGCGGGTGACCGGGTCGCGATCCTCTCCCACACCCGGCTCGAGTGGGCGCTGGCCGATTGGGCCTCGCTCCTCGGCGGCCACGTCGTGGTCACCGTCTATCCCGTGCTGCCGCCCGAACAGGTCGCCTACATCCTGCGCGACTCCGGGGCCCGCCTGGTCTTCGCGGCAGACGCGGAGCAGCTGGCCAAGCTGGTCGAGGTCCAGGGCGAGCTGGACGACCTGCAGGCCGCGGTCCTGTTCGACCCGGCCCCCGGGGCCCCGACGGGCGACCTGCGTGTCGTGACGCTGGACGACCTCGAGCGAATCGGAAGCGACGCACCCGCGGAGCGCTTCGAGGCCGAGGCCCGAGCCATCGAACCCGGCGATCTCGCGACCGTCCTCTACACTTCGGGCACGACGGGCGCCCCGAAGGGCGTGATGCTGACGCACGAAAACCTGCACGCGAACGTGAAGCAGTGCGCGTCGGTGCTCCCGATCGGGCCGAGCGACGTGATGCTCAGCTGGCTACCGCTGTCCCACGCCCTCGAGCGAACGGTCGGCCATTTCCTCGCCTGGAGCTGCGGCGCCCGGATCGCCTATGGCGAGTCGACGGAAACGGTGGCGCGTGACATGGCCGAGGTGCAGCCGACGCTGATGATCGGCGTGCCGCGCATGTACGAGAAGTTCTACGAGGTGGTCGAGGAGGTGGTGAATCGCGGCGGAGCGGTCCGCAAGGCGATCTTCTCGTTCGCCAGGCGCGTCGGCCGCACGTATACGGAGCGACGGACCGGGGGGCGCGCGGTCGGGCCGCTCGTCGGTCTCGGGCACCGCATCGCGGATCGTCTGGTGTTCCGGAAACTCCGGGCCCGCACCGGGGGGCGCGTGCGCTACTTCGTGAGCGGCGCGGCGCCGCTGTCTCCCGAGGTCAATCGCTTCTTCTTCGCAGCCGGCATGACGGTCCTCGAGGGTTATGGCCTGACCGAGACGTCTCCCGTGACGAACGTGAATCCCCCGGACGACATACGGTTCGGCACGGTGGGCCCGCCGCTGCCCGCGACGGAACTCCGCATCGCCGAAGACGGGGAGATCCTCTTCCGCGGTCCGCAGGTGATGGCCGGGTATTTTGGCGATACGGAGGCCACCGCCGCGGTCCTCGAGCCGGACGGCTGGCTGCACACGGGGGATATCGGCGAGCTCGACGACGACGGCTACCTGACGATCACCGATCGCAAGAAGAACCTGATCGTGACGTCCGCCGGCAAGAACGTGGCGCCCAACGCGCTCGAGGAGCGCATGGCCCGCTCGCCGTACGTCGAGAACGTGGTGCTGGTCGGTGATCGTCGGAAGTTCACCATCGCGCTCGCCGTGCCGAGCCTGGCCGCGCTCGAAGCCGCGTTTCCCGGCCGCGAGGTCAGTCTCGAACAGCGTCCGGAGCTCGCGCTGGAGCCCGAGGTCGCGGATCTGCTCGAGAAGGACCTGCTCGCCCGGACACAGGAGTTCGCCCACTACGAGCGGCCCAAGCTCGTCATCCCGATCCCGCAGCCGTTCACCGTCGAGGACGGTACGCTGACGCCGACCATGAAGGTGAAGCGGCGCGCGGTGACCGAGCGCTATGCGGACCTGATCGAGCGGCGCTACGAGGAAGCCGAGCGGGCGTACGACCGTGAGCAAGAGTCCGACGCGGGATCAGGCGTGGGGTCGGAAGGGTGAGCGAGACACGGCCCGATGCGCTGGTGGTCCTGGTCAGCGGCCCCGACACGGCCGTCCTGGGGGAGCTCGCCGTCCGAGTCGTCGAAGAAGGATTGGCGGCGTGCGTGAATCTGATCCCCGCGGTGAGCTCGGTGTATCGCTGGGAGGGACAGGTACGACGAGACGACGAGGCGCTGGCGCTGATCAAGACGACGCGGCCGGCGCTCGACGCGCTGCGCACGCGGATCCACGAGTTGCATCCCTACGAGGTTCCCGAATTCCTCGCCCTGCCCGTCGAGGCCGGCGGGGCGGCGTATCTGGGCTGGATCGGCGACTGCGTGGCCGTCGGACCGCGTACGCGGGAGACCGATGAGCAAGCGTAGACGGAAGCGAAAGAACGCCGGCGAACCCGCGGCGGAGGAGCGCCGCGAGGCCACGCTGTTCGACCAGCCGCTGCCCGAGGAGCAGCCGGCGTCGGAGGACGTGCTTGACGCTCCCGAGGAAGCGGACGCCCCCGAGCGAGCGGATGCCCCCGAAGATCGTGAGACACCGCAGGAAACCGAATCGGCCGCGCCGGAGGCCGACGATGTCGACGCCGCGGAAGCGGCGTCGCCCGCGAAGCCCGCCCGGGAGCCCGGGGGCGGCGAGCCCGCGGCCGGCGAGCCGGCCGTCGGGGAGCCCGGACACGCCGTGGCCAGCGAGCGGCGAATGTCGCTCGAAGCTCTGTACCGTGAGGGGCGGCGCCTGTCCGACGAGGGCGACTACGAGGCCGCGGCCACGTCGTACGCGCGTCTGCTGCGCCGGGATCCCGGGCACTTCAAGGCGCGCAACAACCTGGGGTTCGTCTACGACCGTCTCGGCCGGCCCGAACAGGCGCTCGAAGAGTACCGGGCGGCCCTGGAACTACAGCCCGACTCGGTCCGCCTGCTGAGCAACGTCGGTGCGCTGCTGGGGGCGCTGGGCCGCTACGCCGAGGCCGAGGCCGAGCTCAGAAAGGCGCTGCGGCTCGAGCCCGACAACCCGGACGTACATCAGAACCTGGGCCTCGTCATGTACCGCAAAGGCCTGTATCCGGCCGCCATCGTCTCGTTCGAGCGCGCGCTTCAGCTCGAACCGGACAACGCGATCTCCTCTTATTACCTGGGCGAATCGGCGAACCGGATCGGAAAGGTCGATACCGCGATCGAGGCGCTCGAGCGGGCGATCGAGCTGCAGCCGGGGAACGCCCGCGCTTTCCGGACGCTGGGCGTGCTATACGACCGCCTGCGGCAGCCGGACCGGGCGGCCGAGCTCTACCGGAGGGCGCGGGAGCTCGAAGAAGGATAGCGGCGACGGCGGGGCCGCGAGCTCAGCCGATCGCGTGTCGCACCAGCACCAGCGCCACGCCGATGAAGGCGCCGAGCAAGTAGCCGAGGCGCACGATCAGGTTGAGCTCGCGGCCCGACACCTCGCGGATCAACCGTTCCACCTCGTCGAGCGGGAACTCGACGATCTTCTCTTCCACTCGTTCCGCCACCCGGACACGCGCCGCCACCTCCGGGATCTTGCTCGAGATCCATTCCCACACGGGCTCGCTGAGGGCGTCGGCGACCCGTTGCGCCGCGTCGTCCGTGCCGGAGCCCCCGAGGGCGCCGATCGGCTGGTGGAGGAGCCGCTCCACGATCCGGTCGCGGGAGTCGGCGTAGAGCTCGCGGCCCGTATCGGAGGCGAGTCCGGCGGCGAGCCAGCTTCCCAGCCGCTCCGCCGGGACGAGGCGCACGACCTCGCCCCAGCTCCGCTCGCCGAGGCGGAGCAGGCCCGCCTCGGCGCGGTCGAGCAGGAAAGCGCGCACGCCGGTATCGCGCACGGCGCCGGCGATCCAGGTGGCCAAAGAGTCGAGGGCCGATTCGACCCGCGGCTCGCCGGGCTCGCCGAGCACGTCCACCACCGGCCGGCGGAGGAACTCGACGATCGCCTCGTTGACCCCCCGCGCCATCGCCGCCTGCACTTCGCTCTCGCGCAGCAAATCGCCCAGCCGGTCGGCCCCTTCCGCCTCGAGCGTGTCGATCACCTTGTCGACCGTGTCCTCGGTGATGATCAGCTTCGCGACCACCCGCTGGTGGAAGCGCAGGTCCCGCATGAACCGATCGAGCAGGTCGTGGATCGCGCGTTCCACGCGCGCGCGGGCCTGCTCGTCCTCGAGCGTCCGTCCGAGCCGCTCCATGGCGATCGGCAGGTAATCACCGATCGCGCTCTCGACGGCCTCGACGAGCACGGGCGGAAGGAGCTCCTCGAACGAGCGTCCCGGCTCCAGCAGGCGTCCGGCTACCCGGTCCAGGTGTTCCCGGATCGTCCCCTCGAATTCGTCGGAGTCCGCCAGTCGGTCGAGCCAATCCTCGGCTTGCCGCCGCAGATCCGCGAGCCGTTCGGGAGGGAGCGTGTCGGCCAGCACCTCGTCGTCGAGCGCGGTCGCCAGGCGACCCAGGACGCGGCCCGCCTCCTCCGTGAAGCCATCCTCGGCGAGCGAGGCCATCAGTCGGTCGCGGACTCCGTCGAGCAGAGAGACGCCGAAGCCGCGGATCTCGGCGAGGGCGTCGCCGGACACGAGATCGGCCACGGCGGGCTTCTCGTCTTCGAGCAGCCCCCGCACGAGCTCGTGGAGCTGCGCGTCGAACGCCTCGCGGAGCCGCTCGTCGCGCAACTCGGCCGCGACGTCGGCGGGCGCCAGCAGATGGGTGCCGATCGTGCGGCCGATCGTGCGGGCCATCCGCTCACGGTTCTTAGGGACCGCTCCCTGCAGCCAGCCGACGTGGCGTCCGAACAGAGTGGGCGGCTCGTAGGGATGGAACAGCATGATGATCGCGATCCGATTCGTCACACCGCCCGCCAGCGCTCCGAAGGCGACGGTGAGCCCGTCGCGGAACAGCGACATCATGGCCTCGCTCACGGCCCGTCGTCCTCGATCCCCATCCCGGCGAGCTGCCGGCGCTCGTCGCCGATCGAGAGCGTGGCCCGGACGGGGTAGAGTCGGTAGGCGGAGCCCATGCCGGTCGCGGTCTCGAGCATCGGCGCGGCGCCCTGGATCTCGACCACGATGCCCTCGCGCGCGACTTCGAGCGACCAGCGCCCCGGGGAGCCTTCCGGCGCCGAGAGCGAGATCAGGAGCGCATCGGACCACTCGAGTCGCTCGCCGTCGAGCCACGCCCAGACGGTCGCGGGAGCGTCCGGGACGGCACGGTTGCGCAGGATGATGATTCCGTCACCGATCGTGTCGGTGAGCACGAGGGCCTGCGAGGGCGCGGCCGGGCGCCCCGTCTCGAGGGGCCGCGCCCGCCGGCGTTGCAGGAGCAGCCCCGACTCGGCGCCCGGTCCGAGCAGCAGCTCGGCCGAGCGGAGGGTCTCCCGTTGCCCGGTCGAGCTGCTCCACGAGCTGATCGCGTCGAGTGCCTCGAGGCGCAGAGGCTCCCCGTCGACGGGCACCCGGAGGCCCTCGATCTGGGCGCCGCTCCCGACGCGCAGGCGCAGGCCGCCGACCGGCATGACTCGCCATGCCCCGCGGATCACGGGTATGGAGTCCTCGACCTGGAGGATCGAGGTCCAGTCCTCCCGGCCCGCGATCCATCCCTGGTAGGAGAGCGCCAGGCGATGGCGATCCGCCAGGTTCTCGAACCGGAAATGGACGAGGGAGGGCGATGGCTCGAAGCCGACGAAGGTGAGACTCGTCAGGTACGCGGCCCGCGGCGCGGCGCTGGCCACGGTATCGACCCCCCGGTCCGCGTCGTCGCCGGCGGAGTGCCCGTTCGGACCCCCGCAGGCCGCCGCGAGGGTGGCCGCGAGACCGACGGCCGCCCGCACCGCGAGGCGGATCGATACGGTCGCCGGGTGCCGGGGCGGGTGGATTCGCATGTCGGGCACAAGGTACGGGGCGATCCCGAACCTGTCACCGACCCGCACGGCCCCGTAGTTTCCCGCCCGCAACCGTAACGTCAGCGAGGATCTCATCGGCATGCGCCTCCATACGCAGATCACCATCGCGTTGATTCTCGGCCTCGCGGCCGGCCTCATCGCCAACCTCGCCGGACAGGTCTGGCTCACCGACGGCCTGGTCGCGCTCGAGCCGATCGGCACCGGTTGGATCCGCCTGATCACCATGGTCGTGGTGCCGCTGGTCGTGGCGAGCCTCATCGTCGGCACGGCCAGCCTCGGCGACATCACGAAGCTGGGGCGGATCGGGGGCAAGACGGTCGGCTACTACATGGCGACGACGGCGATCGCCGTGACGATCGGCCTGCTCATCTCCAATCTCGTGCAGCCGGGCGGGCACATGAGCCCCGAGGCGCTCGCGTCGCTGCGCGCGACCTACGGCGCGCAGAGCCAGGCGAGCGTGCAGCTCAGCCAGGAGGCGCCGGGCTTCGTCGAGCTGCTGCTGGACATGATCCCGAAGAACCCCGTGCAGGCCCTGGCCGAGGGCGACATGCTGCCGATCATCTTCTTCTCGATCTTCTTCGGCGCCGCCGTCTCGGTGTTGCCCGACGATCGGCGCGAGCCCCTGATCCGCGTGTTCGACGGCGTGAACGAAGCCGCGATGGTGATGATCCGCTGGATCATGAAGCTCGCGCCGCTCGCGGTGTTCGTCCTGATCGGCGCCGTGATCGCCCGCTTCGGGGTCGACGTGATCGCCAGCCTCGCCCGCTACAGCCTCACGGTGGTGGCCGGTCTGCTGCTCCACGTGGGGATCACCTACGCCCTCGTGCTGCGGACCTTCACGGACTTCAAGCCGCTCGACTTCTTCCGCCGGATTCGCGAGCCGCAGCTGATCGCGTTCTCCACGTCGAGCTCCAACGCCACGCTGCCGGTCACGATGGAAACGGCCCAGGACGAGCTCGGCGTCCACAAGGAGGTGTCGAGCTTCGTGCTGCCGCTCGGCGCGACGATCAACATGGACGGGACGGCGCTGTACCAGGCGGTGGCGACTATGTTCATCGCGCAGGTGCTGGTCGGGCACATCGCGTTCAGCGCGCAGCTCGGGATCGTGCTCACGGCCACGCTCGCATCGATCGGCGCGGCGGGCGTGCCGTCGGCCGGCATCATCATCCTGGTGCTGGTTCTGCAGGGGGCGCTGGCGGGTACCGGCGTCGACCCGGCGGCGGGGATCGCCCTGGTGCTCGGCGTCGACCGGATCCTCGACATGTGCCGGACGACCGTGAACGTGACGGGCGACCTGACGGCGTCGGTCGTCATCGACCGCTCGGAGCGTCGTCGCGACGAGAAGGCGGCCGCCGCGGCCTGAGCGGCGCCCGGGGCGCGTCGGCGCGTGTCAGCCTCGGAGCACCCGGGTCCCCGGACCGAGCGCCGCATCGACGGCCCGCAGGAGATCGTCGATTCGTCGCTCGTTCGCGCCCGGCGAGTGCCGGCCCTGGCGGGTCCCCGCCCGGACGTCGAGCCGGGTGAGGCCGTATTCGTCGAGTCGCACCCAGATGCTCAGATCGTCGGCCGAGCGGCGCAGGCGCGAGCGGCAGACGACCGTGAACAGGCCGCGCTCCTCGTCCGCGTGCACGAGCTCCCAACCGCGTCGTCCACCGACCTCGTGGGCCACCGCGTCCCACACGGCGGCGAACGGGACGGCGTACGTACGGCCTTCCGGCCCGGCGGACGCGCGAGTGTCGACGGGCGCCGGCCGGTCGGAGTCCTGGGCTCCGCTCTGGCTCTGTCCGCTCACGATCCTCTGGCCCGGGTTCTGGGCGTCGGGTACGTTCTCGACGGAAACGCCTTCATCTGAACGTCTGCGATCGATCCATGCAAGCCATATTGCCACTCGCCGGAAAGGGAACCCGGCTCCGCCCGCTCACTCACACGCGGCCGAAGCCGCTGCTGCGGGTCGGGAACCGCACCGTCCTCGACCGGGTGCTCGACCTGCTCGAGGACGCGGGGGTCGACGAGATCATCGGGATCATGGGCCACCTCCAGGAGACGATCGAGGCGCACCTCGCGTCGGAGCATCCCGAGCTCGCGTTCACCGGCGTCGAGCAGGTGGAGCAGCTGGGAACGGCGGACGCGATCCGGCTCGCGGAGCCCTACGTCGACGGGCCGGTGCTCATCGTGTTCGTCGACACGCTGTTCTCCGCGGACCTCGGGCTGATCGCCCGGCATCCGGAGGCGGACGGGATCATCTGGGCCAAGGAGGTCGAGGACTACCAGCGCTTCGGGGTCATCGTCCACGATGACGACGGCTACATGGAGAAGATCGTCGAGAAGCCGTCCGAGCCGATCTCCCGGCTGGCCAACATCGGGGTCTACTACATCCGGGACCACGAACGCCTGTTCGAGGGGATCCGCCACGTGATGGCCCAGCCGCCGAAGCTCGGCGAGTACTTCCTCACGGACGCGTTCCAGTGGATGATCGACCACGGGGCGAAGATCCTCACCGCCGAGGTCGAGGAATGGTGGGACTGCGGGAAGGCGGAGACGCTGCTCGACACGAACGCCCGGGTGCTGGCGTCCGGTGAAACGCGGCTGCCGGCCGAGGGCGCGGACGCGACGGTCAGGGGGGACGTGTGCGTGGCGGCCGACGTCACGCTCGAGGGCGCGGAGATCGGACCCAACGTCAGCATCGGCAGGGGATCGACGATCCGCGACTCGCGGCTGGCCGACTGCATCGTGGGCGAGAACACCCGGCTCGAGGACTGCGATCTGCGGGACTCTCTGATCGGGGACGAGGTGGAGGCGACGGGCCTGCGCGGCACGGCCCACCTCGGCGACCATACGCGGATCCGGGTGGCACCGGACGGAGACTGAGCCGTGCGCGACACCGACCTGATCTACGACTGGAACCGGCTGCCGGGGAGCTTCTCCTACGAGGGGCTCTCCGTCGAGCTCGACGACGAGACTCTGCGGGACGGCCTGCAGAACCCGTCGGTCGTCGATCCGCCGATCGACCGGAAGATAGAGCTGCTCCACCGGATGGTCGAGCTGGGGATCCACGCCGCCGACATCGGACTGCCGGGAGCGGGTCCGCGGGCGCGCGAGGCCTGCCTCGCGCTCGCGCGGGAAATCGTCGAGAACGACCTGCCGATCTCCGCGAACTGCGCGGCTCGCACGGTCCGCGCGGACATCGAGCCGATCGCGGAGCTGTCGCAGCGCGTCGGGCTGCGGCTCGAGGTGGGGGCCTTCGTGGGTTGCTCGCCGATTCGTCAGTACGCCGAGGGGTGGGACGAGGAGAAGCTACTCGGCGTGACCCGCGACGCCGTCGCCTTCGCCGTGGGCGAGGACCTGGACGTCATGTACGTGACCGAGGACACCACCCGGTCGCGTCCCGAGATGCTCGACACGCTCTACACGGCCGCGATCGAGGCGGGTGCGCGGCGAATCTGCCTGGCCGACACGGTCGGGCACGCGACGCCGTACGGGGTGCGCCAGCTGGTGCGGTTCGCGCGCGGCGTCGTGGAGCGCTCCGGCGAGAACGTGAAGGTCGACTGGCACGGGCACCGCGATCGTGGCCTCGGGATGCCCAACGCCCTGGCGGCGATCGAGGAAGGCGTGGACCGGGTGCACGGCACGGCGCTCGGGATCGGCGAGCGGGTGGGCAACACCGAGATGGACCTCCTGCTCGTGAATCTCCGCTTGCTCGGGATGCACGACCACGACCTGACCTCGTTGCCGGCGTACTGCCGGCTCGCGGCGGATATGTGCGGGCTGGAGATCCCGGCCGCCTACCCGGTCGTCGGTCGGGACGCGTTCCGGACGGGCACGGGGGTCCACGCATCCGCGATCATCAAGGCGATGGAGATGGGTGACGAGTGGCTGGTAGACCGCGTCTACAGCGGCGTGCCGGCCTCGATCGTCGGGTGCGAGCAGACGATCGAGGTGTCACCCGTGTCGGGGATGAGCAACGTCCGCTACTGGCTGGACGCGCACGGATACGACGGCCGGGACGACGCGCTCGCCCGTGCCGTGTTCGAGCTGGCCAAGCGCAGCGACCACACGCTGACCGCCGCGGAGATCCGGGGCGAGATCGGGGTTCCTGCCGGTCCGGGCGGGTCGACGGATGCCGGCGGACCGGAGACCGCGTGAAGCTTCGGCTGGCCGGCCTGACGATCGCCTTCCTCGGCCTCGCCCTCGCCTTCGCGGGTTTGAGCTGGGGAGCCTCGGGTCGGGTGACGACGGCCGTCCTCGCGGCGCTCGCCGGCGCCGTCGTCTTCCTGCTCGGCCGCCGACTCCTGCTCGCGGCCGGGCGGCATGCGGATTGAACCGCTCCTTCTTCTCGCAGCGTGTCTCGTGGTCGGCGCATCTCCCGCAGCGGCCCAGGATGCGCGCGTCCGCTTCGCCTCGTTCGACGTGGGCGTGGGTGGCGTGGCGGTCCGCGGCCTGCCGCCGGGACTCAGTTACGGGGTCGGCGCGGACGTCGCGAACCTGCCGCTCGCCGGGTTCTCGGGACGGTTCGGCTTTCGCTTCTGGTCGACGAGCCGGCCCGGCGAGGCGGTATTCGTCGACGTCGACGATACGGTGTTCGAGCTGGTGCTCAAGAAGCACCTCGGGGCCGGGTCCACCCGGGGGTACGTCGGGGCCGGGGTGGGGGCGCACATGGTCTCCGCTCGCCTGCGGTTCGAGCCGGACGTCGAGGACCCGCGCGACGGCTTCCGCCCGGGCCTCCAGCTCCTGGCCGGGGCCGAGACCGGGCTCGGCGACGAGTTCCTCGCCGCGTTCGTCGAAGCCGTGGGCAGCGTGATGTCGGACGTGCGGCACGTGATGCTGCAGGCGGGCGTCCGGGTTCGTTTCGATCGATTGAGCCGGCGATGACCCGGGTGATCGCGCATCGGGGCGCCGCGGCCGAAGCGCCCGAGAACTCGGTGGAGGCGTTCGACCTGGGCATGCGGCTCGGCGCGGATGCGATCGAGCTCGACGTGCGCCGCAGCGCCGACGGGGTGCTCTGGGTGATCCACGACGAGACGCTCGATCGGACCACGGACGGCAGCGGACTGATCGCGGGCCTCGCCCGGTCCGAGATCGCAGCGGCCCGCATGTCGACGGGCGCCCGCATCCCGGAGCTCTCCGACGTCCTCGCCCGATTTCCGGGTGTCGAGATCACGATCGACGTCAAGGACCCCGGGGCCGCGGGGCAGGTGGTCGAGCTGGTCCGCGACCTCGACCGGGTGCCGGAGACGATCCTCTACGTGGAGGAGGGCACCGACGGCGCCGCCTTCCGCGACTACGCGGGACGCCGGGCCACGTCGACGGCCCAGGCCCTGCGCCTGGCGCTGGCGCCCGACTGGCTGGCGGAGGCCGCTCCACGCGAGATCCCCGAGGTCGTACACACCCCGCTCGCGCTGCGGGACGTGCCGATCGTGACACAAGCGTTCGTCGAGCGGGTACGGAGTTCGGGGCGCTCGATCCAGGTGTGGACGGTCGACGATCCCGGCACCGCCGGCCGTCTCGCGGCGTGGGGCGTCGACGGCATCATCACGAACGACGTGCGGCGGCTGCGCGCCCGGTTGGACGCCCGCGGCGGGCCGCAGGGGGGAGAGGCGTGAACGGTTGGGCCAGGGCCGCGTTGATCGCCACCGTCGCGTGCGCCGCAGGACCGGGAGCGGCGACGGCGCAGGAGGCGCTGCCGCGGTTTCCGTTCGGTGTGCCCGCGATCGTCCTTCCGGTGCAATCGTCCGAGCCCACGGCGGGCGGACGCTGGCCGGGCCGGGCGTCCTCCCAGGAGGGCGCCCTGCGGGCGATGGACGCCGAGCTCGAGTTCGCACTCGAGGAGCGCCGGGGCGCCGAGGGCTGGGCGCTGCCGAGCGACCTGCGCCGCAGCGTGCGCCGGAATCCCACGGTCCGGGTCGATCCGGATCGGGTGGCGTACCAGGGCCTGTTGGCCGAGCCCGACCGGCGGGAGCAGATCTACGAGCCGCTGCACGGCGAGTTGCGGGCGCTGGCGGCGCTGCACGGGACGCGCTTCGTGGTTCTCCCGCTGCGGCTCCGGATCGTGGCGGCCGAGGAGCCGGAGGCCGGAACGCCGCGGACGACCGGCGCGTGCGACGACGGGTCGCAGCCGGTGCGGGCCGAGTTGTTGCTCGCGCTGATCGACATCCGGCGCAGCGCCGTGCTGTGGCACGGGTCCGTCGACGGCGCGGCCGGGTGCCCGGATTCGGGCGCCCTGCTGGCGTCCCTCGCGGCCGTCGTGGCCCGGCGAATCACCGAATCGTGAAGATGGAACGGAGGCGAGGCTTGAGGATCGGAAGTGAAGGATCGGCGTCCGCGGCGACGCTGGTCGTGACGGGGCTGCTGATCGCGGGGTCGATGGTCCCCGCGGCGTGCCGACCCGAGCAGTCCAACGACGCATTGCCCCCGGCGGCCGTGCTCGACACGGTCTACGGGGGGAGGGTGGACGTGTCGATGAACGGCAACGTCGTCGAGGTGCACGTGACCCAGGACGCCTCTCAGCTGCGTCGCGGCGGGTCGGTATGGGCCAAGGCAGGCCCGTACATCTATCTGTTCACCCCGCAGACGCGCGACCTGTTCGTGAACTTCGGCGGCGTCGGTGGCGTGCGGGTGACGACCACCGACGCGAGTGGCGACCTGATCGCCCGCGCCATGCTCGATCGCAACACGCTGACGAGCATCACGTGGAAGAAGGCGATCAACACGGCGTCGAAGGCTCGCGTCGACGCCACGAAGAAGCCGCAGACGATGGTGGATCTCGCCGAGTACGGCGAAGAGCACACGAGCTACGAATACGGCAGAAAATACGTGGGGAGCAACTGAATGACGCACACGGTGACGTTGATTCCGGGCGACGGGATCGGACCTTCGATCGCGGACGCGGTCGTCTCGGTGTTCGAGGCGGCCTCCGCGCCGATCGAGTGGGATCGGCGGATCGCCGGGCTCGCGGCGCGCGATGAAGGCCGGGACCTGCTGCCCCAGGACACGCTCGACTCCATCGAGCGCAACCGCTGCGCGCTGAAAGGACCGCTCACGACGCCGATCGGAGCCGGGTTCCGCTCGATCAACGTGGCGTTGCGTAAGCACTTCGACCTGTACGCGAACATCCGGCCCGCCCGGACGATCGTCCCGGGCCGATACGAGGACATCGACCTCGTGATCGTGCGGGAGAACACCGAAGGCCTGTACGCGGGCATCGAGCACTACATCGGGATGAACCAGGACCCGAAGGCGGTCGCCGAGTCGGTGATGCTGATCACCCGTTACGGGTCGGAGCGGATCGTGCGCCACGCCTTCGAATACGCGGTCGCGCACGGCCGGACGAAGGTCACGCTCGTGCACAAGGCGAACATCCTCAAGTGCACCCAGGGACTGTTCCTCGAGGTCGGGCGCCAGGTGGCCGAGGAGTACCGCGACCGGATCGAGTTCGAGGAGAAGATCGTCGACGCCTCGGCGATGGCGCTCGTGCTCGACCCGTACCGGTTCGACGTGCTCGTCACCGAGAACATGTTCGGCGACATTCTCTCCGATCTCACCGCCGGTCTCGTCGGGGGGCTCGGCTTCGCGCCCGGCGCGAACATCGGCAAGGACGCCGCGATCTTCGAGGCGGTGCACGGCTCGGCGCCGGACATCGCAGGCCAGAACGTGGCGAATCCGTCGGCGCTGTTGCTGGCCGGTTGCCTGATGCTCGATCACCTGGGGCTCGGCGAGACGGCGGAGCGAATTCACGGTGCGCTGCTGGACACGGTCCGCGACGGGACGACCGTCACGCGCGATCTCGGGGGCACGGCCGGCACCGACGAATTCGCGGCCGCCGTCGCCGCCCGCCTCGGTTGAGCGGCATGCGGACCCGCTGGATGCCTCACCTGATCGCCGCGGGGATCACGGTCCCGTTCGCCGCGTGGATCGCCATGTCCGATATTCGTGGCGTCCTGCCCTGGGGGGCGTGGCTTCTACCCCTGGCCGCGGCCTACTATCTCGGCCTGCGGATCGGACGCGAGGTCGTGCGGGGCGTGCGGCGAGCCGGCGAGGACGCGCCGGGCGGCCGCTGGATGGGCCATGAATCCGAAGACGACGAATCCTGATACCGAACCACCGGAGAGCCGACGATGAGTTTCGAAGGCATTGATTTCTACGCGGTCGACGAGATGCTCGACGACGAGGAGCGCGCCGTCCGCGATATGGTCCGTGACTGGGTCGACGCCGAGGTGATGCCGATCATCAACCGGCATTACGTCGGCCACACGTTCCCCGACGAGCTGGTCCCGCAGATGGGAGAGCTCGGGTTCTTCGGCGCCAACTTGCCGGAGAAGTACGGGTGCGCGGGGCTCAACAACGTGGCCTACGGCCTGATCATGCAGGAGCTCGAGCGGGCCGACTCCGGTCTGCGCTCCTTCGTGTCCGTCCAGGGCGCCCTCGTCATGTATCCGATTCACGCCTTCGGGTCCGAGGAACAGCGCGAGGCGTGGCTGCCGCGCCTGGCCACCGGCGAGGCGATCGGCTGCTTCGGGCTCACCGAACCGGACTTCGGCTCGAATCCCGGCGGCATGCTCACGCGGGCCGAGCGGGACGGAGACGAGTGGGTGCTCAACGGCTCGAAGATGTGGATCACCAACGGCTCCAAGGCCGACGTGGCGGTGGTGTGGGCGAAGACCGGGGAGATCGACGACGCCTCGTCGATCCGCGGCTTTCTCGTCGAGACGGACCGCGAGGGCTTCTCGGCGAAGGACCAGGAGGGCAAGCTGTCGCTGCTCGCCTCCGACACCAGCGAGCTGGTGCTGCAGGACGTGCGCGTTCCGGCCGACAACCTCCTGCCCGGCAGCGGTGGCCTGAAGAGCCCGTTGATGTGCCTGACGCAGGCACGCTACGGGATCGCGTGGGGAGCCGTCGGCGCGGCGATGGCGTGCTTCTGCGAGGCGCGCGACTATGCCGTGAATCGCGTCCAGTTCGGCGACACGCCGATCGGCGGCACGCAGATCCAGCAGACGCGCCTGGCCGACATGCTCACCGAGATCACGAAGGCGCAGCTCCTGGCGCTGCGCCTCGGCCGCATGAAGGACGCCGGCACGATGCGCCCGGTCCAGGTCTCGATGGCGAAGCGGAACAACGTGGACATGGCGTGCGAATGCGCACGGGAGGCCCGGCGGCTGCTGGGCGCGAACGGCATCCTGATCGAGTATCAGTCGATGCGACACATGGCGAACCTCGAGTCCGTATACACCTACGAAGGGACCCACGACATCCACGGCCTGATTCTCGGCCACGACATCACCGGGATTCCGGCCTACTGATCTCCGGGATCCCGACGGGGAGGCTCGCATGAACGTCGCCATCGCCGAGCTGATCGCGATGGTCACCAGCATCCTGATCGTCGGGTTGCTGCTCGTGTCCATCCCGATCACGCGGCGCCTGGGCAGGGCGCTCGAAGTCTGGATCAAGGTCCGCGCCGAAGGCGCCGCGGACAGCGCGCAGGTAGACGGGCTCCGCGAGGAGGTGCGCGCGCTGGCGCGGCACGTCGAGGCGCTCGACGACCGGCTGCAGCTCGTGTCCGAGCGGCAGGACTTCACGGAGTCGCTCGTGGAACGGCGCGACGAGCGCACGGCGTTGCCTCCGGGCGGGGGCTGAAGCCGGACTGAGTCGGGGCCGGGCACGTCGGCGCGGCGGCCGCCTCGCCTGTCTGCCGAATGGTCGCCGGGGTATGTTGCCCCTCTTCGCAGCCGCGAACTCAACCGGGAGACGACCGATGGGAAGCCCGCTGTCCCGCAGGACCTTCTTCGAACGCAGCTTCGGCATCGCGGCCGGGGGCGCTCTGCTTCCCGCGCTGCGCTGGACCGGTGGCGGGCGCCGGATGGCCGGTGCGGCGACGCCGATCCTGGTCACGAGCCACACCAACGACACCGGCAAGCGGGCGATGGAGGTCGGGTGGGAAGTGTTGGCCTCAGGGGGACGCGCGATCGACGCCGTGGAGAAGGCCGCCAACGTGATCGAAGTGGATCCCGAGGACTCGTCGGTCGGCTATGGAGGACTTCCGAACGAAGACGGGGTCGTGCAGCTCGACGCTTCGATCATGGACGGGCGCACCTACAACGCCGGGGCGGTCGCGGCGATCGAGGGGATCAAGACGCCCTCGTCGGTCGCGCGCCTGGTGATGGAGCGCACGGACCACGTGATGATCGTCGGCCCGGCCGCGCTGGAGTTCGCGAAGTCGTTCGGGTTCGAGGAGGAAGACCTGCTGACCGAAAAGGCCCGCAACGCCTGGTTGAAGTGGCGCGAGGAGCGCAGCGACACCGACGATTGGGGCCCCCCGGACCACCTGCGCGGGCGACCGGACGCGGAGGCGTTTCTCCCCGGACCGGTGGAGCAGGAGCACGGTACGGTCAACGTGCTGGCCATCGACGCGAACGGCGACGTGGCCGGGATCACGACGACCAGCGGCCTGAGCTGGAAGATTCCCGGCCGCATCGGCGACTCCCCGATCATCGGCGCCGGACTGTACGTGGACAACGAGGTGGGCGCGGCGGGCGCCACGGGTCGCGGCGAGGACGTCATCAAGTCGTGCGCGAGCTACTACATCGTGATGCGGATGTCGGCCGGGCGCTCGCCGCAGGAGGCCTGCGAGGATGCGCTCGAGATGATCCGCAACAAGTACCGGCACGTGAACCCCGACTACATGCCCGGCGAGAAGTTCGTCGCCATGAACAAGGCGGGAGAGGTCGGGGCCGCCTGGAGCTACGATGGGGGGCAGCCCCGGATGTCGGTGCGCACGGCGTCGGGACTCGACGTGTACTCGGGGACCAACTTCGGGGCGAGATCCGGCGGCTGAGCCCCGGGTGTCCGCTTCCGGACACCATGTCGCGCTTCCGGGTCAACGGCCCGCGGCTCCGGCCGCGGGCCGTTCTCATGTAACCTGTTATCCAGCAATTGCTTATATCCCACGCGATCTCATGGCACGCCGGTTGCTTTACCAGAAGACGGAGCCGGTCGGGGGATCGGCACGGGGACGGGGACATAGGGAGGACGGGACGATGAAGACGAACGGAATGATGTTGACAGGCCTCGCCGCCACGGCGGCACTGTTCATCGTGACGGCTACGGCGAAGGCGCAGGAGCGGGAGATGTACGAGCTGCCGGCCCTCGAGGTGACGGCGTTCCAGAGCCCGCTCAACCGGCAGGCGATGGAGCTCTACGAGACGCCGTCTCGCTGGGCGGAGGCCGCCGAGCTCCACGAGCGGGCGGCGAACGTGCTGCCGAAGAACGACGCGGCGGCCTTCTTCGGCTTCCAGCGAGCCGCGGTGCTCTACTTCTACGCCGGCGAATCGGCGCACTCCCGCAAGAGCATGGAGCGCGCGGCGGAGGTCGCCGAGGCCACGGGTGACGTGCTGACGGCCGCGAACGCGTGGGTCGACGCGGCGTTCCTCGCGATCGCCGAGGGCTACGCCGGCAAGAAGCGGGAGTTCGTACGCAACGCGGAGGCGCTCGCGGGCTCCGAGCTGCTCAGCGATGCGGATCGGGCTTCGATCCAGGCTCGTATCGAAGGTTCGCCGACCACGGCGGCGTCGGCGCGGGTCGCGATGGCCCGGCGCCTGATCGAGGCGGCCGAGCTGAGCCTCACCGACTGAGGAACTCTCCGACCTGGCTGCCACTCCGGGTCATCGCGCGGGAGCTCCGGCGGACAGAAGAACCGCCGGGCTCCCGCGCTCTCTCTTCTGACCGCTTCTAGACCACGGCCGCCGCCTCCGTGCGACGCGCGTCGACGATCCGCTGGATCTCTTCCCAGTCGACGTCGCGGAAATTGTGCATGGGACAGAACTTCGGCCCGCACATCGCGCAGAACTCGGCGTCCTTGAAGAAGTCGTCCGGGAGGGTCTCGTCGTGGTAGGCCCTCGCGGTCTCCGGGTCGAGGGACAGCGCGAACTGCTCCTCCCAGTCGAAGGCGAACCGGGCGCGCGAGAGCGCGTCGTCCCGGTCGCGGGCCCCGGGGCGGCGGCGAGCCAGGTCGGCCGCGTGCGCGGCGATCCGGTACGCGATCAGCCCCTGTTTGACGTCCTCCGCGTTCGGCAGGCTGAGGTGTTCCTTCGGCGTCACGTAGCACAGCATGTCGGCGCCGTGCCAGCCGATCACCGCCGCGCCGATCGCCGACGTGATGTGGTCGTACCCGGGCGCGATGTCGGTGACCAGCGGCCCCAGCGTGTAGAACGGCGCGTCGTGGCAGACCTCCTTCTGCCGGCGGACGTTCATCTCCAGCTGATCGAGCGGGATGTGGCCGGGCCCCTCGATCATCACCTGTACGCCGCGCTCCCGGGCTCGCGCGGTCAGCTCGCCCAGCGTCTCGAGCTCGGCGAACTGCGCGGCGTCTGAGGCGTCGGCGATCGAGCCGGGCCGCAGGCCGTCCCCCAGGCTGAGGGTCACGTCGTGGGCCGCCGCGATGTCGAGGATCGCGTCGTAGGCGTCGTACAGGGGGTTCTGCGCACGGTGATGCACCATCCAGCGCGCCAGCAGCCCGCCGCCCCGGCTCACGATGCCCGTGATCCGAGTACGGACGAGCGGAAGGTGCTCGAGGAGCACACCGCAGTGGACGGTCATGTAGTCGACGCCCTGCTTCGCCTGGTGTGCGATCATGCCCAGCAGGTCGTCGGGCTCGAGCTCCTCGATCTCGCGGTCCGCCACCGCCTGGTAGATGGGCACCGTGCCGATCGGCACCGTGCTCGCGGCGAGAATCGCTTCCCGGGTTTCGTCGATCATCCGCCCGGTCGACAGGTCCATCACCGTGTCCGCTCCCCAGCGGACGGCGAGGTCGAGCTTCTCGACCTCTTCATCCAGGCTCGACGTCGTGGGCGAGTTGCCGATGTTCGCGTTGATCTTCACGGAAGCCACGGCGCCGATCGCCATCGGGTCGAGGTTGCCGGCCAGGTGGCGCAGGTTCGCGGGGATCACGAGACGGCCGGCCGCCACCTCGTCGCGGATCGTCTCGGGCGGGAGCTTCTCGCGCTCGGCCACCCGTTGCATGGCCGGCGTCACGTGGCCGGCGCGGGCGTGCTGCATCTGGGTGACGGGCGGTGCGGCGGAGCCAGCGGTGGGATGCGGCGTGTCCATCGGTCCTCCCTTCGCCGGTATGACCCGGATCAGGTTCTACGGGTGTGATCTCAGCCCGGACGTTCCGGGCACCCCGGTGGTCGTGGGGGAAGGCCGACCGCACCCGGTCGGCCCCCGCCTCCGGCGCAGGTCCGCCTACATCGGCGGCGGACTCTGCCAGAGGATGTTCTTAATCATCCAGCGATCGTCGATCTTCGCAAGGTGCAGATAGTCGATGCCCCAGTCGGCGACGAGCTTGGCCGTGGCCGTCTTGTCGAGGACGTCGAGCAGCACGATCTCGCGGACCGCGGAGGAGGCGTCGAGGTGGCCGTCGGCGTTCCAGCTCGAGGCGAGCTCGTGCAGCTGGTCGAACGACATCGGATACTCGCGGTACTCCTGGTTCTCGTCGGATCGCCAGTAGCCACGCTTCACGAGGTCGGGTGACACGCTGCGCTCGATGAGCTCCGGTCGGACCTCGTAGATCGCGTCCACGTAGTCCGCCACGGCGGCCCGCACACCCTCGTCGTCGTCGGCCGACGTCTGCGCGCCGGCCGCGAGTGGCGCGGCCAGCAGGCCGAGCGCCGCGACTCCCGTCATCCATCCCCTCATCCGTCCCCCTCCGTTGCGGTTCATTCGCTCACCACGTCCCGGTCCTGCGTGCCGGGATCCAGCGTCCCGATGTAGGGCAGGGCCCGAAAGTGGTCGTCGTAGTCGAGGCCGTACCCGACGACCCATTCGTCGGGAATCTCGAAGCCTACGTAGTCTACCTCTACCTCGACCTCGGGATTTGGTTTCCGCACGAGCACGCAGCTGCGGAGCGAGGCGGGGCCGCGGGCCCGGAACAGGCGGAGGAGGTAGGCGAGGGTACGACCGGTATCGAGGATGTCTTCGACGATGAGCACGTGGCGGCCCGCCAGTGGAACACGGGCGTCCATGATCAGGCGCACGCCTCCCGCGGCGCTCGCCCCGTCGTAACTCGACAGCGCGATGAAATCGACCTTGCGGGGCACCGTCATCCACCGGGACAGGTCGGCGAGGAACATGTAGGCGCCCCTGAGGACGCCGAGGATCAGCACCTCCCCGGCATCCGCGTAGACCCTGTCGAGTTCCGCCGCTATCTCGCGGACGCGCGCCTCGATCTTCTCCGCCGGGATCAGCGTCCTCGGATCGACCGGTCGACTCATCGGCACGCCTCGAACTCCTGGATCGGGATCGTCCGCCCCCTCAGAATCCGATGCCCAGGCCGACTTGCGCGAACAGATCGTGCTGCTGGTCGGAGCTCTCGAACGGTCCGGCCTGGAACGAGGACACCAGGTCCCGGACGTCGAGGCGCATGTGGACCGCGTCGGAGAGCTGCACCTGGGCGCCGGCGTTAAGCACGAGGGTGATGTCCGTCTGGTTCTCGAATCCCGAGTCCCCCTCGAAGCTCAGGCGCCGCACTCCGGCGCCGGCCCCGAAATAGGGCAGGAGGACGGCGGCCGCGCCGCGGAGCTCCGGGCGCCACTGCAGCAACGCCTCGCCGTGCAGGAAGTCGGCGTTGCCCAGGTCGACGCTCTGCTGGATTCCGCTGCCGGTGTCGACGCTGGTCAGCCCGACGCTCGGGTTGGAGTAGCCGCCCATGAGGCCGAGCCCGAAGCCGCCGCCGAACCACACGTCGAGGCTCGCCGAGAACGACGGCTTGGTCGACAGCTCCGCCTGGATCGAATCACCCTGCGAGCCCAACTTCGACATCGGGAGCAACAGCCCGACGTAGCCCGTGAGCTCGACGGTCGGAGAGACCGCGGCGGGAGTCGGCACCTCCATGGTCTGCTGGGCCGTGGCCGCCGCCGGCAGCGCCAGCGCCCCGATCGCTGCGATCACCGCCACCCGTCCGCCCGTCCACCCGAGAATATTCACGATACGCGCTCCTGGCCGGTTCTTCATGAGAACTCCGATATACGTCTTCTGAAACACCGATTCGTCGACCGTCGTTGAATCCTCCGCCCTCAGTCGCCCGCGCTTCGATCACCGCGCAGCAGGCCCGGAACGTACTTCCAGAATCCGATCCCGCCGGCCTGCTTGCCCATGTCGACGGACGCGGCGAGCGTGGCCTGGTCGAGGTCGATCACGTCCACCGTGCCCGGCTCTCCGCCGATTCCCTCGACGCTGACGAACGCGTAGCGGGAGTCGGGGCTGATCGCCACGCCGTGAGGCAGCCGGCGGGTGTTCGACACCGACCGAACGTCGCCCGTCTCGAGGTCGATGATGCCCGTCGCCTGCGCGCCCTTGTACGACACGACGACCCGGCGTCCGTCCGGCGTCACGTCGAGGTTGTACGGACCGGCTCCCGTCGGAAACTCGCGCACGACCTTCCAGGCGTCGGCGTCGATCTCGAGCACCTCGGCGTTCCGATTGCAGGCGACGTAGAGGAACTTCCCGTCCACGGACGGCTGGACCCAGGTCGGCCCGCAGCGCGGCGCGTTGCGGGATGGCGCATCCTCGCCGAGGACGCCGTCCGCGTCGACCGCGTCCGCGGGCAGCGGACGTTCGAGGCCGGGCGCCAGGTAGAGCCGACGACTCACCGCCAGGTCCGTCGTGCTGATCTCCACGAGCTGGTCGTCGCGCACGCACACCAGGTAATCGTGCTGGCCGTCGGGGCCCAGCCGCGAGCCGTGCGGGGTCTCGCACGTCGGGATCTGCATCAGCTCGGTGAGCGACTCTGTCTCGATCACCGACACGGTGCTCGGAACGGGGTCGCCGTGGAGGTTGAAGTTCACCACGAACATCAGGTTCGTGGGCGCGATCGCCATCGAGGCGGGAAACAGACCCACCGGAACCTGGCCGATCTTCCGGTTGTCGACCGTCGAGTACGCGTGGATCTGTCCGAACGGATTACCGTGCGCGATGGAGACGTACCAGCGCTGGTTGCGGGCGTCGACGGCGATTCCGTGTGGTCCGTCGATCTCCGTCGGGTACAACCCCACCACGATGTTCTCGACCACCTCGGCGCCGTCCGGCCCGAAGCGAACCAGGGCCACCTGGTCTTCGGATTCCGCCGCCACGTATACGTAGTAGTCGCCGGATGGTCCCTCCTGGGCGGGGACCGCCCCGGGCGCGATGAGCGCCAGGGACAGCGCCGCCAAGGTCGCAGCGACCCGCGGCCTCATGGCACGAGTTCGCGCCGCGGCTCGAGCTTCACGGCCCAGAGGCCCGAGTTGAAGTCGCTGAAGAACACGTGGCCCTTGTGGGGCTGCGGGCCCCACGTCATCGGTGTGTTCGGCACTTTGCCTTCCGGATCGTAGGCCTTGTAGCGGGCGATCTCGCGGCCCTGCCGGTACAGATCGCCTTCGAGGTCGCCGGAGATATCGATCACGCGGAGACCGCCCTCGTAGAACGCCGCGTACAGCCGGTCACCCTCGACCCACAGGTTGTGAGTGCCGGCCTCGGGCACCTGGTAGCGGGCGACTTCCCGCGGGTTGTCGGGATCGGTGAAGTCGATGAAGTGCAGATATCCTCTCGTTTCGCCGGGCTTGTCCGGGTCGAACCCGGGCATGATCTCGTCGCCGGCGATCACGTAGAACTTCCCGGTCGACTGGCTGCGGAACGGGAACGCGGCGTGGTTGCGGCCCGACGGATACGCGTACCGGGCGAACTGCACGGGATTGTCCGGCGAGCCGCCGGCGATCCCGTTCCCCACGTCGACCAGCACGACGCCGTCGCGCCAGTTCGAGGAATAGGCGATCCCGTCTTCGACCCATACGTCGTGGATCGCGTGACCAGGGGTGCCGAGCTCGAAGCTGCCGACCTTGACCGGGTTCGACGGATCGTGGATGTCGAGGATGTCGTAGCGCTGTCCGGCGCTGAGCGCGTACACGTGGTGGTCGTAGATGAACACGTTGTGGACGCCGCCGGTCAGCCCCTCGTCGTAGCGTCCGACTTCCTTCACGTCGTGCGGATCGCTGACGTCGTAGATCACCAGGCCGTTTCGGCGATTCGAGGCGCCTTCACGGCTGATCACCGCGATGCGGCCGTCCTCCGATACCTTCACGTCGTTCACCGTCCGGGCGTCGACCTGGATGCTGTCGATCTTCGTGATGCGGGCCGGGTCCGTCACGTCCCAGAAGTAGGCTTTCCCCTCGGCGCCCCAGGTGCCCGTGACCGCGTAGTCGCGGCCGTCCACGCCTTCCCAGACCCACAGGTCGGAGGTATGGACGTCGTGCACGGCGCCCTGGCCCACGAGCTCGACGTCCTCGGCCACGTCGCGGCCCTCCACCTGGACCTCCACGGCGGCGCTCGCGCGCCCGGAGCTCGCGTGAATCACGTAGGCGCCGGGTTTCTCGGCCACGAAACGACCGCTGGCGTCGATCTGCGCGGCCGAAGGAGGCGCGATCAGGGTGTCGATCGGGAACGCCTCGACGCTCCAGGCGATCGGGGCATGAGGAAGGGCCCGATCCCGCTCGTCGCGGGCCTCGGCCGTGACCTGCACGACGTCGCCGGTGCGGGCGCGCTCGCGGTCGGCACGTACCGCCAGGGTCCGTACCGGGCTCGGGCGCACCGACACTTCCCACGAGTCGGACGCGCCTTCGACGCTCGCGGTGACCGTGGCCTCGCCCGGTCCGGCGGCGCGCAGGGCGCCGGTCGCGCTCACGGCGACGACGGCGGGATTCGAGCTCCGAAGCGTCGGCTCGAGATCGTCCCGGACGAGGCCGCCCTCGGTGAGGACCGTCGGCTCCACGCGGTACCCGTTGCCTTCCTGCATCTGCTCGGGCAGGCCGGCGAGCTCGATCCTGTCGATCGGGGGCCACTCCACTGTCGCTTCGACGTCCTCGCGCAGTTGAACGTCGCCGAGCACGGCGATGACGAGCACCGTGTACTCGCCGCCCCGTTTGGCCACGATGCGGCCGTCCCCGGCCTCGAGCCCGCCGCGCTCTCCCTGCACGAAGTAGCGCAGGCGGTCGGGCGTGACTTCGTTGCCGGCCGTGTCGCGGGCCACGACGTTCAGGTCCGTCGTCTGGCCGGCCACGAGCTCGATCGAGGCGGGCTCAACGGTGAGGGTCGGGGCGGAGGCGAGCCGGGCGTCACCCGTCCGGGTCGCGGTCCAGGTCGCGCCTTCCGGCAGAGGGCCGGTGAGCGTGCCGGACAGACCGTCGCCGTCACGCGTCCCGTCGAAGGCGACGACCTCCCCGCCGCCCACGCCGAGGTCGAAATGCAGGGCGCCGTCCTGCCAGGTCACGGTGTCGAGCGGCTCGTTGTAGAGGCCCTGGTCAGGCATCGACATGAAGCCTTCGAGCCCATCGTCCCCGGCCTGTACGGTCAGCGAGAAATCGACCTGCTGGCCGGCGACGGATACCGCGCCCTCGTAGTTGCCGGTGACGCTCTCCTGCGCCGCGGCCGAGGCCGGCGGGACCAGCAGCAGCGCCACGGCGATCGAGCTCGCCAGCCGGCGCGCCGTTCGTCCCACGTGGATCATGTCGAGACTCCTGAATGAGTTCGTCGTGCGTGGCCGGCGGTCTCGGGAGATGCGGCCCGACGGAGCGGCAACGTACAGCCCCGCCACGATCTCCGGCCAGCCGGAGTGCGTTCGCGATACAGGACGGGTTCCCCGCGCCGGGGGTTTCACGCGCTCGGGCTCGGCCGCTTCCGGCGGGCGGGGAACTCCGGGCGGCTTCGACGGCTATATTGGCTGCAGGACGCCCCACCGTGGACGCCACGCGACGGGCGGAAGGAGACGGGGTCGCGGCCGGCCATCGGCCGGTCCGAGGAAAGTCCGGGCTCCGCAGGACATGGTGCCGGGTAACGCCCGGGCGCCGCGAGGCGACGGAAAGTGTCACAGAGAGCAGACCGCCGATGGCGTCCGGTTCGTCCGGCGCACAGGCAAGGGTGAAAGGGTGGGGTAAGAGCCCACCGCGCGCGCCGGAGACGGCCGCGGCACGACAAACCCCACCAGGAGCAAGGCCGAACAGGAGCGAGCGGTCGTCCGCCGCGCATGAGCTCCGGGTAGGCCGCACGAGGCGTCGGGTGACCGGCGTCCCAGATAGATGACCCCCAGGGCTTCGGCCCGGTACAGAACCCGGCTTATCTCCTTCCGCCGTCGGCGTCCCCCGACATGGAGCGGCGCCCCCAACGACCTTGAGGTCGCGCTCGCCGGCGTCGTACATTCGGCCGCCACGAAGACGCCCGGAGCACTCTACCTCTTTCCGATCGGAAGAGATTTGACCGACAACGGAGCACGTTTTCCCCTGTTCGACCGAAGGCTCGACAACGGCCTCCGCCTCGTCGTCCACCCCGACCCGTCCGCGCCCGTCGTCGCCGTCCACCTGATGTTCCACGTGGGATCCAGGTACGAGCGGCCCGGAAGAACGGGATTCGCGCACCTGTTCGAGCACCTGCTGTTCCAGGGGTCGGAGCACGTGGAGGGGACTTCGCACATGCGGTACGTCCAGGATGCCGGAGGCTCGATGAACGGCAGCACCTGGTTCGACCGCACGAATTACTACGAGACGCTTCCGGCCAACCGACTCGATCTCGCCCTGTGGCTGGAGTCGGATCGGATGGGCTTCTTCCTGCCCGCGATCACGCAGGCGAAGCTCGACAACCAGCGGGACGTGGTGAAGAACGAGCGCCGCCAATCCTACGAGAACCGTCCGTACGGGCTGGCCGTCGAGACGGTGCTCCGCGAGACGTTCCCGGAGCGGCACCCGTACCGGCACCCGACGATCGGCTACATGGAGGACCTCGACGCCGCGACGCTGGACGACGTGACCGCGTTCTTCCGCGACTGGTACGGACCGGCGAACGCGACGCTGGTGATCGCCGGCGACGTGTCGCCCGACGGGGCCGCGGAGCGCGTGCGTCATTGGTTCGGGGACCTGCAGGGCCGCACGCCGCCAGAGGCGCCCCCGATCCCCCCGCGGACGCCGCGGCGGGCGGAGGCGAGGATCGAGGACGAGGTCACGGTTCCGCGCGTCTATCTCGCGTTTCCCGCCCCGTCGTTCACCGAACCGGGCTTCGAGGCCGCCGACGTGCTGGCTTCGCTTCTCGCCGAGGGCAAGAGCTCGCGACTGTACGCGTCGCTCGTGTACGACCTGCGGGTCGCCGCCGACGTCACGGCGTACGTATGGCCGACGGAGTCGGTCGGCCTGCTCTGGGTGGTGGCGACGGCCCGGCCGGGCGTGGATGCCGCGACCCTGGAGGGAGAGGTGCGCCGCGTGCTCGCCGAGCTGCGATCCGCGGGACCGACGGACCGCGAGCTGTCCGGCGCCCGCAATCGGGCGCGCCGGCAGCTGGTTCGCCGGCTGGACAGCGTCGGACATCGAGCGGACCTGATCGCGCATGCCACCGTGTACCGCGACGAGCCCGGGTACGTGAACGCGGTGTTCGACCGCTACGAGGAAGTCGACGAGGCCGCGGTGGCGCGGGCCGCGGAGGTCGTGCTCGATCCGGCGGACGGCACGAGCCTCCACGTCGTGCCGGGGGGTGGGACGTGAGCCCGGTCGAACGAGGGGTCGCGCCGGCTCCCGCGGGTCCGCCTCCCGAAATCGAGCTGCCGCCGTTCGCGACGCACCGGTTGGACAACGGGATGCGGATCGAGGTGGCCCGGTCCACGTCCACGCCCGACGTGGCCCTGCGCCTCGTGCTTGGAGCGGGAGCCGGTTCCACGCCGCCGGAGCGCGGCGGGTTGGCCACGCTGGCCTGCGACCTGCTTTCGGAGGGGGCGGAGGGCCGAACGGCGCCCGAGATGGCGGCATGGATCGACGGCCTCGGGGCGGCCTTCCACGCGCACGCCAGCTACGATGCCGCCCAGCTCTCCATGCATACGATGAACGACCAGCTGGACGAGACCCTCGAGTACCTGGCCGCGGTGTCCCGGCGTCCGGACTTCGACGAGGACGAGGTCGAGCGGCGCCGCGCGATGATGCTCGACCGCCTGCGCCGTCGGGTCGACGATCCGGCGGAGATCGCGGCGGACGCGTTCGGGGCCGCCGTCTACGGCGCCCACCCGTACGGTGCGCCGCTGGACGGGACGGTCGAGTCGGTCGAGCCGCTGGCCGCCGGCGACCTCGCCGATTTCTGGTCGCGCGTCGCCCGGCCGGACACGGCGTGCCTGGTCGTGTGCGGGGACGTCGATCCGGCGACCGCGGTCGCGGCGGCCGAGCGAGAGTTCGGCGACTGGCGGGTCCCGGCGGATGCGCCCCCGCCCGAGGCGCCCGAGACGCCGGCGCGGGCGGCCCACGCCGGCGAGGTGATCCTGCTCGACCGCCCGGCCAGCCGACAATCGGAACTACGCATCGGCGGCGTGGGGATCGCCCGGGACGAGCCCGACGAGGCCTCGTTCCTCGTGGCCAACGCCGTTCTCGGCGGCCTGTTCAATTCGCGCATCAACCTCAACCTGCGCGAGGAGAAGGGCTGGACCTACGGGGCCCGCACCGTGCTGCTCCGACGCCGGCGGCGGGGGCCGTTCCTCCTCCGCACGGCGGTGGCGACGGAAGCGACGCTGGATGCGTTCGCCGAGTGCCTGGCGGAGTTCCAGCGCCTGCGCGAGACGCCGCCGGAGCCGGCGGAGCTCGAGCTGGCCGCCAATGCGCTCACCCTGTCGCTGCCCCTGCAGTTCCAGACCACGAGCCAGCTGGCGCGCCGCAGGGCGGAAGCCGTGACGTACGATCTCCCGGATGACTACTGGGAGCGCTTTCCAGAGCGGATCCGGGCCGTGTCGCCGGCCGACGTCCGCGAGGCGGCGCGGGCCTTCCTCGACCCCGGCGGGCTGGTTCTCCTCGCAGCCGGCGACGTGGCGGGATTCGCCGACGCGGCGGCGAGCCTCGGGACGGTGGACGTGCGGGCGGCCGGGGCCTCGGCATGAGTGGAGGAGATGACGCGGCGCGGTCGGTGTTCCGCGGGAAGGTCGTAGATCTCCGCCTCGAGACCGCGCACTATCCGGACGGCAGCACCGGCGAGCTGGAAATCGTCCGGCACGTCGGGGCGGCCGGCGTCCTCCCGCTCGCCACGACGCCGGACGAATGTGACGCAGGAACGCCGCCGTGCGTCATACTGTTGAAACAATACCGGCATGCGACGGGCGGGACGATCTGGGAAGTGCCCGCCGGGAAGCTCGACGGGGACGAGTCCCCCGAGACGTGCGCCCGCCGGGAGCTGCGGGAGGAAACGGGGATTTCCGCCCGGCGGCTGGAGTTCCTCACGACGCTGTGGACGACGCCGGGTTTCACGGACGAGCGCATCCACCTGTTCGTCGCCACCGGCCTCACGTTCGGGGCGACCGAACGGGAAGGACACGAGTTCATCGAGACCCGGACGCTGGCCCTCGGTGAGGCGTTGCGCATGGTGGAGCGGGGGGAGATTGACGACGCCAAGACCGTCGTCTGCCTGCTGCTCGCCGCCCGGCGCCTGGGGTGACCCCCTGTGCGGGATTCGCCCGTCGCCGGTATATTCCCGGCATGGGAGGTTGTGTGGATGGGAACGGCGGACGCTGCGGCGTCCGCGG
>JASFRN010000014.1:0-42010 GCA_050114915.1 Gemmatimonadales bacterium | reverse complement strand
ACGTGCGGCGAGCGGGTGGTTCGACCGTCATGACGCCGCGCGACGCGACCATGGTGCCCTCCGACGCGGTCGGGGCCGTGGCCATGGTCCAGCTGGCCGGCGGCACGGTGTCTCGCTACGGCTACCAGGAGCGCCAGGGCGTGCGGCTCGTCTCGAGCCCCGACATGGCGACCACCGAAGGGCGCGCGGCCGAGACGGCCGAGGCCCTGCTGCGCGAGGGCGACGAGCTGGCCGCGGCCGGCCGGCTGGACGCGGCCCTCGACCGGTACGACCGGGCGAGCATCCTGGCGCCGGGCGATCCGTTGATCGACTACCGGGTCGCGAGCGTGCTCGACAAGGCCTTGCGACCGTATGAGGCGCGCATCCAGTACGAGCTCTTCCTGCATCGGCTCGACCTCGAGGAGATCGAGGCGCGCGGTGAAGCCAACGCGAAGCTGGCGGAGGCGATCGCGCGGGCCCAGCAGCGGCTGGTCGTGCTGGAACGCAACCGGTAACGACCATGCTCCGCCGCTCCGCCCTGCCGGCGCTCTGCCTGGCCGTGGCGGGCTGCAGCCTGATGGGGCCCCCGAAGACGGGGCCCCACGGCCTGTCGTCCTACGATGCCGACCTGCGCCGCCTCACGGCGCAGGGCAAGTTCGAGCGCGCGCTCGACGTGGCCGAGGAGGACGCCGGCGACGCGGGGGACGACCTGCTGGCCGAGCTCGACCGCGCCGTGGTCGAGCACTACGCGGGCCGCTACGAGGACAGCAACGCCCGCCTCCAGGCCGCCGATCTGGAGATCGAAGAGCGGTTCACGAAGAGCGTCTCGCGCGCCGCGCTCTCGCTGCTAACCAGCGACCGGGCGCTCGCCTGGCTGCCCTCGGACAGCGAGCGCCTGATGATTCACGTCTATGGCGCCCTGAACTACCTGGCGCTCGGGCAGTCCGACGAGGCCGCCGTCGAGGCACGGCGCCTGGCCCGCCTTCTCGACGGCCTGGCCGACGGAGGCGGGCTCGATGCCCTCGGCGCTGACAACCGGCGTCTCTACCGGTCATTGCGCTACTTCACGGCCGCCGTGTTCGAGCAGGCGGGGGAGCGGAACGACGCCGACGTCGCTTATCGCCTGGCCGGAGTCGATCCGGACGTGGAGCGTGGAGGCGGCGTCGTGGTGCTCGTGGAGTCCGGCTTCGTCGCGCATCGCGTCGAGCGTTCGGTGACGCTCCTGGTGGGTGGCGACGAGCTCGACGACCTGCGGTACGGGTCGGAGGAGCGGCGACTGCGCTATTCCCGCTGCTTCTCGCACCAGAAGTTCGAGGGCACCCTGGACGAGTGGGGCGCCCGCGACGACGACGCGTGCGAAAACCTCGACCACCGGCCCGGGCGCCGCGAGCGCGATGACGACGATGGCGACCTCACCTACCTGATGCGGGTCGCGTGGCCCTCGATGTACCAGCCCCTGTCGTCGCGTCCGCTCGGCGACGTGCGGGCGTTCACGGGGGATCGTCCGGTGCCGCTGTTCGGCGTGGCGCGCGACGCCACGGCGCTCGATCCGTTGCCGGCGCCGGAGGACACGACGGCGGGCGCCGCAGCGGGCGCGGTCGCGCCCCTCGACCTGCCGGGCTACGGGCAGCCCGTGATGAGCGCCGACGTCTCGGGCGCCGTGGTGCACGACTTCAACCAGAAGGCTCCGGGCATCCTGGTGAAGTCGATCGCCCGCGCGGCCGTGAAGTACACGGTGGTGAAGGCGATCGAGGACGGTGCGAGCAAGAAGGACGAGACGCTGGGCGACATCGCCGGGATCGTCGGCAACGTGTTCGCCGCGCTCACCGAGCGGGCGGACACCCGCTCGTGGACGCTGCTGCCCGCCAACCTGCAGCTCGTGCGCCTCGACCTTCCGGTCGGGACACACGAGGTGAAAGTGGCGGTGGACGGCGGCCGCACGCTGAAGCTGGGCGCCGTGCGCGTGCGGCCCGACCGCCCGACCGTCGTGTCGGTGCGCGCATGGCCGTGATCCGACCCGCGTAAGTCCTTCGCGTGGCCCGCGACCGCTCCGATCGTTAGGTTCGCGGCCTTTGTGGGGTTCAGCGAAGCAGCCACCGGAACAACGGACGACATGCGCGGCATCGAGCGACAGAAAGTCGGACTTCTCCCCGTCTGGGGCTGGTCGATCGTGGCGGCCGGCATGGTCTGGCTGCTGTATCTCCTGACCCTCGGGCCCAGCACGGCCTGGTGGGACACCTCGGAGTACATCGCCACCTCGTACATCCTCGGGCTGCCCCATCCACCGGGGAACCCGTTGTTCGTGATCATCGGCAGGGCGTGGCTCGTACTCACGGCATGGCTGCCGATGGAAGTGGCCCCCCGGATCAACCTTCTCGCCGCGACCGCCTCCGCCGTGGCCACCGCGTTCTGGTTCCTGGCCGTCATGCGGATCTGGGATCACTTCACCGAGAACCGGGCGATCTCGCTCGCCGCCGCCTTCGCCGCGGTCCTTCTCGGCGGCACCGCCTTCACGGTGTGGACCCAGTCGAACGTGAACGAGAAGGTCTACACGGTCTCGCTCATGTTCGTGGCGATCCTCACCTACCTGGCGATGCTCTGGGAGGATCACAGCGAGACGTGGCGGGGCGACCGGATCTTCCTGCTCGTCTGCTTCCTGCTCGGGCTGGGCGCCACCAACCACCAGATGTCGGTGCTGCCGCTCCTGGCTCTCGGCGTCTTCCTGCTCATCCACAGCATCCGCACGCTGCTGCGCTGGAAGCTGCTCTCGGCCGCGCTCCTCCTGGCGATCGCCGGCTACTCGGTCCAGCTGCTGTTCGTACCGATCCGTTCCGCCCAGGACCCGGTGATCGACGAGGCGGACCCCGAGTGCCCGAACCTGATCGAAGCCGTCACGCCGGACTTCTATCCGACCACCGACGGGAAGAAGCTGCTCGTGAAGTGCGACGCCCTCGCGGCCTCGCTGTCGCGCGAGCAGTACCAGAAGCCGCCCCTGAGCGAGCGGCAGGCGCCGTTCTCCGCGCAGTTCGAGAACTACTTCCAGTACTTCGACTGGCAGTGGGCGCGTTCGCTCGCCCCGAGCGGCCGGCTGCTCGTGACCTTCCTGTTCACGGCGCTCGGCCTCGTGGGCCTGTGGAAGCACTGGAAGGGAGACCCCGACAGCTTCTACTACTTCGTCACCCTGCTGCTCACCGTGACGGTCGTCCTCGTCTATTACCTGAACTTCCGGTACGGGTACTCGATCCACCCCGAGGTCCCGATCGACCGGCACGAGGTGCGCGAGCGCGACTACTTCTTCATCGTGAGCTTCAACCTGTGGGGGCTGTACGCCGGGATGGGGCTCGTGACCCTGTGGCGCGGACTGGCCGAGCGCCTGTCGGCGGCCCGCGACGTGCCGCTCACCTCGGGCCTGCGCAGCGCCTCGCCGCTGCTCGGGATCGCGCTCATCCCGCTGATCTTCAATTTTTCGTTCGCCGACCGGCGCGGCGACTACGCGGCGCGCGACTGGGCGTATAATCTCCTGCAGTCCGTCGAGCCCTACGGCGTCCTGTTCACGAACGGCGACAACGACACCTTCCCGCTCTGGTACCTGCAGGAAGTCGAAGGCATCCGGCGCGACGTGACTGTCATCGTGCACTCGTACCTGGGCACGAAGTGGTATCCGAAGCAGCTGCGCGAGCTCACCAGGCCGTGCGAGCCGGGCCAGGACCCGCTCGCCACGCCCACCGTGATCGTCTGCCAGCGTCCATTCGACCCGTCGCAGGCCCCGGACATCTACGAGGGGATGGGTGAGACGCCGCCGTCGAAACCGATCCTCGACATGACGGACGAGGAGATCGACGCCCTGCCGCCCATCCAGGAGGTCCCGGCCGGGCAGAAGGTGCGGTTCTCCGACGAGCTGACCGTGGAGCTGGGCTCGGCGCGCTACCTCGTGCACCCGGACTTTCTCGTCTACCGCATCGTTCGGAACTCGCTGGGCGACCGGCCGATCTATTTCGCCGCCACGGCGCCGCCCGTGTACAGGGCGTGGGACCTCTCCCCGCACCTGCTGCGCCAGGGGCTCGCCTTCAAGCTGATCGAGCAGCCGCTGGAATCGACCGACGACGTGGTCGACATTTCGGACGTCGGCGCCCCGGAGCCGTGGATCGACCGCGAGCGCACGCAGAAACTGCTGTGGAACGTGTTCCAGCTCGACTACCTGCTCGAGCAGGACATGTGGCTGGAGCCCTCGACCCGCTCCAGCATCCCCGCGCAGTACTACTTCGCCTACGCGACGCTCGCGGCGGCGCAGGACCAGCGCGGCGAGACCGACCTGGCGGAGGCGAACAGCGAGCGGGCGGAGCGCTTCTTCCGGATGGCCCAGCAGGTCCTGCCGTAGGGGATCGGATGGGCTTCGTGGGATCGGCCGCCGAGATCCGGGAGCTGTTCGCCTACGACCGCTGGGCGAGTCGCCGGATCCTGGACGCCGTTTCGCGGCTGACGCCCGAAGAGTTCGACCGCGACCTCGGCAGCAGCCACCCCTCCGTGCGGGCGACCCTCGCGCATCTGCTGGCCGCGAACTGGGTGTGGCTCGAACGCTGGCTCGGCCGCTCGCCATCCGGCTTGCCCGACGCGGGATGGGACGTCGGCACGTTGGAAGCGCTGCGGGCGAAGTGGGCCGACGTGGAGAGGGCGCGGCGGGCGTTCGTCGACGGCCTGGCGGACGGCGACCTGGAGCGCCCGCTCGCGTACCGCAACACCGGGGGCGAACCGTTCGAGCAGCCCCTGTGGCAGACGCTTCGTCACGCCGTCAATCACGCCAGCTACCACCGCGGCCAGGTCGTCACGATGCTCCGCCAGCTCGGCGCGGAGGCGGTGTCGACCGACCTGGTGCTGTTCTATCGAGAGGTCGAAGCGGCCGAGGCGTAGGCCGACTGCCGGGCCGCGCTCGGCTCGGCCCGCGTCACGCTTTTCAGCCGGTCTCGTCGTCCCGCAGGGCCTCCAGCGCCTCGCGGGGGCCGCCGATCCCGCGCGCCCGCCGGCCTATTCCCTTCCACGGATCGTCTTTCTGCGCCAGGCGCCGCCGCACATTTTCGACCGTGTACGTGCGCGGGTCGAGATCACTCCGGTCCAGCTCGTCCCAGTCGAGCGGCGTCGCCACCGACGCCTCGGGCCGGGCCCGGACGGCATAGGGCAGCACGGCGGTCTGGGCGTAGGCGTTGCGCGCGACATCGAGGAAGACCCGGTCGCCCCGCTTCGCCTTGCGCTGCTCGGTGGTCAGCCGTTCCGGGTGCCGGCGGGCGAGCAGGTCCGCGAGGGCGCGGGCCAGCCGCCGCACGGCGTCGAAGTCGGCCTCGCGGTCGAGCGGCACGTGGATGTGGAGTCCCTTCGAGCCCGAGGTCTGGACGAACGGGACGAGTCCGATCTCGCGCAGCACGTCGGCCGTGGTCCGGGCGGCGAAGCGGATCTCGTCGAACGTCGCACGCCAGTCCTCCCCGGGCGGATCGAAGTCGAACACCATCCGGTCGGGGTTGCGAATGCGGTCCACCCGGCTGAGCCAGGCGTGGGGCGTGATGCAGGCCTGGTCGGCCAGGTAGACCAGGGTGGCCGCGTCGTCTATCACGACCTGGCGCAGCGAGCCGCCCTGTTTCTCGATCCGCTCGGTGTGGATCCAGTCGGGGAAGTAGTCGGGGACGTCCTTCTGGTAGAAGCTCTCGCCGTCGAGCCCGTCTGGAAATCGCTGCATCGAGATCGGGCGTCCCTCTGCATACGGGAGAAGCGTGGGCGCGACGTCGCGGTAGTACTCCGCCAGGTCTCGCTTGGTGATCCCGGCGTCCGGGAACAGGACCTTGTCGGGGTTGCCGATCTCGACCGTGCGGCGTCCGACCTTCATCGGCCTTCCTGCTCGCGCACCTCGTCGATCGTGCGCCCGGTCTTCACCGACTTCGGCTCGGTGCTCGTCGGATTGCGGCGGGCGTCGGCTTCGTCGTCATCCATCTTGATCAGCAGCCAGCGCTCTTCGTCCGCTCCGTCCATGTCCGTGCGGATGAGCGCGTAGCCGCCGGAGATCTTCTCGCCGTGCAGCCGGAAAGTGGCGTGACCGTCGGCGAGCTGGTCGGCCAGCGGCATGGGGTTGCCGTCGTCGTCCTTCTTCAGGTCTTCCCACGTGCCCGCGTCCCACACGATGACCGGTCCCGCGCCGTACTCGCCCTCAGGGATGACGCCCTCGAAGTCGACGTAGTCGAGCGGGTGGTCTTCGGTGGGAACCGCGAGGCGCTTCTCGGACGGATCGGTCGAGGGGCCCTTCGGCACCGCCCACGACTTGAGCACGCCGTCCACCTCGAGCCGGAAGTCGTAGTGGTGCGTCGAGGCGTCGTGCTCCTGGATGACGAAGCGGTGATCGTCGTCGGACGAGGAGGAGCCGGAGCCGTCCGGCTCGGAGGTCCGTCGGAAGTCGCGCTTCTTCTTGTACGACTCGAGGCTCACGTGACTACCTGCCTTGCGGGCGCATGTCTCCGCGCAGTGCAGGCAATCTAACGCACGACGGGCGCTCCGCGGACCCCGACCGGCACCTTCCAGATCGTCCCGCCGCCCTGGAACGTCGACGTGACGTAGAGCGCTTCGTGGTCGAACTCCCCCTCGCCGAACACGAGGCTGGCGATGCTGGCCATGCCTTCCGCGATCAGCACCGTCTCGCCCGTCCCGGGGTCGATGCGCCAGATCTTTCCGGGCACGTTGTCGGCCACGTAGACGCGGCCGAACTCGTCCATCGCGAGCCCGTCGACCCCGGCGCCGCCGGTGCGGGCCAGCAGGCGGGGCTCGCCGTCCGGCTCCCCGTCGCGCATGGGCACGGCCCAGACCGCGTCGTTGAGCTCGATCGGGTCGAAGTGCGAGAAGATCTGGGCGACGAACAGCGTCGCGCCGTCGCGCGACGGCACGAGGCCGTTCGGGAACGGCACGGCGGTCGACCACACGCGCAGGGCGCCCGTGGTGTCGGCCGCGTAGATGTTCGAGGTGAAGTCGTCGGAGACGAGGAAGGACCCGTCCTCGCGGACCAGGATGAAGTTGGGGTCCGCGATCCCGCGGACGACGTCCCGCTTCTCTCCTTCGGGGGTGATCAGCCACACGATCCCGTCGTTCTCCGAAGAGTCGGCGGGCGCCGCGGTCGGACCGAAGTCGGCCATCAGCAGGTCTCGGTCGCCGAATCCGGCGAGTCCGAGGTTCGAGAACACGTCGGTGATCTGGGTGGCCGCTCCGTCGGGGTCGACCCGCCACACGCCGCGGTTCGCCGCGATGAACAGGTGGCCCTCGCCGTTGAAGGCGATGCCCTCGGCGGCGTCGAACTGGTCGATGAACACTTCGGGGGTGACCGGATATTCGATGTCCGGGGGTGGACCGTCCGACCCGCACGCCGCCGCCAGCAGCGCCAGGCCGATCCAGCACCTCGAGATTCTCCGCTCACGGCACGTCCGCTGGACCCGTCCCCTCATCTTCCCCTCCGGCAGGTGTTGGCGGTCCCGCAAAGGATACCTCCGCGGCCCGCACGAGGTCCCCTAGGCCCTCGCCGCCGCCCGGCCGGCCGTGTTCTCCGCCTCGAGGCGCTCGGCCCGCTCCTGGATGCTCGTGACGGTGAGCTTGCGGCTGCGCAGCGCCATGATCGCGCCGGCGGCCGCGTCCGCCGCCGACAGGGTCGTCGTGTACGGGACGCGCCGCGCGATCGCGGCCCGGCGGATCATGTAGTCGTCCTGCTGGGCATGCTTGCCGAGCGGCGTATTGACCAGCAGTTGGATCTCGCCGGACAGGAGCAGGTCGATGATGTGCGGCCGTCCCTCGTGGACCTTGAACACCGTCTCGCACGGTACGCCCCGGGCGCGCAGATAGTCGGCCGTTCCGCCCGTGGCCCGGATCTCGAAGCCCATGTCGTGCAGGCGCCGCACGATCGGCGTCGCCTTCGGCTTGTCGTGGTCGTGGACGGTGACGACGACGGTGCCCTCGAGGGGCAGGGAGCCGTCGGCCGCGATCTGCGCCTTGGCGAAGGCGAGCCCGAAGCTCTCGGCGTGACCCATCACCTCGCCGGTGGAGCGCATCTCGGGGCCGAGCTGGGGGTCGGCGTCCGGGATCTTGTTGAACGGGAACACCGCTTCCTTCACCGCGACCTCGCGGACCTGCAGGTCGTCGGGGAGCCGCAGGTCGTCCAGCGTCTCGCCGTTCAGCACGCGGGCCGCCACGCGAGCGAGCGGCACCCCGGTCGCCTTGCTGACGAAGGGGACGGTGCGGCTGGCCCGCGGGTTCACCTCGATCACGTAGGTCCGGCCCTCGTGCACCGCGTACTGGATGTTGATCAGCCCCTGCACGCCGAGCCGTTCGGCGAACGCCCGCGTGTAGCGCTTCATCTCGTCGATCTGCCGATCGCCGAGCAGATACGGGGGCAACACGCAGGCGGAGTCGCCCGAGTGAATTCCGGCTTCCTCGATGTGCTGCATGACGCCGCCGATCAGCACGCGGTGGCCGTCGCCGACCGCGTCGACGTCGGCCTCGAACGCGTCCTCGAGGAAGCGGTCGAGCAGAACCGGGTGCTCGGGCGAGGCCTGGACGGCCTTCTTGAAGTACTCCCGCAGCATCGGCTCGTCGTACACGATCTCCATCGCCCGCCCGCCGAGCACGTAGCTGGGCCGCACGAGCACCGGATAGCCGATACGCTCGGCGACGGCGATCGCGTCGTCGAGGTTCGTGGCCGTGCCCGCCTCGGGCGTCGCGACGCCGATCTCGTGGCACAGGGCCTCGAAGCGCTCGCGGTCCTCGGCCTCGTCGATCGAGTCGACGCTCGTGCCGAGGATCGGCACGCCGAGCTCTTCGAGTCGCCGGGCCAGGCGCAGTGGCGTCTGGCCACCCATCTGAACGATGACGCCGTCCGGCTTCTCGTGCTCGAGAATCTCGAACACGTCTTCGAGCGTGAGCGGCTCGAAGTAGAGCTTGTCGGAGATGTCGAAGTCGGTGGAGACCGTCTCGGGGTTGGAGTTGATCATGATCGTCTCGACCCCGGCCTCGCGCAGCGCGATCGCCGCGGACACGCAGCAGTAGTCGAACTCGACGCCCTGGCCGATCCGGTTCGGACCGCTGCCGAGGATCACGACCTTCTTGCGGTCGCTGCGGATCGACTCGTTTTCGGTCTCGTACGTCGAGTACAGGTACGGCGTCGCGGCGGGGAACTCACCGGCGCAGGTGTCGACCATCTTGAACACGGGCCGAATGTCGTTGGCGTGGCGAAGCTCCCGGACGCGGGCCTCGGTGGCGTCGGGTTCCAGTCCGCCCTGGCGGCGCAGCCGCGCGATTTCCGCGTCGCCGAAGCCCATCCGTTTGGCGGCGGCCAGCAACCCGGGCGTAAGCTCGCTTGCGTCCGCGATTTCGCGGGTGGCAGCGACGACGTCGGCCAGCTCGTCGATGAACCAGGGATCGATCCGCGTGATATCGGCGACCTCGTCGGCGCCGATACCGGCCTCGAGCGCCCGGTAGATCTGGAACGGGCGCTCGGGAGTCGGCGTGCGGAGCGCGGCCCGCAGCGTCGAGAGCTCCTCGTCCGCCAGCCGGTCGTCGGCCGGGTCCGCGGCCGGTACCCAGCCGATCCGGTCGTTCTCGAGCGCCCGGAAGCCCTTGAGCCACGCCTGCTGGAAGGTGCGGCCGATCGCCATCACCTCGCCCACGGCCTTCATCTGCACGCCGAGCGTCGCGTCGGCCTTCGGGAACTTCTCGAACGTGAACCGCGGGATCTTCACGACCACGTAGTCGAGCACCGGCTCGAAGCACGAGGGCGTGACCTCGGTGATCGCGTTCTCGATCTCGTCCAGCCGGTAGCCGACGGCCAGCTTCGCCCCGATGCGGGCTATCGGGAAGCCCGTGGCCTTCGAGGCGAGCGCCGAGCTGCGCGACACGCGCGGATTCATCTCGATGATCAGCATTTCGCCGGTGTCGGGGCTGAACGCGAACTGGATGTTGCAGCCTCCCGCCTCGACGCCGATCTCGCGGATGATCTTCAGCGCCGCGTCCCTCATGCGCTGGTACTCCTCGTCGGAGAGCGTCATGGCGGGCGCGACCGTCACCGAGTCGCCCGTGTGCACGCCCATCGGATCGACGTTCTCGATCGAGCAGACGATGACGACGTTGTCGGCCGCGTCGCGCATCACCTCGAGCTCGAATTCCTTCCAGCCGAGCACGCTGCGGTCGATCAGCACCTCGTTGATCGGCGACAGGTCGAGGCCGCGCTTCACCTTCTCGTCGAACTCCTCGGCATTCCAGGCGATGCTGCCGCCGGTGCCCCCGAGCGTGAACGAAGAGCGGATGATCGCGGGGAAGCCGGTCTCGAGCTCCGCCGCGATGTCGCGTGCCTCCTCCAGGGAGTGCGCGAAGCCACCATGCGTGACCGCGAGGCCGATCTTCCGCATCGCCGCGGCGAATTTCTCCCGGTCTTCGGCCTTCTCGATCGCGTCGATGTCGGCCCCGATCAACTCCACGTCGTACTTCTCCAGCGTCCCGCGTTGCTGGAGGGCGAGGGCCACGTTGAGGGCGGTCTGGCCGCCCATCGTGGGGAGGAGCGCGTCGGGGCGCTCCTTCTCGATCACCCGCTCGACCCAGTCCGGGGTGAGCGGCTCGATGTAGGTGGCGTCGGCCACGTCGGGGTCCGTCATGATCGTGGCGGGATTCGAATTCACCAGGATCACCCGGTAGCCCTCTTCGCGCAGGGCGCGGCAGGCCTGGGTGCCGGAATAGTCGAACTCGCACGCCTGCCCGATGATGATCGGGCCGGAGCCGATGAGGAGGATCGAGTGGATGTCGTCGCGTCTGGGCATCGGGGACGGAACCTATCCCGGCTGCGACCGCTTCGCACGGGAACCGCCGCCGCTCAGGTCCGCAGGTACGACGCTCCGTTCACGTCCACGATGCAGCCGGTGATCGACTCGTTCCCGGGCCGTGCGAGGAAGGCGATCACATCGGCGACCTCCTCCGGTGTCGCGATGCGGCCCAGCGGGCTCTGGTTGCGGACCGATTCGGCGTCGGGGCCCGCCAGGTGGGGAGCGGCCATGTCGGTGTCCACCCACCCGGGCGCCACCGTGCAGATCGTGACACCATGCGGGGCCAGCGCCTTCGCCATCGACTGGCCGAGGGCGTTGAGCCCCGCCTTGCTGGCGCCGTAGGCCGGCGCGTCGGGCTCGCCCCGGAAGGCGCCGCGCGAGGAGACGTTCACGATCCGGCCGCCGCCCTGGTCGATCATCCGGCGCGCGACGAGGAACGAGAGGTGGGCGGGCCCGAGGAGGTTCACGGCGAGGGTCCGGTCCCAGGCCGACCGCCATGCGTCGAAGCTCGCCTCCGCGGGCGGGTGGGCCTCGAAGATGCCGGCGTTGTTCACGAGAACGTCGAGGTGGCCGAAGCGGTCGAAGACGGTGTCGACGAGGGCCTCGAGCGCGGCGATGTCAGCGAGATCGGCCCGGGCCGTGAAGTGGTCGTCGCCCGACAGCCCGGCCCGGACCTCCTCGGCGGCCTCGCGATTCGTCGCATAGTGGACGGCGACCCGCGCCCCCCCGGCGGCGAACCGTTCTGCCGCGGCGCGGCCGATGCCCCGCGAGGCGCCGGTGACGAGCACGTGTCTGCCTTCGAACTCCATTCGCTCCCTCCCGATGTCGGCGTGAGTCACGTGCCATGATAGCGCGCGACGGATGCCGGGGAAGGCCGCGCGGCGTCAGGGACAGTCGGCGCTCAGGGTTCCTTCCGCGGTATCGCCCGTCGCGGAGTTCGTGAACGTGGTCTCGGCGCTCACGTGCTTGCCGTCGAGCTGCAGGAAGGCGCCGCCCGGATCCGCTTCGCCCGCGTTCCACGCGTCGCTGCCGGTTCCGTCCAGCGAGGAAATGTCGATGGCGTGTCCGAACCGCTCGCTGATCTGCGCGTCGAGCTGCATGCCGTCCTGGCGCGCCGACAGGGAAAACGAGATGTCGTCCTGGCCGGTGTCCTCTCCGAACGCGCAGAACACGCGATCGAAGGTCCAGGTGTCATCGCCGATCGCCAGGGTAGCGGCCGCGGCGGTCTTGGAACCCGCCGTCTGCGCCGCGGATGCTTGCTCGGCCTCGGCGTCGGGGGCGCCGTCCGTGCCGCAGCCGCTCATCGAGACGCCCGCGAACAGCAGCAGGCCGAGCAGCGCCGGCCATTCCAACTGCAATTTCATGAGTAGCCTCCGGGTATCGGTCGTTCAGGGACAGGCGGGTGCACGGCGTGTCTAGCGCGATCTCGCGGCGGCCCAATCCACCGGGGCGAACGAGGCGCCGGAGGCCAGGCTGAGCTTGCGGACGTCGCTGCCGTCGGCGTTCATGACCCAGCCGTCACCCCGCCAGCCGAACGCGATTTCGCGGCCGTTCGGCGACCACACCGGCGTCGAACCGTCCCGGAGCTTCGACTGGTCGCTTCCGTCCTCGTCCATCGTCCAGATCTCGTTCCCGCTCGCCCCTCCGTTGAACACGACGCGGCGCCCGTCCGGGGAGAAGTCCGTCACCGTATTGAGGCCCGAAGTGGTGAGGCGGCGCACGTTGCCGCCGTCGCCGTCCATCACGTACAGATCGCGTCCCCGCTGGGCCGCCGGGCGGTCGAGATCGCGGTCCCGGTCGCTGGAGAACAGGATCTTCCGGCCGTCGGGCGTCCACGTGGCGCTGGTTTCGTAGGCGTCCGGCGTGTCGGTGAGTTGTCGCTGGTGGGAGCCGTCGGCGTTCATCACCCGGATGTCGCACGGGCCGTTCGGAACGCAGCTCTCCCACGCGATCCGACGTCCACCCGGCGACCAGGATGGGTTGCCGTCCCACCCCGGCCGATTCGTCAGCCGGCGAACGCCACTTCCGTCGGCGTTCATCACGTAGATTTCGAAGTTGCGCTCGAGGGGCGGCACGCTGCGATCGGCGTCCCGGTCGCTGTAAAAGGCGATCATGCGGGCGCCCGGCGAGAACTTGGGCCCCGACTCCCAGGCGGCGTTATCGGACAGGTCGACGAGCCCCGTACCGTCATCCGAAACGACGTGGATGTCGAAATCCTGCGCCCGACCGTCGCCTTCGACGTAGAGGAATTGTCCCTGTTGCATGGCGGCCAGTCCCTCACCTGAAAGCATGACCATCGCGGCGAGCAAGCAAGCCGTCCCTATCGACGTCGCGGCCCGTCCGCGCGTTCGGCCATCACTCTCCGTCCCGCCACTGGATACCATCTGCTGCTCCCTTCCGTGAGTACTCACGACGACCGCTACCGTCCTTCGCTTCGGGCGTAAAGCGAGACGGACGAGGCTGGACCGCCATCCGGTTCCGACAGGGAGGCTGGAAGGGAAGGCGCCGCGATTCGCTCAGGAAGCCGGCAGGAGTCCCCAGCAGGGATGATAGTCGCGCACGACATAGCCGCTCGCGGAGATGCGCTCGGCGGCGGCGACGACGGCCTCCTCCGCCTCGGCCGAGCGCCCGGCGGCGCGCAGCGTGCGGGCGGCCACGCACTCGACGATCGCGTCGGCGGGCTGACCCGCGAGCGAGCGTCGAACGGCCGTGATCTCTCCGAGAGCTTCGCCGGTGCGCCCGAGGCTCAGGAGGGCCCAGGCGTGCCGCGCCCGCAGCCTCGCCATCACGAGGGCCCGGGATTCGCCCGTGGCCGCGGCCGCGTCGACCGCTTCGCGATACGCCTCTTCGGCCTCCGGGTACTCCCCCGCCGCCTGGGCGGCGTCGCCGAGCGAGCGCCAGTACGGATAGATCCAGTTCGTCTCGCCACGAGCCAGCCGGCGGTCGACGACGGTGCGGTAGGCGCGGGTCGCCGCGGCGTAATCCCCACGCTGGTTCAGAATGGTGGCGTCGTTCACGTGGGCCCGGATGGTCTGCTCGTGCAGCGGTCCGAGTCGCGTTTCGAAGGCCTGGATCGCGGCGGCGCGCAGCGGGTCCCCGTCCGCCGGATCGAGCACGCGCGAAAGCCACAGGCGCATGGCCCAGGTGCGCAGATGATCGGGCCCGTAGGCGGCCTCGAACGCCGCGACGGCTTCTCGACCCGCGACCCGCGTTTCGTCCCAGTAGCCGAAGGCGGCGAGGCTGCGGGTCAGCACCATCAAGCCACGGGCCCGGTCGACGGGCGTGCCGCCCGACGCTTCGGAGAGCATGGGAAGCGCGTGGCGGGCCAGGATCGCGCCGCTCTGCCCCAGGCCGCCGAACAGCATCGCCTCGGCTGCCGCCACTTCGGTTCGTCCGGTCTCGACGTGGGTCGGGCCGAACGCGGCCCGCGCATCGTTCAGCGCCCGCAGCGCGATGCGTACGGCCGAGTCCGCCGGCACGGCCTTTCCGCGGGTCGCGTAGATCGTGGGCTCGATCATCTCGCGCAGCGCGACCACGGCCTGGGGGGAGCGCGGACCGAACGTGGCTCGTGCCGTTTGCCAGGCCTCTCGGCTCAACTCCACCGCCTTCTCCGGCTCGCCGAGGCCGAGGAAGACTTCGCCGATCGTGCCCAGCATGACCGCCTGCAGCTCGGGCTGGTCCGCCAGCTCCGCGCGGGCACGCTGCGCTCCCGCCTCCATGACCTCCCCGACGCGGACGTCGGGATCACCCGATGCGGGGGCGAACGGGTCCGCGCTGCGGAACAGGCCGACCAGGAATTCCTGGGAGGCCTTCGCTTTGGCCGCTTCGACGCGTGCCGCGTTCCGCTCCGCTTCGAGCTGGTGCCCGTGCCGGACCAGGGTGCCGACGTAGAGGGCGGCGATGCCCGCGGCCGCCGCGGCGCTCGGCGCCACCCAGGGGTTGCGCCCGAGGAACTTTCGCAGTCGATAGGCGCGGGAGTCCCGGCGGGCCCAGATCGGCCGGCCCTCGACCGTACGACGGAGGTCTTCCGCGAGCTCGTGCGCCGACGGATAGCGGCGGTCGGGCTCCTTCCGCAGGGCGGTCAGCACGATCGTATCGAGGTCTCCGCGCAGACGGTGCACGAGGGCCCGCCGATCGACGCCGGCCCTGGCGATCTCGTCTTGCGACTCGACGTACTCGCTCGGCCGCGCCGGCCGCGTCTCGGTGATCGCCTGCTCGAGCGCGCGGCGGTTCGTCGCGGTGGTCTCGTAGGGTCGGCCGCCCGTGAGCAGGCGGTACAGCACGAGGCCGAGCTGGTAGATGTCGGAGGCTACGGTGATCGGGGCGCCGAGAACCTGCTCGGGGCTCGCGTATTCGGGCGTCAACGGCCGGAAGCCCGTGCGCGTGCGCGGCGAGTCCTCGGGCCATGCGGCCGGATCGAGGAGCTTCGCGATCCCGAAGTCCAGCAGCTTCACGATCCCGTCGTCCGACACGAAGATGTTCGACGGCTTGATGTCGCGGTGCACGACGAGTCGGGCGTGCGCCGACTGAACCGCCCGCACGGCCTGTACGAACAGCTCGAGTCGCGCGCGCACTGACAATTCGTGCGCGTCGCAGTACCCGGTGATCGGGCGTCCTTCCACGTACTCCATGACGAGGAAGGGAAGACCGTCACGGGTGGTGCCCCCGTCGAGCAGCCGGGCGATGTTCGGATGGTCGAGCTGCGAGAGGATCTGGCGTTCGGCGCGGAACCGACGAACCAGGTCGTCGGTGTCGAGGCCCCGCCGCTGGATCTTCACGGCGACCCGGCCCCGGAACGCTCCGTCGTCGCGTTCTCCCAGGTACACGTCCGCCATGCCGCCGCGTCCGAGCCGTCGGATGAGCCGGTACGCTCCGATGCGGGCGCCGATGCGGGGGTCCCCGGCATCCCGCACTTCTTCGGCTTCGTCGAGGGCGTCGGAGAGAGCCGCGCCGATCGAGCCGTCGGCGTAATCTCCCGACAGCGTCCAGGCGGCCATTTCCGCGTCCAGCAGCGACTCCACGTCGCGCAGGAGATCGGAGTCGGAGGCACAGCGGCGGCGGACGAAGTCGCGACGAGCGGCCGGCGGCAGCTCGAGGGCCGCCGAAAACAGCTCGTCGGCCCTCTGCCAGCGCCGGGTGTCGGCGGGGTCGCTCACGTCCTGGTCTCGTGGATCCGGGGGGACAATTTCCATCCGCCCCGGAACTTACGCGGACGGGCGTCCCGGCTCAAAAAATGCGGCCGAGCTTCCGGACCAGCCCCCGGGCGGCGTTCAGCAGGCCGGACGGGGCGCGCACCGCCTCTTCGCCACTCCGCCAGCGCGCCAGCATCTCGTTCGACACTCGAATGAGCTCGTCGGGATCGACGTCGATCGGTCGCTCGAGGAACGAAGTCGCCGCGTCTCCGGCCGCCAGCAGATCCTCCACCGCGGCGGCGAGCTCCGGGTCGTCGGCGGTCCGCTCGCGCACGAACACCAGTCGCTCTCCGACCGGTCGCTCCAGCGCCGCCGACAGGACCGCGTCGATCTCGTCCCAGCGGGCGGCCGGATCTCCTTCGGTCATTCCTCGCCGGATCCGGCATCCTCGAGGCGCAGGAGCTCCACCCGGCGATTTCGCTGCTTGCCCTCGGGGGTGTCGTTGGAAGCGACGGGGGCTGTCTCTCCGAACCCCTTCGTTTCGAGGCGCGAGGGATCCACGTCGAAGTGTTCGAGCAGATAGGAACGCACGGCCGCGGCGCGCCGCTCGGACAGATCGAGGTTCGCGGCCTCGTCGCCGTCGGAGTCGGTGTGCCCTTCGATCGAGAGGCGGAGCTCCGGGTGCTCCTCGAGCGTCGCGCCGATCGCGTCGAGCGTGGCGTCGGACTCGGGCCGGATATCGGCGCGGTCGACGTCGAACAGGATGCCGCGGGCCGTGTAGCGCCCCTCCTCCTCGAGCACGTCGTACAGCTCGCGCTTCATGGTGGCGATGCGGATCGGGCCGATCATCATCGGGTTCTCGGCGCTCGCGAAATTGATGTTCACGAGGTACAGGGCGTCGGTGCGCTCGAAGGTGGCGACGCGCGTGTTGGCGACGCGCCGCGTGCCCACGAACATCCGGGCGTCTTTCCCGTCGACCGTGATGCGGATCGGCACGGGACGCTGACCGACTTCTTCCGTGGTCGAGAGAGACTCGATCTCGTTCCGGTCGGCCGGGGCGTAGACGCCCGTGCGGGTACCCGCCACGCCGACCCGGAATGCGTGGCCCGGTACGCGGCCCCAGGTTTCATGCTCCGGCGGTGGAGCGGTCGCGACGAGCAGCTGCTGATTGGCGTGCGGGAGATACACGTCGAACTCGATCGTGAACTTCCGTGGCAGAGTGTCCAGCAGCGGGATCTTCAACGCCGCCCACCTCGGTCCCGTGTTGCGCAGCCAGCGGCCGTCGTTCCACTCCACGACGTCCCAGATCCCCTCGAGCAGCCGCATGCGCTCGGGCAGCGCGCCCACCTCGTCGTTCGAGTAGTCGTCCTCGAACAGGACGCTGTCTCCGGGCTGGAAGTCGTAGTTCGCGTCGATGGTGCCCAGATCCGGCCGATCCTCGTCCCCGCTCGTCCCTGTCGAACCGGGAAGAGGCGGCAGCTCGCCCACGGCCGCCTCGGCGGCCTCGTCCGTCGCCTTCTCCGCGGCCTTGTTCTTGATCTTCTTCAGGAGTTGTGCGTTCGCGGGATGCGGGGCGGCGAGCCCCAGGACGAAGAGCGCGACGAGGGTGGAGAACAACGGTCCGGCGAAGCGGCGGCGGGTCGGCATGTAGGTCCCCCCGGGGTGACGTGACGGTGCGGTTGCGGTCCACCCGGAAAGCGTAAGCGGCGGCGGAGTTCCGCCACCGCCGGAGCGTCAGCCGGCGGGCTCCGACGGCGGAGTCCCTGCCGAGAGCGCCCGGTACAGATAGGCCTTGGCCCGGGTCCAGTCGCGCTCCACCGTGCGCACCGAGACGTCCAGCACCCCGGCGGTTTCGCGGACGCTGAGACCGCCGAAGAAGCGGCACTCCACTACTTGCTCGAGCCGGGGGTCACGGAGGGCGAGAGCGGTGAGCGCTTCGTCGAGCGCGAGCAGATCGACCGAGCGCGGTTCGTCGCCGACCGCGTCCAGCTCACCGCTGAGGGGGATCTTGATGGCGCCCCCGCCACGCTTGTCGGCCTTTCGCCGCCGCGCGTAGTCGATGAGCAGGTTGCGAATCAGTTTCGAAGATACGGCGAAGAAGTGCGCCCGCCCGTTCCAGGACGGATCGGAGACGTCCACCAGCCGCAGATAGGCCTCGTGAACGACGGCGGTCGTGTCGAGCGTGTGGGAGGCGCGCTCCGACCGCAGCCGGTTGTGGGCGATCCGGCGCAGATCGTCGTAGACCAGCGGGATCAGCCGGTCGAGCGCTTCCCGATCGCCGGCCGCGTGCGCGTCGAGGAGACGCGTGATTTCCCGGGCGGACGCGGGTCGCCCGGACGCGTCACCTTCGGGCTCGCTGCCGGCTGGTTGAGTCAATGAGGATCCTCTCCGGGGACTGTCGACGATCGGAACGGAAATCTACGTCCGGGTCCATGGCCCTCAAAGTCGGCGGACGGCCGGCGAGGCGGACGACGAGGCGTGGCCCCTCCCCGGCCCGAATCGCTATCCTTCACCCATGAACGAGCCACGCAATCGCCGCGACCTCGAGGCCGGGATCGAGATCGACCTCGGCGATCGGATGACGTACGAGGGCTACCTGGGCCTGGACCGTCTCCTCTCCGCCCAGCATCCCCTCAGCGAGCCCGAGCACCATGACGAGATGCTGTTCATCATCCAGCACCAGGTGAGCGAGCTGTGGATGAAGCTCGTCATCCACGAGCTCGAGAGCGCGATCTCGCACCTGCGGGCCGACGAACCCGATCCGTGCATGAAGATCCTCGCACGCGTCAAGCAGGTGCAGCGTCAGCTGTTCGAGCAATGGGCGGTGCTGGAGACGCTCACGCCGACGGAGTACGTGCAGTTTCGCGACGTGCTCGGATCCGCGTCCGGCTTCCAGTCGCTGCAATACCGCCTCGTCGAGTTTCTGCTCGGCAACAAGAATGCCGACATGATTCGCGTGTTCGGCCACGATCCGGTGGGGCAGGCGCGCCTCCGGGGCGTGCTCGAGGCGCCGAGCCTGTACGACGAGTTCCTGCGCTGGCTGGACCGGGCGGGCCACGACATGCCGCCCGGGACCGTCGAGCGGGACTGGTCGGAGCCCCACGAGCGGAATCCCGCGCTCATTCCCGTGTTCAAGAACATCTACGACCACCCGCGGCGCTACTGGCTGGAATACGACCTGTGCGAGAAGCTGGTCGACGTGGAGGAGTCGTTTCAACTCTGGCGCTTCCGGCATCTCAAGACCGTCGAGCGGATCATCGGCCACAAGCGCGGGACGGGCGGCTCGTCCGGCGTGAAGTTCCTGCAGCGGGCGCTCGACCTCACGTTCTTTCCCGAGCTCCTGGACGTGAGGACCGAGATCGGGGCCTGACGACGCGCCTCGGCGGAGACGCACGCCCGGCCGATCGCTCAGCTCAGCGCGATCTCGCCCTCCGTCGTGAATTCGAGGCCGAGCGCGGGGATCTCCAGCCGGATCGACGCCGACAGCGTCTCGTCACCGGACAGCTCTCCCGCGTCGAGCGCGTCGTCGACGGCCTTCTCGATCTCGCGCTGGGCGCCCACGCCGAAAGTCTTCAGCAGCTTGCGGACTTCGAGGTTGAACTTGTCTTCGTCGAGCATCGGGCAATTCCTCCGCGAGTAGCCGGGAATCCGAGCCGGTGACCCCAACGGTACGTTCCCGCGCGAAGCGACGACAGGCACGGCTGCTCACCCCTTGAAAGTCTATGGGACGGCGAATAGTGTAGGCGCCATGAGAGCTGAGCAGCCCATCCCGCCAGTTCCATAAGACCCATTGTATATCTAGGGGAATAGACATAGACTCCCCTTCCCATGAACTTCACCAGCGTCATTGCCAGCAGATCCAGCCGAGTCACAGCTCTCTCGGTCGCGCTCATCGCCGCCTGCGGGGGAGATGGTCCGACACGCCCCGGCGGTGGCGGAGAGCCGACCGTCGCGTCGATCACGGTCACACCATCCGACGTCCGACTCACGTACCTCGGTGAGCGTCAGGAACTCACCGCGGAGACACGTGCTGATGATGGAAGCCTGATATCGGGCGCCGATTTGACGTGGACCAGTCTTGCCCCGGAGATCGTCGAAGTTGCCTCCACGGGGCGACTCGAAGCGGTCTCGGTAGGCACTACCGAGATTCGCGTCTCCGTCGGGACCGTGAAGACGACGGTGCCCGTCGAGGTCACACAGGTGGCGACGGAGGTCCGTCTGTCACCGGGCGCCGCCCGGCTGATCGGTGCAGGCGACACACTGACCTTTGTCGCCGAAGCCCGTGATCGCGGTGGTCATACGATTCCCTCGGCTACGTTCACATGGTCGAGCGAGGAGCCCGGCGTGGCGAACGTCGACGAAGCCGGTCGAGCCACCGCCGTCGGGCATGGGACGGCTGCGCTGAAGGCGGTCGTCGGCGACGGAGTATCCGGAACGGCCGACGTGCAGGTGGTAGCCGCGACGGGGGAGGGTGTCGCATCCGTCGATCGAGCCCTCGTCGATCTCATGCAACGTTGGCACGTGCCCGGTTTGTCGATCGCCGTCGTCGAAGACGGGCGGCTTGTCGTGGCACGAGGGCTGGGGCTCGCGCACCCGGCGGCGGACGAACCGATGCGCCCGGATCATCGCGTGAGGATCGCCAGCGTCAGCAAGTCGATCACGGCGACCGCCATCTTGAAGCTCGTCGAGCGCGGAGACGTGGCCCTCGACGACCGGGTGTTTCCCGACCTTCTCCCGGACCTGTGGGCTGATGCCCAGCCACCGGGGGACGCCCGCCTGGCCGACATAACGGTCCGCGAACTTCTGCATCACCAGGGTGGATGGGATCAGTTCAGCAGCGGGGATCCGATGTTCATGTCGAGAGACGTGGCCAGTGCCCTGGGAGTTCCCAGCCCACCCGAGGCCACGGACATCGTCCGCTACGTCCTGGCCCGTCCGCTCGATTTCGCGCCCGGCACCTCGGTGAGCTACTCGAATTTCGGCTTCTCCCTCCTGGCGCGCGTCATCGAGTCCGTGACCGGGATGCCGTACGAGACCTGGGTTCGCGACGAGATCCTGGGTCCGGCGGATGCGACGGGTTTCAGGATCGGGGGTTCCTTGCTGGCAGATCGCCAGGCGATGGAGGTCTACTACAGCGGACTGGGCCGCGACGCGAGCCAGGTCGCCTCGGTGTTCGACGCGCTTCCGGGACAGGTGCCGCTCCCGTATGGCGGTTTCTATCTATCTCCGATGGATGGCAACGGAGGTTGGGTCGGATCGGTCGTGGACCTCGTGCGCTTCGCGGGGGCCGTGGACGGACGCGCCGAAGACGACGTGATCTCTGCCGCGTCGCGCGATCTCGTAGCGGAGGATCCGGTCCCGCTCAGCGGGGGACGTTACGGACTCGGCTGGTTCGTCGATTCGGACGGCACCTGGCACCACACCGGACGCCTGCCCGGGTCGGCGTCACGACTCGTCATCCGTGCCGACGGCCTCACGTATGCGGCTCTCCTGAACGCGAGCGATCCGGACGAAGCGGCCTTCCTGGGGGATCTCGTGTCTACGCTGGCCACGGCCACGGCCGCCGTTACCGCCTGGCCGGACCGGGATCTGTTCACGGAATTCGACTGAGGACTTCGGGGTCGGTGGATTCGCGGTGGCGGGTGACTCGCTCCCTCCCGTCCCGGCTCACCGGGCCAGTCGCAAGTATGGATCCTCGTCCGACGGGACGGGCTCCCAGAGCTCGATCTTCCTTCCCTCAGGGTCGAGGATCCATGCGAAGCTCCCGTTCGGGTGTCGCTCGAGCTCGCCGACGATCTCCACGTCCTCGTCGCGCAAGACCTGGAGCAGGGACTCGAGATCGGCGACTCGGAAGTTGACCATGTAGGGAAGCTCGCTGGGCGAGAAGTATCGGGTCGTGTCGGGAAACGGTCCCCAGATCGTATAGCCGATCTCATCCAAACGGTCTTGCTCTCGCCACAGGAACGCGAATCCGCCCCAGTCCCCGAACTCGATACCGAGGTGGTCGCGGTACCAGCTCCGCAGGCCCCCCGGGTCGGCGCTCTTGAAGAAGACTCCGCCCAGGCCGGTGACCCTCGGGTCAGGCGGCACTTCCCCCGAGGAGGCGGGGCGTACGAGCCATCCAGCGCTGAAGGCGATCAACGCGCCGGCGCCCCGGCGAAGCCAGCGTCCTGAGACGTTTCCCGAACGTGAAGAACCGCTAGCTTCCATCGACGCCTCCCAGTTTCCCATGGCCAGGGCAACCCTTCGCACCCCTTGGATGTCTATGGGAAGGATCATACTTTGCTTCCGGCGTCGCGCAAGGTGCCCGGCGGAGAGAAGAAAGAACCTGGGGGTGACGAGGTGACGACAATTCGCGGACGTCTGATCATGCTAGCCATCGCAATCATGAGCCTGTATGCCTCGCCGACGAACGGCCAGGTCGTGCGGACGCTGCCCGCCGCGGATCGCGAGCTGTCGGAGCAGTGGGTAGAGGTCTACGGGGTTGGAGCCGTGGACGGCGAACCCTGGCAAGTTCTCGCGGGCGTCCGCGCCGCCGTCTTCGATGGACAGGCCAATCTCTACGTTCTCGACGGGGACGCTCGGATCCTCAAGTTCGGCCCCGACGGAATATTTCGGGGGCAAATCGGATCCCGCGGGCCCGGTCCGGGAGAAGTGGAAGCCCCCAGTTCCCTGACGATGAGTTACCGCGGCGAGTTGATCGTCGGCGACCGCGGCGCCTACCACCTGTTCCAGCCGGACGGGACATACGTGTCGACGGTCCGCCCCACCGAGCCGGCCTTCTCGAATGTGGTCGTGCCCGTTGAAGGGGCTCTCGTCGTGGTGGGCGGTAATCGCGCATCCATGGCGGCCGGCCGCGAAGGCCGAGGACTTCCCCTGTACCGCCAGCCTCTGGCGAAGGGAGCTCCCACGGAGGTGATCCGCCGTATCGAGATTCCGACGACACAATCAACCAAGGGAGTAGGAGAGCACGGAAAGACCTCTTTCACCTTCCGCCGTCCTCCGCCGTATTCGCCGACCGTGAAACTGGCTTCTCTCGGCCCCGATCGACTTGCCCTGGCATCTGCCACCGACTGGGAGCTTCAAGTCCTCTCTGCAGACGGAAGCGTGCTCGCGTCGCTGCGCCGACCCATTGCGGCGCGCCCGTCCCGCGAAGCCGACGTCGAGGTCCTCGAGAGAAGGATGCGGGCGGCGGGAGACGCGGTTCGGACCTTCGGTGAATCCGGCGCGGCCCTCAGGGTCGGACCTGCACGGCCGTCGATCGCCGAGACGATACCGGTGATACGCGACGTCGTGGGCGACGGCAAGGGCATGTTGTTCGTAGCACGGGAGACGGATCCCGTTGGCGGAAACGAACCCCTCATCGACGTCGTCACGGGAGACGGCCGGTACGTCGGCACGATTCGGGGACAGCCAATGCCGCTCGCCCTCGGCCCGAATCGCCTCGCGGTCTACCTGGAAAGAGACGACCTGGACGTCGAGCGACTGGTGGTCCGACGGCTCCCTGTTGGGTGGTTCAGTGAGTAGAGCGGTAAGCGGGAAGGCCGATGCTGCAGGTAGATTGGAGCGCACTGGGCGCTCGAGGATCCAAGCGGTGGTCACCGTGAGCGACTACGCCGAGTGGATAGGCGTCCAGGACCCGGATGTGAACGGAGGTTCTGCTTCGTCAAAGGTCGCCGGATCGGAAGACCGGCTGTGCCAGGCTATGAGCCCGGTGATCGCCGTGAGCCCGAGGAGCAACAGGTAGGTGGAGAGCGACGTGCTCGAGAAAGGAAGCTCGAGCGCCTCGAGAACCAGGCCGGCGAGTTCATGTCCCAGCCAGGCCCCCAAGGCGATGCCAAAGGCAATCGGGGTGATTCCGATCCACAGGCGGTCTCGTGAGGAGGTCCGTGATGCCTGGCGCATCACCAACAGCAGCACCGCCAGGAAAGCCGCTGCCACCAGCACGAGGACCGGGCTCCGGACCTGCCGTATCTCGGACGTGAGCACGTCGTCACCCGCCCGGATCTGATCGACGGCGACCCCTCGGTCTATGGCGCCCAGCACGCGGCGAATCTGTCGCTCGGCGACCACGCGATCGCCGCTGTATCGGACGAGTATCGTCGCTGATCGTCCGGGCAATCCTCCGAGAGGTAAATAGACGACGTCCTCGGGCATCGCCCTGCGTGACGCGTGCCGGACATCTCCCACGACGCCTGCGATGCGGATACCTGCAGGGTTACCGCCAAGGTGAATGACTCGTCCCACGGCGTCCCCACCGAAGAAGCGCCTGGCGGTGGACGCCGAAATCAGGGCTGCCCGGTGTTCGCCAGAGTCGGCGGGCATCAGAGTCCGCCCGGCCAGCACGGGGATGCCGGCGACGTCCAGGTAGCGCCGACCGATCAGGTTCACCTCCACCGATTCGACCATTCCGCGGGGCCGTCCGCGGCCACCCTCGATGTCGATCGTGAGGTTCATGAGGCTGCCACTTCCAACCGTCGCTTGAGCGACGCCAACGCCGCGGATTCCCGCGTCCCGCTCCTCGGCGAGTCGCAACACGACCTTGTTCAGGTACTCGGCCCGATCCCTCGGGCTGGAGTAAGTTTCATCGGGGAGCGCGACCGAGACGAGAAGCAGGTTCCGCATATCGATCCCGGTTTCTCGTCCCTTCAGGCCATCCACTCCCCCCCACGCCGATGCAGCGACGACGATGAGGACTGAAGTGGCGAGAGCAGCGGCGCCCGTTGCCGCAGATTCCACGAAGCGATGGCTTCGCGGGGAGGCTCGGTGGGGGCCGCGAACCGAATGCGAGCGCCTGAGATCTCGCGCCAGCGGAACGGTGAGCGCGATGATCCCGAGGAGCGCCGCGATCCCGTAGTAGACGAGGAGCCGAACGTGAAATGCAGATTCGTACATGGGCGTGAACCCCAGGACGGAAGCGCTGAGCAACCGATCCGCCAGGCCCGACGCCAGCGGCCACAATGCGAGTAGCATGGGGACGGCGAGCAGCAGAGCCAGCTCGTACTCGGCGATTCCAGGACGTCCGGGTACGCTAGAATACTGTCGCCAGCACAAGACGAGGACGAACAGAAACAGCGCGGCGCCGGCTCCCGCCGCCGTCAGAGGTCCGCGCGCCAACGTGGCGACGGCGTCACCATATGGTCGCAGCCGGACGCTGAAGTATCGATTCGTGAGCGGGTGCTCTCGGCCCAGGCGAGCCGCCTCCGTCCGCATCGCGGTCTCCACCTCGCGTTGCATCGCACCCGGCGCCAGTCGTCCGACAGCGTAGAAGTTCCGCCAGCCGCGCAGCTGGTCCATCTTCGCGTCGGAGGCAGCCGGGAGTGGAATCGAGACATCCGCGGCGAAGGGGAGCCGCGCCTCCGGCGCCAGGGACCGAGCGGCTTCGTATCTCGTGCCGTCGATGACCACCGTGCGTGATCGCGCCGGATCTGCGTCGTCGCCAAACAGAGCCCGCCAGGTCGCGTGGGTGAGAAGTGCGGTTCCGGGTGGAAGCGCAGTTCGGGGCTGACCTGCTTCACCGGCCAGCCGGAGTCCGAGTGTACCCGGGAGGTCCGCGCTGGCGAGCAGCACGCGTACGGATCGAGCGGGCTCGTTCGACCTGCGCAGGTTACCCGGACGTGAAGCATAGAGGGCCATCGATTCGAATGGCCGGCCCGGTCCAGCAAGGGCGCGGCGCCAGTCCCTGAAATCCGCACGTGAGACCGTCTGGAGGGTGCCGGTCGGGACGTACTCCGTCCAGGCGATTACCAGGTCCGATCCGCTATTGCGGACGGCGGGCCGCAGCAGGGTGACGTCCAGGGTCGCCAGGAAGGGCGTGACCAGCGAGACGGCGAGCCCGAGCAGCAGTACGGGTGCCCCGGCTCGCGCCAGTCGTCCAATCGGAGAGCGCCGGGCGCGCAGACATCTCGCGAGGAGCTTCTCGGGGTCCCCGAGTCGGCGGAGTGCCTCGCACTCGGCCTCGGCTTCCGACATGCCGCTGCGTTGCAGCTCTTCGGCTCTGCAGGCGACGTGAAACGCCAGTTCGTCCGCTACTTCGGAGCGCAACGCGAGGTCGTCCGCGCCGAAGCTACCGCCCAGGCGCCGGACGAACCGCAGACACGCTCGGAATCCGCGATCGACGATTCTCAGCTTGCCTCCTCAGTCCCCAGGCGTCCTTCCAGGAGGAGTTCCGCGGCTTCCGTGAAGCGGCGGAAGTACGAGATCTCCGCCAGCAGCTGCTTTCTACCGTCCTTCGTCAGCCGGTAGAACTTCGCTCGCCGGTTGTTCTCCGAACGCCCCCACTCACTCTCGATCCATCCCTTGCGTTCCATCCGGTGCAGCGCCGGGTAGAGCGAACCCTCTTCCACCTGCAGCGCGTCGTGCGAGCCCTCCTGGATGGCTCGCACGATGTCGTAGCCGTGACGCGACCCGCCGACGAGTGTCGTCAGCACCAGCATGTCCAGCGTGCCTCGCATCAGATCCAGCTTCAAATCCATGCGTCCCCCTGTTCCATAGGAATCGTATGGTGCGTAGCATGAAAAGGTTCCCGCAGCATCGCAAGCTCGACAGCGTTTCTTCGCTCTCGAATCTCGAGTACTTGCTCCTACCCCTTGAGTTTCTATGGAACATTTAGTATCCAATACCATAGAAATACTATGGGACCATCACACACTCCTCGGGAGACGAAACGAAATGCGTATGAACACGCTATCCTCGATCGGGGGCACGCCCGCTCGGTGGACGGGGTTGGCCAGGTGCTCCAGCCTTCTGCTGATCGCGGCGTTTGCCGTGGGGTGCGGTACCGACAAAATGGGCGGGCCGGGAGATGAGAGCGCCGATGTCACGGTCACACTGACGGGTCCCGAGGCGACGACCGTCGGGATGAACGTCGAGCACGAGATCGCGGTCCGGAACTCCGGCCCCGACGACGCCACCAGTGTCGAAGTTACATATGAAGTCGTCGGCGGTCGTATCGTCAGCGTCGACAAGAACGGGACGATCGGGGACGGAACGGTCACCTGGCCCACGGTTTCCACGCTCATCCCGGGGGCCACCAGGCTCTTCAAGGTCACGTTGACCGGTGACGAAGGTGATGCGACCGCAAGCGCGTCAGCGACCTCCGCCGTCAACGATCCGATGCCGTCCAACAACGACGGCAGCTCCGACGTCTCCCGCGTGACCACATCTTTCGGAGTGGCTGCGGACGTCAGCGTCACACTCACCGGACCGCTGACCGGCGCGGCCGCCTCGGAAGCGACGTTCGAGGCAACAGTCGAGAACGCTGGGCCGTCGACGGCGGAAGAAGTGGTGCTCTCCGTAGAGCTGGCTCCGGGCGCCGGGTTCGTCTCCGCCTCGGATGGTGGCACCTTCGCCGACGGCACGGTCACCTGGCCCGCCGTCGATCTCGAGGATGGCGCGAACGCGACACGTACCGTCACGGCGACGGTCCCGGCCGTCGGACCCGCGACCGCGGTCGCATCCGCCGAATCCCCGACGAACGATCCGAGCGCGGCGAACAACAACGGCAGCGCCTCGAATGCCCGCGTGCGAACCCTGGTCACCTTCACGACGCTCTATACGCTCGAAGGCGAAGGGGCGGGCGATCAGTTTGGCTTCCTCATGGAGCACCTGGGCGACCTCGACGGTGACGGAGCATCCGACTTCGTGGTCACGGCGCCGGGTTATGGAGGTGGGGCGGGCCGTGCGTACGTCTACTCGGGCGCAACCGGCACCGAGCTCTTCCGGGCCACCGGCGCGGCCGGCGAGCAGCTCGGGTCCGGGGTAGATCTCGCCGGGGACATCGACGACGATGGGACGCCCGACGTGATCCTCGGAGGAACGGGCACTGGCACGGTTCGGATTCTCTCGGGCGCGGATGGGTCCGAGATCCGGGCGATCACGGGAGACGCCGCCGAGGCGTTCGGCTTCTCGGTGGGCCGCGCGGGCGATGTCGACGGCGACGGAAGGGACGACGTGATCGTCGGTGCGATTCGGGCCTCGAGCGGCGCCGGACGCATCTACGTCTACTCGGGCGTCGACGGGGCGCTGCTGTTCAGCCATGATCCAGCTACCGGGGGCGCGGCGTTCGGCGCTGCGGTAGGGAGCGCGGGTGACCTGAACGCCGACGGCCACGACGACCTGCTCGTCGGCGCCTCCGATACTCCGGGAGGTGGCAGGGTGTACGTGCTCTCCGGCGTCGACGGTTCACCCCTGTACCCGTCGATCCCGCCAGACGCCACCGGCTCGAGGCTCGGTCAGTATTGGCTAGAAAGCCCCGGCGACCTTTCAGGAGACGGCGTACCGGACATCTTCGCGTCTGACATCGAGAACAGCGCCACCGCCGCGAATACCGGCCGGGCGTACATCTTCTCGGGGGCCGACGGGAGCCTCGTCTGGCAGGCCACCGGCGACCAGGCGGGCGCCCAGTTCGGGATCGGCCGCGGCGCCAACGCGGATGCGGATGGTGACGGCGTGCCCGACGTCTTCGTCGCGGCGTGGCTCCACAATGAGGGGGGCAATCAGGCCGGCAAGGCCTTCTTGCTGTCGGGAGCGGACGGTTCCGTGCTTCGGACGTTCACCCATACGACGGCCATGGATCAGCTCGGCTATGACGCGGTCGGGGTCGGTGATCTCGACGGGGACGGAAATCCCGACTTCCTGCTGTCGGGCGGCCTCAGCACCGGCCCGGGCAAGGTACTCGTCGTCGCGGGGATCCCGCTCGACTGACGAGCGAAGAACCGGCCGGGCGACTTGCCCCGAGCGCCCGGCCGGTCCTCTCCACGGGGCGAACAGAGAAAGACCGAGCAATGGACGTAAAGCGCCTTGTCTTCGTCGTGCTGGGCATCGTCGTCGCCCTCGTGCTGGTCAGCACCGTGTTCGTGATCGCGCGCCGGGACGCATCGGACGCCGGCGGCCAGCTCGGAGCACGCGCTCTACCGGTCACCCATGTCGCCCGAGCCACAGGAGCCTGAGGATATGACGAATGGCGGAGTCGCTTCACCCGGTGCTCGATGGGCCATCGCGCTTTGCATCGCCCTGTGCGTGGGAAGTCCGCCGCCGGCCGGAGCACAGCAGATCGGCGATGTGGAGAGCATCGATGGCATCGTCGCCGCCGTCTACGCGTCGATATCCGGTCCCGCGGGCCAGCCTCGAGACTGGGACAGGTTCCGCCGCCTCCATGCGGCCGATGCGAAGCTCGTACGCACCTGGACCGACCAGACCGGACAGGTGCGCAATCAGGTGATGACCCTCGAGGGGTTCATCTCCGCCGTAGGAACCACGCCCCCCGAGCAGCCCTTCTACGAACGGGAGATCGCCCGTCGAGTGCAGCGCTTCGGGCACATTGCGCACGTCTGGACGACGTTCGCGTCGTACCGCGACCCGGGCGAAGCGCCTTTCGCCAGGGGGATCAACAGCATGCAGCTGGTTCACGACGGCTCGCGCTGGTGGATTCACTCGATTACCTGGGACTACGAGCGCGAGGACAACCCTCTTCCGTCTGGGGCTCTCGACCGATGAGACCCCCTCGGGCGGCGTTCGGCGTGCTGCCGCTCCTGGCGCTGACCGCGGCGCTGGATGCCTGCGGCGCCGACACGCCCGGAGGGCCGTCACCCGTCGCCAGCGAGATCGAGCTGCGGCTGTCGCGCGACACCCTGACCTGGGCGGGTGACACCGTGCATCTCGGCGCGACCGTAGAGCTGAGCGACGGCTCGCAGGGCCCGATCACTCCCGAATGGAGCTCGACGACGCCGAGCGTGATCGGTCTCGATGCGGCCGGCGTCGTGACCGCGCGTGCGGACGGGCGGGGCCGTATCAGCGCCCGCTCCGGCGAGATCCGGTCGGACACGACGATCGTCGTCGATCGGCGGGCGGCGACGATTCGGCTCAGCGGTCCCGATTCGGTCCTCGCGGTCCTGGGCCTGGGGACCCGACTCGACGCCCGGGCCTTCGACGCGGGTGGGACCGCGCTCACCTCGCTCGCCGGGCTGGAGTGGAACTCCTCGGACCCGGGCGTCGCCAGCGTCGACGACGAGGGGCGCGTCACGGCGGTTTCGAACGGAACGACCCGCATCGTCGCTTCGCTCGACGGGGCCTCCGCCGACTGGCCGATCCGGGTCGCTCAGGCGATTCCCCAGGAAGAGGTCTCGGGGCCCGTGGCGTTCGTGGACGTGATGGTGCTGCCGATGGACGGATCCGCTCCCATCGCGGACCAAACCGTCGTGACCGACGGCTCGAAGATCGTAGAGATCGGGCCGTCGAGCGCCGTCACGCCACCTCCCGACGCCCACGTCGTCGACGGTACCGGGCGGTTCCTCATGCCGGGCCTCGCCGACATGCACACGCACGTCGCCACGGAGACGTCGGTCGAGGCCGCGCCCGGACAGCTGCTGCTGTATACGGCAGCCGGCGTGACGACGATCCTCGGGCAGGGAGACTTCGGCGAGCCACTGCCGCAGTGGGCGCGGGACGTGGAATCCGGATCGCTCCTGGGGCCGACGATCTACACGGCCCGCTACGCGCGGGGGATCCAGGACGGGTCACCAGCCAACGTCCAGGTCACGGGCGCGGCGGAGGCTCGCCGCTATGCCGACGAGGCTGCTTCTCTCGGGTACGACTTCCTGAAGGTCTACAACTACACCGACGCCGCCGCGTTCGCGGCCCTGGTCGACGAAGGTCGTGCACTCGGTCTTCCCGTCATCGGCCACGTGCCCCAACCGGTCGGCTTCGAGGCGGCGATCGCCGGAGGGATGGTGCTCGTCTCGCACGCCGGCCACGGCGGGTATCTGACCTCCGTGTTCGGAAACGAGGTCCGCCCGGATCTCATCGCCACCGCGATTGACCAGACCCTCGCCGCCAGCGTGTGGGTCAATCCGACGCTCGCCGTGGAGGAAGCGATCACTCGGGTCTGGGGCGGCAACACGCCGGCCGAGCAGGCCGTGTTCGACCAGGAAGGGGTGCGCTATCTGCATCCGGCCACCCTGCAGCTGTGGCAACGCAAGATCTACCAGCAGCGGTTGTACAACCCCGATGGCTCGACGCCGGGCCAGCTCGACCCGGTTTTCGCCTTCATCGGGCAGTTCACGAAGCAGTTCTTCGACGCGGGTATCCCGCTCCTGGCCGGTTCGGACTCCCCGACCGTCCTGCTGGCGCCAGGCCTCTCGATGCTCCACGAGCTGGAGCTCATGGAGGAGATCGGGATTCCGCGCGAGCGCGTGCTCGAGATCGCGACGAGGAACGCCGGGGAGTTCATCACCCGTCAGCTTCCCGACGCCGAGTCGTTCGGAACCATTGAGGTGGGTCGGCGGGCCGATCTCATCCTGCTGGAGGCCGATCCGCTGGAGAATCTCGCCAACCTGCGCCGCCGGTTGGGCGTCATGACCCGTGGGACGTGGCGCACCGAACCCTGGCTGCGCGTCCGCCTTGAGGAATTGGCGGAGAGTTATGGTCGGTGAAGCGAGCGTCGACCCACGGGCGGCACAGGACCACGGAAGGAACACGAGATGAACTTTCGCCCCGAAACGATTCAGATCGCCTGTCTTCTCGTCGCATGCATCGCGAGTGGCTGTGCGAACGAGCCAGCTGGACCAAAGACGCCCGGTCCGCAGCCTGGCTCCCAGGACCCGATCCTGGAAATCGAGATCGAACCCTCGAAGCTCAGCTTCGGCGCGATCGGCTCGTCGCTCGAGCTCCATGCGACCGTCACGGATGACGACGGCCACGTGGTGACGGGCGCTGAAGTAAAGTGGTTCAGCTCGGCCCCGACCGTCGTCGCGGTCGACTCGATGACGGGTCTGTCAACGTCCGAGGGCAACGGCACGGCGACCCTGAGCGCGGTCTCCGGCGACGCGGTCGCGACCATCGAAGCAGCGGTCGAGCAGATTCCCGTCGACATGCGCCTCACGGTTGACGTGACGGAGTTCCGCCGGGTGGGCCAGATCGGCCGGGCATCGATGGCGGCGGCGGATTCCAACGGCAATGCCGTCTCAAAGATCGCGGCCGATTTCGCGACCTCCGAACCGGGGGTCGTGGTCGTCGACGCAACCGGCGAGATGACGGCAGTCGGGCCGGGAACGGCCAAGATCACCGCGACATCGAACGCGGAGGAAACCAGCGTGGAGGTCACGGTCCGTATCGAAGGACCCCTCGGCGGGGCTCTGCTGGGGAGCGTGCGTCCGTGCGAAGGCGGGTTCGTCGGTCCATTTCCATGCCGTGGTTTCGAACTTCTCGCGTATCTACCCATCGCCGGCTTGGGTGGCGGACCGGGCATCGAGCTCAACGACATCTGGGGCTGGATCGATCCTGTGACTGGAGATCGCTGGGCACTCGTCGGCCGGATGGACGGACTCGCCTTCGTGCGGGTCACGGACCCGCTGAACCCCCGGACTCTGGGATTTCTACCGGCCGCCGACGCCCCCACTTACTGGCGTGACGTTAAGGTCTATGCGAACCATGCCTACGTCGTCGCCGATGGCTCGCCGAGTCACGGGATCCAGGTGTTCGACCTCACACGTCTGCGCGACGTCGAGGTGTTCGAGACGTTCTCGGTCGATGCGCGCTACACGCGACTCGGCAGCATCCACAACCTGGCGATCGACGAGGAGACCGGTTTCGCATATGCGGTCGGCGCCCATGGCACGGCAGACAGTTGCGGTGGCGGTCTGCACATGATCGACCTGGCGAACCCCGAAAGTCCGGCATTCGCGGGTTGCTTCGCCGATCCGCAGACCGGAATCCACCGGACCGGGTACGTGCACGATGTGCGGTGCGTCGTCTACGAAGGACCGGATCCGGACTATTCCGGCCACGAGATCTGCTTTGGCGCCAATGAAACCGCGATTTCCATCGTCGACGTGAGCCGCAAGTCGTCACCGCACTCCGTCGCGACCGCAGGCTATCCGAACGTGAACTACGTACACCAGGGATGGCTCACCGAGGATCAACGCTACTTCATCACGAACGACGAGCTGGACGAGGTGTCGGGAGGCGAGTCGGCCACCCGAATGTTCGTATGGGACGTGACGGATCTCGACGATCCGGTCCTCTCTCGCATTCACTACGGCCCGACGTCGGCCATCGATCACAACGTCTTCATCGTCGGCGGAATCGCGTGGCAGTCGAACTACAACTATGGCCTGCGAGCCGTGGATGTCACCGACCCGAAGAATCCGGTCGAGCGCGCGTGGATCGACACGCATCCGCAGGACGACGATCAGTGGTTCGACGGGACGTGGTCGAATTACCCGTTCTTCGGTGACGGGATCGTGCTGGTGACGAGCGCGACGGAAGGGCTGTTCGTGCTCCGGTTGACCGGCTGACACTTGCCACACAGGGAGGTGGATGATGGGTGGACGGCGGGAAGAGGCCAGGGCGCACGGGCGGCGGCTGGCATTGACGTGTCTGGTGGCCGCGGGTGCGGCCTGCGGGAGCGATGAGCCGGCCGTCACGGCGGACGACGCCGTCCGGCGGGACTCCGCCGGCATTCCGGTGGCGGAGACACCCCTGGCATCGATTCCCCGGGTGACGCTGGGCAATGTCGTCCTGTCCATCGGCGCGACGGAAGGCCCGCCGGGCCACGAGCTGTACGATGTGAGATCGCCCTGGCTGGGCGAGGACGGCCGGCTGATCCTGGCGAACTCGGGCACCCGAGAGCTCAGGGTCTACGAGAGGGACGGCACACTGCTCCGCTCGGTGGGCGGCCAGGGCGACGGTCCCGGGGAATATCAGATGATCGCCTGGGTGCGACCCTGGCACGGCGATTCGCTGGCGGTGTCGGACGGGTTCACGGGTCGCCTGACGATCCTCGACGACGAGGGGGCCGTCGGGCGTACTCTTCGCCTTCAGCCCGCAGGCGGGACGGCGCCCCCCGACGGGGGCGCCGGAACGGGACCCGCAGTCGGCGGGCTGGGGGGCGCATCGGCCGTGGACGTCTTCCCCGACGGACGCTTCATTGGCAAGGTCGGCGGCGCCTCAGCCGCCCCCGGCGACACCACCGCCGTCCTCGCGGTGGTCGGCTCATATCGTGTCTTCGACGCCGACGGGCGCGAAGTGACGCGCATCGCCGACATTCTGGACGGCGAGAGCTTCCGGTTCGTGTCCGGTGACAGTCGCTCGGTGGGGCCGCTTCCTTTCGGAAAATCCAGCGCCGTGGCCTCCCTGGAGCGGACGGTGGACGGCGCCGTGATGGCCCTGGCCGACGGCTCCCGGTTCGGCGTGCTCTGGCTGGCGGCGGACGGTGCAGTGCGACGGATCGGCCAGGTGCCGGTGCCGGCGGAGCCGCTGACAGACCGGATGAAGGCCGCCTATCGCGAGAGGCGGTTGGCACAGCTTGCTACCCTTCCCGATTTTGCCCGTGCGGCGCAGACGGCCATGCTCGAGGCCACTCCCTATCCGGAGAACGTGCCTCTTCATGGACGGATGGTCGTGGGCGGCGGTCACGTGTGGCTCGAGCGGTTTCGCGAGCCGGGATCGGAGCGACCGGGTGAGTGGATCGCCTTTGAATCGGCTACGGGCAGAGCGACGGCGCGGCTCACCCTCCCGGCCGGCACGGAGCTGGCGAGCGTGCGGGGCGATACGGCGGTCGTGATCGCGACGGACGAGCTGGGGGTGCAGCGAGTGATCGTGGCGCCGATCGTCCGCTGACGCAGGGGGGAGGGGGCGATGCGTGGATGGGTCCTGGGGCTGATCGTGATCGTGGCGGCGGGATGCGCTCGCGATTCGGGGAGCAATACCGGAAGCTCGGGGACGGAGGCGTCGACCCGCCCGTACGTGGAAGCTCTCCGCATCGATCGCCCCGAGGCGGAGGGAGGATTCGGACGCATCGGCGGACTCACGGTCGACTCGGCGGGGCGCATCTGGATCCTCGATGCGAGCAACCTACGGATATTCGTCCACGACACCCTCGGACACCGGCTGTTCGGCGTCGGCCGGGAAGGTCAGGGGCCCGGAGAGCTAGTCAGCCCAATCGGGCTCTTCCCCGACCGGGAAGGGCGAGTCTGGGTGTCGGACTTCGCCAACCAGCGCTACTCCGCGTTCGACGAGCGCGGAGAGCTCTCGGAGGAGCGCGCTCGCGGCATCGTCGGGAATCCACTGACGTGGCGCGCCCGGCAGGATCCGGACGGGTCTTTCGCGGAGAGCGGCGCCGGCATCTGGGGAAGGGTCTCGGCCGAAACGGTCTTCCGACTCGACACGACGATGGCCAAGGTCGATTCCTTCCGCGTCGGCGAACCGCTGCCGCATTTCGAGCTTCCCACCGACGCGAGCGTCTTCCTGCCGATCCCCTGGGGCACCCGCTATGTGTGGACCCTCGCCAGCGACGGCTCGCTGTGGCTGGGTCACGGGCGGCCGTACGAGATCTTCCGCGTGAGTTGGGCCGGAGATACGATCGCGCGAATCCGCCGTCGGGAGAAGGCCCCTCAAGTCGAGCCGGCGGAGCGGGACAGCGTGCTCGCCCGCCTCGACTCGTTGACGGGTCTTCCGATCAGCGCTCAGGCCGAGCGCGTGCCCGACCGACGGCCGTTCATCGCCCGGCTCCACGCCGCCGACGACGGCAAGCTCTGGGTACGGCGCTCCAGCGGCCCATCGGACCCTCCCACCTGGTTCGACGTCTTCTCGCCCGACGGTGACTTCGTGGCAACCGTGACGTCATGGGTGCATCTACGTCTGGACCCGGTCGTTGTCTGGCACGAGCAGCTCTACGGCGTCACCACTGACGATCTCGGCAGAGCTGCGGCCGTCGTGCTGACGGCTGATGGGCCGGGCGAGCCATGAAGCGGGACGGCGCGGCAGGGCTGGGCCTGGTGGCCCTGCTCGCCGCCGGCACGGGATGCGGGCCGCGAGAGGCCGATTCGTCCGGAGCGGCCATCGTCACCGCGCGGGATAGTGCGGGCATCAGAATCCAGGAGCTCCCGGCTCTTGGCTTCCCGTCTCGGCATCCAGTCGCCGATCTCCCGGACGTCATCCTGCAGGTCACCGGCGACACGGAGCCGCTGTATCGCGTGGCCTCGGGCTTCATGCTGCCGGATGGAACCGTGGCAGTCGCCGACGGTGGCACACATTCCGTGCGAGTGTTCGATGACGGCGGAAAAGAGACCCGTAGACTCGGCAGAGACGGCGACGGTCCGGGGGAGTTTCGAGACGTCACGGCGGCAGGGCTACTGCTACCGGATTCGGTGTGGGTATATGACTTTCTCGCGTCGCGGCTCACGGTATTCGGACCCGACGGCATGGCGCGTACGGTTCGGGTCCACGCGGACTATCCGCTCCGCACCGTGATCGGCGTCCTGGAGAGGCAATTCCTGTTGATTGAGAGTCCGGTCTTGGGAGCCGCGTCGAGGGAAGGGCTGAGGCGAGATTCGGTGCGCTTGATCTTCGTCGCGGCGGAGGACGGATCGGCCATCCCGTTCGGCACTTTCAGCGGACAAGAGATACTCGTTCGAATCAAGGCCAGCGCCAACTCGGTCTCCGTGTCGAAGTCAGATATGCCGTTCTCCTATAGTACACGTCACGCGGTGACCAACGGTCGTGTCGTGAGCGGGGAAACCGAGCGCTACGAACTGGTGTTTCGGAGTCCCCGCGGGCGGGTTCGACGTATTCTGCGCGCCGGCCGGGAAGGCTACGCCATCGACGGGTCTCTACGCCACGAGTATTCTCGGGCCGCCGCGGAGGAGCTGGGCGACCTCGCACTCGTCGCTCGGCTGGAGGGGAACCTCGCGAAGATGCCGCTACACGAGCGAGGGCCCGCTTTCACCGGGCTCGTGGCGGGAGGAGCTCCGGGACATCCGACGGAGCTCTGGGTCTCCCTGCCGTCGACTCCGCGGGACACCCTCGTCACTTGGGTTCGGCACGATGACTCCGGCGAAATCTCGGAATCGGTTACCCTTCCCGCTAGCTTCAAACTTCTCGATCTGACGCCGCAGCTGTTCCTGGGCGTGCGCCAGGACGAATTGGGCGTGGAACGGATCGTAGCATACAGGAGATGAGCCGGGAGCGAATTCAGCTGCCGCCACCCATCATCGAGTCGCGCTTCGCCCGGAACTCGTTGCCTTCGCGCCAGTTCGGCCAGCTCGTCTCGTTGGCGAGCGTCCACCCCACCCGGAAGAAGAGCTCGAGGTCGAGCTCCGCGCCGGCCAGGTCCCAGGTGTCGTCGAGCTCGTCGTCGACCTGGTGGTAGCGCTCCTCCGTGTACGCCTCGAGCTCGGCGCGCCCGGCCCGCTCGCCACCCTCCACCATGTCGATGCCGGGGTCCGTATAGAAAGACGGGACGCCCTGCTTGGCGAATTCGAAGTGGTCGGACCGATAGAAGTACCCTTTCTCGGGCTCGGCGTCGGGCCGCAGGTAGCGGTTCTGTGCTTTCGCGGCGGCCGCGGCGTAATCGTCGAGCTCCGAGTTCCCGAGCCCGATCACGGTGATGTCTTTCGTCGGCCCCCACGTGTTCAACGCGTCCATGTTGATCGTGGCCACGGTGTGATCGAGCGGCTTCACGGGGTGCTCGGCGTAGTATTTCGATCCCAGCAGGCCCTGCTCCTCGGCCGTCACGGCGAGCAGCAACACCGAGCGCGCCGCCGGTCGCCCGGCATCCGCCGCCGCCCGGAAGGCCCGGGCGATCTCGATCAGCCCGGCCGTACCGGAGGCGTTGTCGCGCGCTCCATTGTAGATCTTGTCCGGGCCCTCGACGGTCGGGTCGGTCCCGAAGTGATCCCAGTGGGCCGTGTAGATCACGAACTCGTCGGGCCGCTCGGACCCCGGCAGCACGGCCAGGAAGTTCGACGACTCGGAGCGCGAGATCGTGTTGTGGATCTTCAGCGAGGCCTGGAGGCCGAGGGGCACGGCCGTGAAGTCGGCGGTCAGGGCGGCCTGGTCGAGCGCGTCGAAATCGAGGCCGGCCCGGTCGAACAGGTGCCGGGCGGCGTCTTCGCTGATCCAGCCGGTGACGTCCAGCAGTGGCGCGTCGCCCGGGTCGGCGAGTCCGAACTGTGGTCCGGTCCAGCCGCTCTCGACCACGTTCCACGGGTAGCCGGCGGGACCGGTGCGGTGCACGACGAGCGCGGCCGCTGCGCCCTGCCGTGCCGCCTCTTCGTACTTGTAGGTCCAGCGACCGTAGTAGGTCATCGTCCGACCGTTGAACAGCGAGTCGTTCCCGGTCGCGTAGCCAGGGTCGTTGACGAGGATGACGACCGTCTTCCCCTTCACGTCGAGGCCCTCGTAGTCGTTCCAGCCGTACTCGGGTGCCACGATCCCGTACCCGACGAACACGATGTCGGAACTCTCGATCGAGATCTCCGGCTCCACCTTCTCGGTCGTGGCGACGAACTGCGAACCGTGCTGGAGGTCTTCGGTGCCGTCCTGGCCGGTCACGGCCAGCGCCATGTCGTCGGACGGCGTGATCGAGACGAGGGGCACGCTCTGGGTCCAGGAATCCCCGTTTCCGGGCTCGAGGCCCAGCGCCTGGAATTCGTTCGTCAGATAGCGGATCGTCTTCGTCTCGCCCGGCGTGCTCGGCCCGCGACCGCCGAGCGAATCGTCGGCAAGGACCGCGATTTCGCTCCGCAGCGAATCGGCCGCGATCGTGGTGAGAGATACTTCTGGCGGCGGCGGGGCCGCCCCCTCGGCGTCGGCCGCGGAGTTGCCGGCATCGCCGGGCGCGCAGGCGGCGAGCGCGAGTAGACCGGCGCCGACCGGGCCGGCGAGTGGAGCGCCGCGGCGGATCCTCGGCGCCATGCTCAGCTCTCTCCCATGTCGGTCACCGCGTAGTGCGGATCGAGGTCCACCGGCACACGCCCGGCCAGCCGATCGAGCGCGTCCTGCACTTCCGGCGGCATCTTCCCGTAGCGTTCGAGGAACTGCCCGGCGCCGGCGTAGTCGCCGGTCGCCTCGATGAGGAGGTACTGCGAGGCGAGCTCCGACATCACCTCGGGCATCGCTTCGAGGTCCGCCGCGAACTTCCCGCTCTCCTCGTCGTAGGTGATCGCGCCGTTCTGGAGCAGGTAGTTGAGCTGCGTCAGGCAGCCGAGCCCGTGCGCCTCGGTGGCGCCGAACCGGATGCAGCGGAACATGTCCGCCACGTGGTCGATGTAGACCTCCTGCCGGAAGTCCTCGTCGTACTCGCCGCGGTCGGTAAGAATGCCGAGGCTGTGCGTGCCGACCGCGTCGGCCTTCGCCTCCTCGATGGCCGAGTAGCGGTCCTTCAGCGCCTGGTTGACCGTGACGTCGGGCTTGCCGGTCACGTAGTCCGGCCCCAGGCCGTGCGAGAGCTCGTGCATCAGTACCCGTGTGAAGTACGGGTTCGGCCCGATCCGATCGGCCTGCTCCTTCACGAGCACTTCTTCGGCGATCGGTTTGAGGATCTTGTCGAACTTCGCCTGGATCACGTTGCGGAGCATCACCTTCTTCGAGCCCTCTTCCTCCCGCACCTTCGGATCGTTGGGGAGGTTGAAGGCGATCGTCTGCACCCCCTTGCCCGCCTCGCCGGCCGCGTAGATCAGGTCGACGACCGAGATCGGCGACGTGAAGGGGCGGTCGAGGTACTTGTGCTCGTCGGGGATCGGCAACGCCCGCTCCAGGTCCGGCAGGAAGCTCTCGAGCCGCGCGAGCTGCTCGCTGGCGCCGGGATCCTTGAGCCCGATGAACGACTCGAAGGACGTCTTCTGCCCGAACAGCCCGTCTTCGTAGACCTCGTAAGGTCCCAGGGTCGGATCGACGAGGTTGTCCTCGAGGCGCATCCACGCGACCTCGCTGTCGTAGTACTCGTCCGACAGCAGGGCGTCGGCCCGTTGCTCGAGGAAGCTCTTCAGCGACGGGTTGTCCGCGGCGGCGGCCGCCTCGCGCAGCGCCTTCGCCGCCGGCTCCAGCTCGGCCCGGTAGGCCTCGGAGTACGGCACCGCCTCGAGTCCGCCGTCTTCGGTCCGCCGGATCACGGTGTAGCCCGAGGTGAACGCGTCGCGATCCCCGGGATGCTCCTCGATCCACTCGTCGAACTCCTCGCGGGTCATGTCCTCGGGATAGAAGCCGGCGCCCTCGGGCTTCCTGCCGACGTCGAGGAACGGCTCGTCGCCCTCCAGCTCGTCCCATGGACCGTACATGATCTGGTAGTAGGCGCGGATCGCGTCCGCCTCTTCCGAGGTGCCCGCCGGCAGGACATCCTCGGGGTGTGCGTTGCCGCGCCAGTACTGGAGCTTGAACGCATCGTCCAGGTGCCGAGACGCCTCGACCAGCTTCGCCACGACCTTTCGCTGGTTCGCGTCCAGCAGCGAGTCGTCGAAGCTGATCGTCGTCGGCGCGAACTGGGCGAGCCGCCGCTCGGCCGCGCCGGGCTCCGCGCCGCTGTCGCGCCCGGAGTCCGCGCCTCCGCAGGCGGTGATCAGGGTCATCGTCAGAACCAGGCTCAGCGCGGCCGCGGCGCGGGTCGGCGCCCCGGCTCTCACGCGTCCCTCGTCTTCGCGCGCTCCTTGCGGATCGCGGTGAATACGAGCAGCGCGAAGCCTCCCCACACGAAGGCGAGGATGGCGATCATCGTGATGATTCCGGTCGAGGTCATACCAGGTGCTCCGATGGTCGTGAATCACGTCTCTCGAATCGTATCAAACCTAGCGAGCGCTTGGAGCGTCAGCCACGCGAGGGCGGTCCGCCAATCCCGCCTGGCTCGGGATCGCGAGATACCGCCGGGAGATGAACCACGCGCGCTGGTACTGACGGGCCTGTCGTCAGTCATAGTTCGGCGCGAACCGCGCCGTGAAGTGCCGCAGGAAGGGCGGTTCCTCGACGATCTCGTACCCGCCCATCTCGTCGCGGCGCTCGTACACGTTGAGAATCGCCTCGACGGCGTAGTCGATGTGGCTCTGGGTGTAGACCCGCCGCGGGATCGCCAGCCGGACGAGCTCGTTGCGCGCCGGCCGGCGCCGCCCCGTCTCGGGGTCGTCGGCCCCGAACATCACGCTGCCGATCTCGACCGCGCGGATCCCCGCCTCGCGGTACAGCTCGACGCAGAGCGAGATGCCGGGGTAGTCGAGCGGCTCCAGGTGCGGACAGAACGCCGCCGCGTCGATGTAGACCGCGTGGCCGCCCGGCGGCTGGACGATCGGCACCCCGCCCGCGGAAATGTGATCTCCCAGGTAGGCGGTCGAGGCGATTCGGTATTTCTGGTAGTCGGGGTCGAGCGCCTCGTACAGGCCCACGGCCACGGCCTCGAGGTCGCGTCCGGCCAGTCCGCCATACGTCGGGAAGCCCTCGGTGAGGATCAGGAGGTCGCGCTCCTGGCGTGCGAGCGCGTCGTCGTTGGTGGCGAGGAAGCCGCCGATGTTCGCCATCCCGTCCTTCTTGGCCGACATCGTCGCCCCGTCGGCGCAGGCGAACATCTCTCTCGCGATGTCGATCAGTGGCGTGTCCGCCCAGCCGTCCTCGCGTTGCTGGATGAAGTAGGCGTTCTCGGCGAATCGGCACGCGTCGAGGTAGAACGGCACGCCGTGCGCCCGGCAGAGCTCCGAGGCCGCCCGCAGGTTGGCCATCGACACCGGTTGGCCGCCCCCCGAGTTGTTCGTGACCGTGATCATCGCGAGCGGCACACGCCGGTCGCGGTCCGCCAGAACCCGTTCGAGGCCCGCGAGGTCGATGTTTCCCTTGAACGGCCCGGGTTCCGACAGGACCGCCGATTCCGCGCAGGGCAGATCGAGCGCCATGGCGCCGGTGAACTCGATGTTCGCCCGCGTGGTGTCGAAGTGCGTGTTGTTCGGGATCACGTCGCCGGGCTCGCACACCGTCGTGAACAGGATGCGCTCCGCGGCCCGGCCCTGGTGCGTGGGGATCACGTGCTCGAAGCCGGTGATGTCGCGCACGGCGTCGCGGAAGCGGAAGAAGCTGTCGCTGCCGGCGTACGACTCGTCGCCGCGCATGATCGCCGCCCACTGCGCGGCGCTCATCGCGCCGGTGCCGCTGTCGGTGAGGAAGTCGAGCAGCACGTGCGCGGCGTCGAGGAGGAAGACGTTGTAGCCGGCGTCGCGGATCAGCGCGTCGCGTTCGTCCGGCGTCGTCATCCGGATCGGCTCGACGCTCTTGATCCGGAAAGGCTCGATGACCGTGGAGATCTGGCGCGGCGTCCGCATC
>JASFRN010000013.1:0-43017 GCA_050114915.1 Gemmatimonadales bacterium | reverse complement strand
GCCCTCCGCCCTGTCCCGGCGTCTCGCGTGGGGCCATCTTCCCCCCATGAATGAGACCCAGGGGCCCTCGGGGGACTTCCACTCCGGCTTCGTCACGCTGGTCGGCCTGGCGAACGCCGGAAAGTCGACGCTCGTGAACGCCCTGACCGGGGAGTCGCTGAGCATCGTCACCGCCCGACCCCAGACCACACGCCAGCGTGTGACGGCCATCCTCACGACCGAGAGGCACCAGGCGGTGTTCATCGACACCCCGGGTCTCCTCGAGCCCCGCTACCTCCTCCAGGAGTCCATGCAGGAGGAGGCGCGCGGCGGCGAGCTCGACGCGGACGTGCTCGTGTACGTGGCGGACCTGGGCTTCGAGCGAAGTCTCGAGCACGCCGCGGGCTACACCCCTCCGCCGGCTCCTCGTACGATTCTCTGCCTGAACAAGCGCGACCGTGTCGACGAGACGACCTGTCGGACCGTGGCCGAGGCGTTCGAGGCGTCGGGAGACTGGGAGGCCGTGATCTCGACGACCGCGACGGGCGGACTGGGTGTCGCGGAGCTCCGGGACGCGGTCCTGCGCCGCCTTCCGATCGGACCGCCGTACTATCCGCCCGACGAGCTGGCCACCGCGCCAGTCCGCTTCTTCGTGGCGGAGAAGATCCGCGAAGTGTGCTTCGAGGAGCTGGGAGAGGAACTGCCGTACAGTACGGCGGTCGGTATCGAGCAATACCGCGAGGGCTCCGAACCGCTCTACATCGCGGCCACGATCTACGTGGAGCGTAAATCGCAGAAGGGCATCGTGATCGGCAAGGGGGGACGCACCGTACGCCGCATCGGCATCAGGGCGCGGGAGGGGATCGAAGCGTTCGTCGGCGAGCGGGTGTACCTCGATCTGCGGGTGAAGGTGCTGGCCAACTGGCGGAAGAATCCGGGCAAGCTTAAGCTCCTCGGGTATCCCGTCCCGTCCCGCTGATCGGCCACATGACCCGCCACGCCGGAAGAACCCGATGACGCTCGACACCCGTCTGCTCGAGATCCTCGTCTGCCCGAAATGTCGAGGTGAGATGGAGTACGTCGAGAAGGACGACGAGCTCCGCTGTCCGACCTGCCGCCTCGTGTTCCGAGTCGAAGACGACATTCCCATCCTGCTGATCGATGAAGCGAAGTCGTACTGAGAGCGGCCTGGTCGCCCTCACTCTGCTGGGGGCCCTCCTCGTCACTCCGCTCCGGCTCGGCGCCCAGGGGGCCACGAACGCCACTGATGCCGCTTCGGCCGCCGAAGCGGCCACCTTCCTCCTCGTACCGCTCGGTGCCCACAACGTGGGACTGGGAGGCGCCGTGGCCGGCGCGGAGGCCGATATCGAAGGGGCGGTCTGGAACCCCGCGGCCCTGGCGGGGATTCGCGAGTGGGCGGTGTACTATCACGGGGCCAACGACTTCGGCACGACCACGCACGCCGTCGGCGGCGTGCATCGCTGGGGGCGGACGCGAGTCGGTCTCTCCCTGCTGGCGGTCGACCTGGGCACGATCGACGCCCGGGACGCGGGCAATCAGTCGCTCGGAACTATCGAGCCCGCCAATACGATGGCAATACTCACGATAGCCCGCCCCATCTATGCTTTTATCGAGGGCGGGGTGAGCTACAAGTTCGTTCGTCTCGGAGGATCGTGCGGAGGCTGTTCGGGCCTGGAGCCGGATGCTACGGCCCATGCATTCGACGTCGCCGTGGCCGGTCGGCCGCCGACCTTCGACCGTCTGCGCATCGGGCTCGTCCTCGCGAACCTCGGCCCGGGCGTGGCATTCCGCTCCGGGGGCCCGAAGGACCCGCTGCCGACCCGGATTCGGCTCGGGGGCGCCCTGGACGTCCTGCGTCCCGGTCTCGACCAGCCGCTCGGCGTCCGCGCCAGGGCCGACTTGCGGGAGACGTTCAGCGAGTTCGACGACCTCGACCTGTTCGCGGGCGCCGAGCTGGGATACCGGTCGATCGCGTACCTGCGAGCCGGTTACGCGGCCGGGGGAGAAGGCCGCAGCGGTGCCGCGCTCGGTGTGGGCGTTCGCTATCGCGGGTTCGGCCTCGACGTCGGGCGCAGCTTCGACGACTTCTCCGGCTTCGACGGCGACGCGCCCTTCCAGGTGTCGGTCTCCTACCAGCCACGACCGTGAGGCGCCGCCCGTGAAGCGCGAACGCGTGCTGGAATTCCTGCGCTCCAGGGCGAACCGCCCGATGCGGGCGAAGGAGATCGCCCGGGAGCTGGAGGTCCCGCAGGACGATTATCGAGACTTCCGCGACCAGCTGCGCCAGATGGAGTCGGACGGCCTGATCGTCAAGCAGCGACGCGGTCGGTACGCGGTCCCGGAACAGTTCGACCTCGTGCCCGGACGCCTCCAGGTGACGCGCAAGGGCGACGGGTTCGTGATTCCCGACGAACCGGGGACGGAGGACGTGTTCGTTCCGGGGCGCGAGCTCGCCACCGCGGTGGATGGCGACCGCGTGCTGGTGCGGATCGAGCGGCGGCCGCCCGGGCGCAACCCGGCCGGTCGCATCGTCCGCGTCGTCGAACGGGCCTGGGAGCAGATCGCCGGGATCTATCATCCCAAGCGCGGATACGGGTTCGTCGTTCCTCAGGAGCCCGATCTCGGCACGGACATCTTCATTCCCGCCGAGGGCGCCAACGAGGCGTCCGACGGCGACGTCGTCGTCGTGGAGATCGAGAACTGGGGCGAGGACCAGCCCTCCCCGGTCGGCCGAATCACGCAGATCCTCGGTCGGCAGGGCGAGGCCGGCGTCGACGTGCTCTCGATCCTCATCGGTCACCAGCTGCCGCTTGACTTCCCGGGCCGGGTGGAAGACGAGGCCGGCAAGGTCGCGCGGCGCGGCATCCGGCCGGAAGACTTGCGGGAGCGGGAAGATCTTCGTGACCGGACGACCTTCACCATCGACCCGGCGGATGCGAGGGACCACGACGACGCGGTATCGGTCCGGGATCTGGGGGACGGCGAGCTGGAGATCGGTGTGCACATCGCGGACGTCTCGTGGTATGTGAAGTCGGGCAGCGCGATCGACCGGGAGGCGCAGGAACGCGCCACCAGCGTCTACCTGGTGGACCGTGTCGTACCGATGCTCCCCGAGGCGCTGTCCTCCGGCCTGTGCTCGCTCGTGCCCGACGAGGACCGGCTCACGGTGTCCGTGCTGTATCGGATGGATGGAGCCGGGCACGTGAAGGAGGCGCGGCCGGTGCGGAGCGTCATTCGCAGTCGGGGGCGCCTGTCCTACGAGGAGGCGCAGCGTCGGCTCGAAGCCGGAGGCGGTGACGAGATGTCGGACGCGCTCCGCAAGCTCGCGAAGGTGGCGCGGGGCATCCGGGCGCGCCGGCAGGACCGCGGGGCCATCGACTTCGCGCTGCCCGAGACCTACGTGGAGCTGGACGAGGAAGGGCTTCCGACGGCCATCCACCCGAGGCCGCGTCTCGAGACGAACCGGATCATCGAAGATCTGATGATCCTGACCAACGAGACGATCGCTCGCCTGGGCGAGACGCACGAGCTGCCCGTCCTCTATCGGATCCACGAACCGCCGTCCGAGGATCGACTCGAGGGTCTGCGCCGGGTGGCCGGGGTGTTCGACCAGCCGCTCAAGGCGGATCCCGTCCGGCCCCTCGACGTCGCGCGACTGATCGACGCCATGCAAGGCAGGCCCCAGGAGTACCTGGTGTCGGCCGTCGCTCTGCGGAGCATGAAGCAGGCCCGTTACGCCATCCGTAACGTCGGGCACTTCGGCCTCGGGTCCGACGCGTATCTCCACTTCACGTCGCCGATCCGCCGGTACCCGGATCTCGTCGTGCACCGCGCCCTCGTGCGCTGGATGGCGGGGAAGAGGGGCGAAGAGGACCGCGAGGCCCTCGAGCGCACGGCCCGCCACTCGTCCGAGCGAGAGCGCCGGGCGGAGGCGGCCGAGCGCGACTCCGTCGAGCTCAAGAAGATCGAGTACATGACCCGGCACCTCGGCGATACGTTCGAGGGCACGGTGAGCGGCGTGACGGGGTTCGGCCTGTTCGTGCTGATGGACGAGGTCCTGGTCGAGGGGCTGATCCGCATCAGCTCGCTGGTCGACGATTACTACCACTACGACGAGGAGACGTGGTCGCTGACGGGGCGGCGCTCGAAGCGCCGCTTCCGGCTCGGCGACCGGCTCGAAGTGCAGGTGGCGCGCGTCGATCCGGAATCGCGCGAGATCGATCTCGAGCTGCTCGCCGGGCCGCTGGAATCGTGAAGGAGACCGGCGGCGGCACCCGATGATCGCGTCGCTTGACCGCGGCCGGAACGGGGACTAGACTCGCCCCGTATCCGACGGGTCCTTCGCCACCGGGCGGAGGGCCCGCGTTTTCATTGCGGGTTCAATTACGGATCGTCCCGGGGAGAGTCTCATGCCGGTAGCAGAAGCCCACCGCGAGCAGCTGCGCGAGCACGCCCAGCGTCTCGACGAACTACGGGGGTTTCTTTGACCTCGACGCCAAGCGGGAAGAAGTGGCCTCGCTGGAGGAGCGCATGGCGCGGCCCGGCTTCTGGGACCGTCAGGAGGAAGCCCGAGAGGTCATCGAGCGTTCGCAGTCCCTGAAGTCCTGGACCGAGCCCTGGATGGAGATCGCGGGCCGGATCTCGGAGCTCGAAGAGATCGCGAACCTGCTGGCTGACGCCGACGACGCCGAGCTGGAGGCGGAGTTCGAGCGGGGCACGGAGCGCGTGGGCCGTGAACTGGACGCGCTCGAGCTGCGCAACATGCTCAAGGGCCCGGACACCGAGCGGGATGCCCTCCTCACCGTGCACCCCGGCGCCGGGGGCACGGAATCCCAGGATTGGGCCGAGATGCTGGTCCGGATGTATACCCGCTATGCCGAGGGCCGCGGCTGGGACGTGGAGGTGCTCGAGGCGCAGGCCGGGGACGAAGCCGGGCTGAAGTCGGCCAGTCTCGAGATCCGTGGTGATCACGCCTACGGGTATCTCGCCGCGGAGAACGGCGTGCACCGGCTCGTGCGGATCTCGCCGTTCGACGCACAGGGTCGGCGACACACGTCGTTCGCCTCCGTCTTCGTGTATCCGGTCGTCGACGACGACATCGAGATCGAGATCAACGAGTCCGACCTGCGGATCGACACCTACCGGGCCTCGGGGGCCGGCGGCCAGCACGTGAACAAGACGGACTCGGCCGTGCGGATCACGCACGAGCCGACGGGCATCGTCGTGGCCTGCCAGCAGGAGCGAAGCCAGCACAAGAACAAGGCGAAGGCGATGAAGATGCTCAAGGCCGCCCTCTACCAGCGCGCCCTCGAAGAGCAGCAGGCCGAGCGGCAGAAGCTGGAGGACTCGAAGTCCGACATCGCCTGGGGGAACCAGATCCGCTCGTACGTGCTGCAACCGTATACGATGGTGAAGGACCACCGGACGGGGGTCGAAGTCGGCAACGCCCAGGGCGTGATCGACGGCGACCTGGATCCGTTCATCGAGGGATTCCTGCGCCGCAAGGGAGGAGCCGAGACGTGACCGACATGGATCCGGGCCTGCGCGACGGACTCCCGATTCGCGAGTGGTACGCGTCCGACGACCGACCCAAGCCGGTGCGGGACCGGTACGCCAAGCTCCAGAAGCTGCGCGAGATCGGCGTCGATCCGTATGCCTACTCCTTCGCCCCGACGCACGAGCTCGCCGCCGCTCTCGCGTCCTTCGACGACGAGGAACCACCGGAGCGCGTCCGGGTCGCGGGGCGCCTCGTGTCGATTCGCGACATGGGGCGGAGCGCGTTCGCACACCTGGGTGACCGCACGGGCCGCCTCCAGGTCTACTTCAAGAAGAACGAGATCACGGAGCGCGACGCGGCGCTCGTCGAGCTGCTCGACCTCGGCGATTGGGTCGGGGTGGAAGGCGAGCTCTTCCGGACGCGCACGGGCGAGGTGACGGTCCGGGTCGAGTCGCTGCAGCTGCTCTCCAAGTCGCTTCGTCCCCTGCCGCTCGGCAAGACCGAGGTGCTGGAGGACGGAACGGAGGTCGTCCACAGCGGCTTCGCGGACGTGGAGATGCGCTACCGCCAGCGGTACGCGGATCTCGCCGTCAACGCCGAGGTGCGGGAGGTGTTCGTGAAGCGTTCGCGGATCATCCGCGCCCTGCGCCGCGTGCTCGACGAAGAGGACTACCTGGAAGTCGAGACGCCGATCCTGCAGCCGATGTACGGAGGCGCGTTCGCGCGGCCGTTCACGACGCATCACAACACGCTGGATCGAACCATGTACCTGCGAATTGCCGACGAGCTCTACCTCAAGCGGCTTCTCGTGGGCACGCTCGACCGGGTGTACGAGATCGGCAAGGATTTTCGGAACGAGGGGCTGGACCGCACGCACAACCCGGAGTTCACGATGCTCGAGGCGTACCTGGCGTACGCCGACTACGAAGCGATGATGGATCTCGCCGAGCGCCTCGTCCTCGCCGCGGCCGAGGAAGTCTGCGAGGGATACGAGCTCGAATGGAATGGGCTGTCCATCGACCTGGCAGTTCCGTGGGAACGCATCTCCTTCTTCGAAGCCATCGAGCGGGAAGCGGGGATCGACGCGCGAGCCGCCTCGGACGACGAGCTGCGCTCGGTCCTCGGAGAGCGGGTAGAAGACGCGGCCGGCCTGCGCCGCGCCCAGCTCCTCGACGAGATGTTCGGCGCGTTTGCCGAGCCCGCGCTCGTCGATCCGACGATCGTGTTCGACTATCCGATCGAGATGAGCCCCCTCGCCAAGCCGAAGCGGGGCGACGCGGGCCTCGCCGAGCGCTTCGAGGTGATCGTGGGCGGTACCGAGCTGGTGAACGCGTTCAGCGAGCTCAACGATCCGATCGACCAGTGGGAGCGCTTCGCGGACCAGGCGCGGGCCCGGGCGGCGGGGGACGAAGAAGCGCCCGACATCGACGCGGACTACGTGCGGGCTCTCGAGTATGGATTGCCGCCCACCGGCGGACTGGGCCTCGGCGTCGACCGCCTGGTGATGCTGCTCACGGGCCAGTCCGCGATTCGCGACGTGCTCCTCTACCCGGTGCTGCGCGATGTCGACTGACGTCCACGGGGCGAGCAACGGGTCCCGGCGCCGCCTCCGGTGGCGGATCGCCCGCCGATACCTGGCGAGTCGTCGGGGCCGAGGCTTCGCGTCGCTGATCACGCTCATCGCGGTCGGCGGCGTGATGGTGGGCGTCATGGCCTTGATCGTGGTGATCGCGGTGATGTCGGGCCTGCAGACGGACCTGCGCGAGAAGATCCTCGGCGCCAACGCGCACGGGATCGTGCTCGAGCGTTCGGAGGCGGGTCGGATGGAGGCCTGGCGGTCGGTCTTGAACCTCGTGCGCGAGGATCCCGAAGTCGTTGCCGCCTCGCCGTTCATCTATACCGAAGTAGGCCTGAATCCTCCCGGGGGCAGCTACGGCGAGGGCGCCGTGTTGCGCGGCCTGACGGGCGACTCCGCGTCCCTCGCGGTGACGGAGATCGACGACCACCTGATCTCCGGCCGCATGCCGTTCGGTCCTTCCGAGTCCGGGAAGCCGGGGATCGTACTGGGGAAGACGCTCGCCGAGCGTCTCGGGCTCTTCCCCGGCGAGCCGGTCACGGTGGTGGCGTTCCAGGGAGCCGAGATCACCCCGACGGGCATCCAGCCGCAGATGCGTTCGTTCGTGGTCACCGGGATCTTCGAGACGGGGCTCTATCAGTACGACACCAAGTTCGCCTACATCGATCTCGACGTGGCGGCCGATCTGCTGCGGATGGAGGGCACCGTCACCGGCATCGAGTTCAACGTCCTGGATCCGTGGCGTTCCGGCGAGGTCGCCGCTCGCCTCGCCGACGAGCTCGGCTTCAACTACCGGGTGGAAGACTGGCAGCGGCAGAACGCCAGCCTTTTCTCGGCCCTGAAGCTCGAGAAGTACGCCATGGGAATCATCCTGTTGCTCATCGTCCTCGTCGCGTCGTTCAACATCGTCTCGACCCTGATCATGGTCGTGCGCGACAAGATCCGGGAGATCGGCATTCTCCGGACGATGGGCATGCGGGCCAACGACATCACGGCGATCTTCGTGCTGATGGGGGTGGCGATCGGCCTGATCGGCACGGCGTTGGGCGCGGCCGCGGGCCTGGGTCTCGCGTGGCTGCTCGAGAAGTACCAGTTCATCACGCTGCCCGGCGATGTCTACTTCATCGACCGCCTGCCCGTGGACATCAATCCGCTCGACGTGGCGACGATCGTCGTGGCTTCGCTCCTGATCGCGCTGCTCGCGACGATCTATCCGTCTCGCCAGGCGGCTGGTTACACGCCCGTGGAGGCGATCCGCCATGACTGACGGCGCGCCGGTCGTCGCCGAGGGAGTCGAACGCACGTTTCGCGGAGCGACGGGCAACGAGATCCACGTCCTGCGCGGGCTCGATCTCGAGGTGGCGAGGGGAGAGACGATTGCGGTCGTGGGTCCGAGTGGGGCGGGCAAGTCTACCCTCCTGCACATCCTCGGTGGGCTCGACCTGCCGTCCGCCGGTCGGGTGCGCCTCGGCGGCCGCGACCTCGCGTCTCTGGCCGATGCGGAGCTCGCCGCCCTGCGCAACCGCTACGTGGGGTTCGTGTTTCAATTCCACCACCTCCTGCGCGACTTCACGGCGCTCGAGAACGTGATGATGCCCCTGCGGATCGGCGGTTCCGACGAGACGACCGCCGAGCAGCGGGCGCGCGGACTCCTGGAGCAGATCGGCCTCGGGGAACGGCTCCACCACCGCCCCTCGAAGCTGTCGGGCGGGGAGCAGCAGCGCGTGGCCGTCGCCCGTGCCCTGGCCGCCGAGCCGCCCGTCTTGCTGGCCGATGAACCCTCGGGTAACCTTGACATCGATACCAGCGAGCGACTTCACGACGCGCTGTTCGAGCTCGTCGCGAGCCACGGCACGGCGCTCGTGGTCGTGACTCACAACCCGTCGCTCGCCCGGCGGACCGACCGGATCCTCAGCCTCGAGGGTGGGATCCTGCGCCCCGTGGACCGGGCCGAGCTGCGCGACCTTCGGGGTTGATCGACATGCTGTGCGAGGACTGCCAGGAGCGGGAAGCCGAGCTGCAACTCACCGCGATCATCGACGGGGAGATGCGGACGCTCGATCTGTGTGCCGCGTGCGCGTCCGCGCGCGGCCTCGGCTCGACGTCGTCCGCGCCGGCGCCGCTCGCCGATTTTCTCGCCCAGCTCGGTCCATCCGGGGCCGGATCGGGCGAAACGTCGGAAGAACCCTGCCCCTACTGCGGAATCACGGAAGCCGAGTTCCGGCGCACCGGCCGGCTCGGCTGCCCGCAATGCTACGCCCACTTCGAACCGCAGCTTCGGGCGTTGCTGCGTCGCCTGCACGGATCTCCGCAGCACGTCGGGAAACTGTACATGAGCGCGGGCTCGGAGGCGGGGGACCGGATCGCGAGACTGTCCGCGATGCGCCGTCGCCTGCAACGGGCGGTGGACACCGAGGACTTCGAGCTCGCGGCGGAGCTCCGCGACCGCATCCATGAACTGGAAGGTGCGGAATGATCCGGTCGGGGGAGGAGCTCGGTGATCGCGGCCTGGGCTGGGCGGAGGTGGGCGGCGGCGCCGGAGACATCGTGGTGTCGAGCCGGGTTCGACTCGCCCGGAATCTGCAGGGATACCCGTTCCCCGGTCGTTCTTCGGTGGAGGATCGCGCGCGCGTGCTCGAAACCGTGCGCACGGCCCTCGGGGAAATCCCCTCCGTGCCCGACATCGACCTGTGGCGCATGGACGACCTGGAGCCGCGACAACGCGAGCTGCTTCTCGAGCGCCATGTCGTGAGCCGGGAGCTGATCGGGGAGTCGGAGCCGCCGGCGTACGCGGCGCTCGCCCTCTGGGTCGACGACACGGCCGGCCTCATGGTCAACGAGGAAGACCACCTGCGGCTGCAGTCGTTGACGGGCGGCTTCGAGCTCGAAGAGACGTGGCGGACGGTCGATCGACTCGACGAGCGCCTGGGCGAGCTGGTGCCCTACGCCTTCCACCACGAATACGGGTTCCTGACCGCCTGTCCGACCAACGTCGGCACGGGTCTGCGCGCTTCGGTTCTCGTCCACCTTCCGGGTCTGGTGCTCACCAAGGAGATCCGCAAGGTTCTGGAAGGGATCGGGCAAGTCGGCCTGACGTACCGAGGCCTGTACGGTGAGGGCTCCGAGGTGGTGGGCAACCTGTTCCAGGTGTCGAACCAGACGACGCTCGGCAAGGAGGAAGCCGAGCTGGTGGGACACCTCACACGCGTCGTTGGAAAGGTGGTCGATTACGAGCGCAGCGCTCGCAGCCGGATGCTGCGCGAGGCCCCTGGCGTGCTCGAGGACAAGGTGTGGCGCGCCTACGGGATTCTCCGGCATGCGCGAAGCCTGGGCGCCGAGGAGATGATGAACCTGCTGTCGGCGCTGCGACTGGGGATTTCGCTGAAACTTCTCCAAACGCCCAGGGTACAGACGCTCAACGAGATACTGGTCTTCGGGCAGACCGCCCACCTGGAGGAAGCGGCAGGGGGACCGCTTGGCGACACGGAAGCGGATGCCGCTCGCGCGGCATACGTTCGGGCCCGTCTCGAATCCGACGAATCGTAACCCGGTGGCTGCGGCCACCACGAGGACTGGATGAATTACAACTTCACGGATCGTGTTCGTAAAGTGCTGGCGATGGCGCGCGAGGAAGCCGTGCGTCTTCAGCACGACTACGTCGGGACCGAGCACATCCTGCTCGGCTTGATCCGCGAAGGCGACGGGGTCGCGGCCGAGGTCCTGCGCAATCTCGCGGCGGACCTGGACGAGGTGCTGCAGCGGGTGGAGGACAACATCCGCCCCGGCAAGTCGACCACCCCGATCGGCGAGCTGCCGTACACGACGCGGGCCAAGAAGGTGCTCGAATACGCGATGGCCGAGGCTCGCGAGCTGAATCACAGCTACGTGGGCACGGAGCACCTCCTGCTCGGACTGCTCCGCGAGGAGAAGGGCCTCGCGGCGAAGGTGCTCGGCCACCTCGGGATCGGCCTGGAGGAGGCGCGGGCCGAGATGCTCAAGCTGCTCGGAACCGAGGTCTCGCAGTCGGAGTCCTCCAGTGGCTCGCCCCCGGGCGCGTCGAAGTCGGAGTCGAAATCCAAGACCCCGGCCCTCGATCACTTCTGTCGCGACCTGACGGAGCTGGCGCGCGAAGGGCGTCTCGATCCGACGATCGGCCGGGCGGCCGAGATCGAACGCGTGATGGAAGTGCTGTCGCGCCGCAAGAAGAACAACCCGGTCCTCATCGGCGAGCCGGGAGTCGGCAAGACGGCGATCGTCGAGGGGCTCGCCCAGCAGATCGTGCGCAGCGAAGTGCCCGACAGCCTCAAGGACCATCGGGTGCTCGCCCTCGACATGGCGGCCGTCATCGCGGGCACGAAGTATCGCGGCCAGTTCGAGGAACGCCTGAAGGCGATCGTCAACGAGATCTCCCAGACGGAGGGGATCATCCTGTTCATCGACGAGCTGCATACGCTGGTCGGTGCGGGGGCCGCGGAGGGCGCGATCGACGCCTCCAACATGCTGAAGCCCGCACTCGCCCGCGGCGAGCTGCAGTGCGTCGGCGCCTCGACCCTCAACGAGTACCGGAAGCACATCGAGAAGGACGGGGCCCTCGAGCGGCGGTTCCAGACCGTGATCGTCGAGCCCCCGACCGTCGAGGAGACGATCGAGATCCTCAAGGGCCTCCGACGCCATTACGAGGATCACCACAACGTGGAGGTGCCGGACGCCTCGCTGGTGGCCGCCTCGAAGCTGGCGGACCGGTACATCACGGACCGCTTCCTGCCCGACAAGGCGATCGACGTGATCGACGAGGCCGGCGCCCGGTCGCGGCTCGGCGCGCAGGTGCCGCCCCCCGAGGTGCAGGCGTTGCGCGAGGAGCTCGAGGAGATCAGCGAGAAGAAGGACGAGGCGATCCGCGACCAGGACTTCGAGCGCGCCGCCCAGCTGCGGGACCGCGAGAAGGAGCTGCAGGGCGAGATCAAGCGGACGCAGAGCGAGTGGGAACGCGACCAGAAGGAGAACCGCCCGGTCGTCGACGAAGAGGCGATCTCATTCATCGTGTCCCGCTGGACGGGAATCCCGGTCAACCGGCTGCGCGAGGAAGAGACCGAGCGGTTGCTGCGCATGGAGGAGGAGCTGCATGACAGCGTGGTCGGCCAGGACGAAGCGATCACGGCGCTCAGCCGGGCGATCCGCCGGACCCGCGCGGGCCTGAAGGACCCGAACCGACCGATCGGGAGCTTCATCTTCTGCGGCCCCACCGGGGTCGGTAAGACCGAGCTGGCCCGCCAGCTCGCCCGCTTCCTGTTCGCCGACGAGAGCGCGCTGATCCGGGTCGACATGTCCGAGTACATGGAGAAGTTCTCGGTGAGCCGCCTGATCGGCGCGCCTCCCGGGTACGTGGGCTACGAGGACAGCGGCGCCCTGACGAAGGCGGTGCGGCGACGCCCGTACAGCGTGATCCTGCTCGACGAGATCGAGAAGGCGCACCCCGACGTGTTCAACATCCTCCTTCAGGTGCTCGACGAGGGCCGACTGACCGACAACTACGGGAGGGTGATCGACTTCAAGAACACCGTCCTGATCATGACCTCGAACGTCGGAGCCCGTGACATCGCGGGCAGCAAGTCGCTCGGATTCTCGCCCGAACAGTCGGGGATCAACTACGACAAGATGGCGGAGCGGATCAACGACGAGATCGAGCGGACGTTCACCCCCGAGTTCCTCAACCGGCTGGACGAAGTGATCGTCTTCCATCCGCTGTCGAAGGAGCAGATCGGCGAGATCGTGCACATCATGCTGCGCGAGGTGCAGAAGCGGCTCTCCGAGGAGCAGCTGTCGCTTCGGCTGTCCGACGAGGCGGTCGGCTTCCTCGTGGATAAGGGCTACGACGACAAGTTCGGCGCCCGGCCGCTGAAGCGGACGATCCAGCGCTACGTCGAAGACGCGCTGTCGGAGAAGATCCTGATGGCCGAGTTCGCGCCGGGTGACGAGATCCTGGTGGAGCTCGGTCCCGACTCCGAATCTCTGGTCTTCCGGGCCGTGTCGCCGACGTCCGCCAAGTGAGGATGGCGAACTACGCGCGAGCCTTCACGGCCCTCGCCACCATCTGGTTCGTGGCGGGGGCCGCGGCCCTCCGGGGCCAGGAGGTCCCGGTCCAGGAGCAGCTCTACCAGGTGGAGGTCGACAGCGTCGTCGTCCGCGGCGCGGACCGGTACTCGCCCGAGAGCGTGCTTCGGATCGCGCGCCTGCGGGTGGGCGAAAAGGTCAACGGGCCGGACGTCCAGGAGGCCATTCAGCGGCTGTTCGCCACCGGCGAGTTCTCCGACGTCCGGATCAGCGTGACCCCCGCCGCACCGGCGATCTTCTACATCGACGTCGAAGAGCGGCCGGTGATCGGCGCCTACCGCTATGATGGGTTGGCCCACGTCGACGGGTCCACCGTGACCGATTCGGCGAAGCTGGTGGCCGGCGCGGCGCTGGATCCGTCGAAAATCGCGCGCGCCCGGGTGCTCATCCGTTCGTTGCTCGCCGATGCCGGATTTCCGCAGGCGGAAGTCGACACGACGTCCGTGCCGGATCCTTCCGGCCTCGACCAGCGGGATCTCGTGTTCCGCGTCGACGAGGGACCGCGCCTCGCGCTGGCGCGGGTCGAGTTCGTGGGGAACGACGCGTTGTCGGATGCCGAGCTGCGCGGGGCGATGGCGACCTCGGAGGAAGGCTTCTTCTGGTTCAAGCCGGGCGAGCTTCACCAGGACGAATACCGCCGCGACCTCGCCGAGCGCATCCCGGCGTTCTACGGTAGCCGCGGGTACATCGACGCCCGGGTGCTCGGCGATACGGTGGTGGTCGACACGGTGACGGGGAAGGGCCGCATCGAGATCCGGGTCGACGAAGGGCCGGAGTATCGACTGCGCTCGTTCAAGGTCGAGCAGAACCGGCGCTTCCCGACCGAGCAGTTGGCCGCCTACTACCCGCCGGCCCGTGAAGGTCAGCTCGACGAGTTCGGGGACGTGAAGGGCGATCCGCCGGTGTTCGACCAGGCGGCCTTCCAGAAGGCGACCCGCGACGTGAGCGACCTGTACCGGGATGCGGGGTACCTCCAGGCCCAGATCAACGACCAGGTCGAGCGGGTGCCGGCGGACAGCGTCTTCCCGTACCCCACGGTCAATCTGCGCTGGGTGATCACCGAGCGGCAGCCGTCGTACATCCGTACGGTGCAGATCGTCGGGAACGACTTCACGCACGACCGCGTGATCCGGAAGGTCCTGCTCACTCTGCCCGGCGACGTCTACTCGCAGCAGCTGCTGATCAACAGCATCCGCAACATCCAGTCGCTCGGCTTCTTCGAGACGCTGCCGCCCGACCAGGCGATCGAGATCAACCCCCGGGACGACGGAGACATCGACATCGTCTACCGGGTCAAGGAGAAGCAGACCGGGAACATCAATTTCGGGCTCAGCGCGGCCGGCGCGACCGGGATCGCCGGGTTCATCGGGTACGACCAGCCCAACCTGTTCGGACAGGCGAAGAACGGCCATTTCCGCTGGCTGTTCGGTCGCACGACGCAGGATATCGAGGTCAGCTATTCGGACCCGGAGTTCTTCGGAAACCGGACGAGCCTCGCCGTGGGACTGCAGAGCTCGCGCGATCGCTTCCAGACGTTCAACCTCGGCGATCGGCGCCAGACCGGTGGCTACACGGAGGTAGGCTTCCCGATCTTCGACCTCCGCTCGACCCGCTTCTTCGTGGGCTACTCGCTGTTCAACGACAAGGTCAGCGACCTGGAGTCGTTCGGGATCCAGCAGGGCCAGGAGACGACCCTGACGCAGGGGACCCGGAGCACGGTCAGCCTGCGCCTGGTGCGTGACACGCGTTCCGGCGGGATCTTCCCGATCTCCGGCAGCCGCAACTCGTTGTCCGCCCGGTTCACGGGTGGCTTCCTGGGCGGCGACGGAGACTACGCGAAGTACGGCTTCGAGAGCGAGTGGTTCGCCCCCGTCGGGCAGATCGGCGGTGGCGCGGGCAGCGTTCCGATCGAGCTCGTCCTCGGCCTTTCGTTCAAGGGCGGGATGATCCTCGGGGACAACCCGTTCTTCGTCGAGCGCTTCTACGGCGGTGGGACGCAGGTGGGTGAGCAGATCCGGGGCTACGAGGAGGCAACGGTCACGCCGGACGGCCATATCCCGCGCAATGCCGGGATCAGCAGCCTCCAGCGCGTCGGTGAGTCGTTCTTCACCACCACCGCGCAGTTCGGCGTGAAGCTCACGGACAACATTTTCGCGAGCTCGTTCATCGACGCGGGTAACGTCTGGCGCACGGCGAGCGAGTTCAATCCCGCGGATCTTCTCGTGGGAGCAGGGTTAGGAGTGAGCCTCGTGACGCCATTCGGGCCGATCGGGGTAGATTACGCGTACGGCTTCGATCGACGGGACGTCCTGGGGCGTCCGGATCCGGGGTGGCAGCTCCACTTCCGTTTCGGTCGGGTTTTCTGAACATGACAGAGGAGTCCAAGCACATGTCGCAGTTTCGAATCGTCAGCGTGGCCGCCGCGGCCCTGGTGCTCGCCGCTTCTCCGGTGCTGAGCCAGAACGCTCCGCCGGCCGGCACGTCGTTCGTCTATCTGAACTCTGCGGATGTCATCCAGTCGCAGCCCGACTTCGCCGAGATGCGGCGGACCTTCGACCAGGAGATCGCCGACCGGCGGCAGGAGCTGCAGCAGCAGGCCGCGGCCGTCGACTCGCTGCTGCGGGATTACCAGCAGCAGGAAGGCGTGCTGAGCCCGCAGGCCAAAGAGCAGAAGCAGCAGGAGATCCGCTCGAAGCAGCAGGCGCTCACCACGCGCCGCAGCCAGATGGAAGACGAGTTGACTCAGCGTCAGCAGGAGCTTCTGCAGCCGATCCTCACCCGGGTCAGCAACGCGATCGAGGCCGTGCGGCAGGAGAACAGCTACTCGATGGTGTTCGACATCTCCACGGACGGCGTCGTGGCCGCGGACCCGGCGCTCGACATCACCGAGCTCGTGAAGTCCCGCGTTCCGGGACCGGCCGACACGGCCAGCGCGCAGCCGTAGACATCTCGCGGATCCGTCGCCTGAGCGGCGGATCCGCGCCCAAGCCGGAGCCCTGATGGAATTCAGCGTCGAGGAACTCGCCGAGCGAGTGGACGGTCGCGTGGAAGGGGATCCCTCCCGCCGCGTCGAGGGCCTCGCCTCGGTGGCATCCGCCGGGCCCGCCGAGCTCACGTATGTGGTGGGAGCCCGCTATGCGCGGTTCATGGCGGAGAGCCGGGCGGGAGCGATCCTCGTCCCCGACGACCTCGACGTGGAGCCCAACGGGGCCACGCTCATCCGGGTCGCGAGCCCGGAACTCGCCTTTTCGCGCCTGCTCGAGGTCTTCCACCCGCCACGCGACCGGCCGGCCGGGGTTCATCCCACGGCCGTCCTCGGGCGGGACGTCGAGCTGGGAGAAGGGGTCTGCATCGGTCCCTACGCCGTCGTGGAAGACGGAGCCCGTATCGGCGCCCGCTGCTCGATCGGCGCCCATGCATACGTCGGTCCCGGCGTCCGCCTCGGCGCCGAAGTCCGGGCCGACCCGGGGTGCAGTGTGTTCGAAGGGGCGGTCGTCGGCGACCGGGTGCGGCTGCACGCCGGGGCCCGGATCTCGTCGGACGGCTTCGGTTATACGGCGGGCCCGGACGGACCCGTCAAGATCCGCCAGGTCGGTCGGTGCGTGCTCGAAGACGACGTGGAGGTCGGTTGCAACAGCACGATCGACCGCGGGTCGCTGGGGGACACGGTGATCGGGCGAGGGACGAAGATCGACAATCTCGTCCACGTCGGGCACAACTGCCGCATCGGACGGAACTGCTTCGTCGTCGCCCAGGTGGGCGTGGCGGGAAGCACGGTGGTCGGCGACGGTGCGCGACTCGGCGGCCAGGTCGGCATCGCCGGGCATCTCGAGATCGGTGCGGGCGCCTCCCTCGGCGCCAAGTCCGGCGTCATGTCGAACATCCCGGAGGGGCAGACCTGGAGTGGCCTCCCGGCCCGCCCGCACCGCGAGTGGTTGCGGGCTTCGTCGGCGTTCTACAAGCTTCCCGAGCTCCTGCGGCGGATCGACGCCCTGGAGCGGGCGGCCGAGAACTCCGACGGAGAGGGGAATTGAGCAAGGACGACTCCACACCACCGTCCGATCGCCAGCAGACGTTGCGATCCGCCTTCTCCGTAGAGGGAAGGGGATTGCACAGCGGCGCGGAGGCGGCGGTCCGGGTCAAGCCGGGAGAGCCCGATTCGGGCATTCTGTTCCGCCGCGTCGACCTCGACGACCAGCCCACGATCTCCGCCGACGCCCGGCGCGTGTCCGGCGTCGACTGGGAAACGGTGATCGGCGAGGGCGAGTCCGTAGTCCGCACCGTCGAGCATCTCCTCGCGGCGCTCGCCGCGTACGGCCTCGACAACCTCGAGATCGAGCTCGACGGCAGTGAGCCCCCGGCGCTCGACGGCAGCGCGGCCGGCTGGTGCGGCGCCATCGAGGAGGCCGGCATCGAACCCCAGGACGCCGACGCGACCTTCGTGACGGTCGACGAGGCGTTGACGGTGACCGAGGGCGATTCGAGGTATGTCGTGCTCCCGTACGACGGATTCCGCGTCAGCGCGAGGATCGAGTTCGATCATCCGGCGATTGGCGAGGAGTACGCCAGCGAGGAGATCACCGCGTCCCGCTTCCGCGAACGTCTCGCACCGGCGCGGACGTTCGGACTCGAGGAGTGGGCGGCGCCGCTTCGGGACCGTGGTCTCGCCCGCGGCTCCTCGCCGGAGAACACGATCATCCTCACCGACGACTCCCGCGCCGAAGAGCTCGACCTGCGGTTCCCCGACGAGTTCGTGCGGCACAAGATCGTGGACGTGATCGGCGACCTGGCCCTGGTCGGTGCGCGGCTGCGCGGCCACGTCATCGCCGAACGACCGAGCCACCGCGGCAACGTGGCCCTCGCACGGCGTCTGCAACGACTTCGCAGCCGCGGTCCCGACGGTGGCCCGGTGCTCGATGTCGAAGGAATCATGGAGTACCTGCCGCACCGGCAGCCGTTTCTGCTGGTCGATCGTGTGCTGGAGTTCGAACCGCAGAGACGCGTCCTGGCCAGCAAGAACGTCACCATCAACGAGCCCTTCTTCGCGGGTCACTTTCCCGGCCACCCGATCATGCCCGGCGTGCTGATCGTCGAGGGCATGGCGCAGGCGGGCGGACTCCTGCTCATGGACGAGCTCGGAGAGCCCGGGTCGAAGGTCGTCTACTTCATGGCGCTCGACGACGTGCGGTTTCGGCGCCCGGTTCGACCGGGCGATGCGCTCGAATACGAGGTCGAGCTCGTGCAGGTCCGCGGCTCGGTGTTCCGGATGCGCGGCGTGACCCGCGTGGACGGTCAGGTCGTGGCCGAGGGATCGATGATGGCGAAGCTGGTGGACCGGTGAGCTCTTCCGCGACCGACGCGGCCCCGGAGATCCATCCCTCGGCCATCGTAGATCCGGGAGCCCGAATCGCCGCGTCCGCCTCCGTCGGGCCCTACTCGATCGTCGGCCCGGGCGTGGAGCTCGGCGAGCGCGTACGTGTCGCGTCGCACGTGCTGATCGAGCGAGACACCCGGGTAGGAGAGGATTGCGTCGTCCACCATGGAGCCGTGCTCGGGACCGACCCGCAGGACCTGAAGTACCGGGGTGAACCGTCGCGGCTGGAAATCGGGCCGCGCACGACGATTCGGGAGTATGCTACTCTCAATCGGGGTACCGGCGCGGAGGGCGTCACGCGGGTGGGGAGCGACTGCCTGCTCATGGCCTACGCCCACGTAGCCCACGACTGCGTGGTCGGCGACCACGTGATCATGGCCAATGCGGTCGAGCTCGGCGGCCACGTCGAGATCGGGTCCTGCGCCACGGTCGGCGGCGTCACCGGGGTCCACCAGTTCGTGCGCATCGGATCCCACGCGTTCATCGGCGCCTGCTCGAAGGCGACCCAGGACATTCCGCCGTACCTCCTCGTGGACGGACGTCCCTGTGAGGCCCACGGCGTGAACGTGATCGGTCTCAGGCGCCGGGGATTCAGCGACGAGGCCCTGCGACGCCTGCGCAAGGCATACCGGACCCTGTACAAGTCGAGCCACAACATTCGCGATGCGATCGAGGAGATCGCGGCCTGGGAGGAGACCGGACCCGAGGTCGACCTGTTCGTGGACTTCGTGCGAGGGTCCGAGCGCGGCATCGTCTCGTGAGCCGACGGTGAACCGCCTCCGGTTCGGCGTCGTGGGGGTCGGCCGCCTCGGCGCGATTCACGCGCGCATTCTCGGAGAGATGGAGGACGTGCAGCTCGCGGGAGTCCATGACCGCGATCCGGAGCGGGCGGGCTCCGTGGCCGCGGAACGGGGCTGTCGCTCGTTCGATCATCTGGCGGACCTGTGGCCCGCCGTCGACGCGGTGGTCGTCGCGGTGACGACGTCCGATCATCACCCGGTGACCGCCGCGGCCCTCGACGCGGGCTGTCACGCGCTGGTCGAGAAGCCGCTCACGCCGACGCTCGCGGAGGCCGACGACTTGATCGAGCGCGCGCGAGCGGCGGGCAGACGACTCTCGGTGGGCCACGTGGAGCGTTTCAATCCCGTCGTTCGGGCCTGTCGCGGCCTGCTGGCCGACCCACGCTTCGTCACCTGTCTGCGCCTCGCCAGGTTTCAACCACGGGGTACGGACGTTCCCGTGACGCTCGACCTCATGATCCACGACATCGACCTCGTCCTGGGCCTCGTCGACAGCCCGGTGGCAAGCGTGGAGGCGATCGGGGTATCGTTGATCACGGACACGGTCGACATGGCGAATGCGCGACTCCGGTTCAGCAACGGTGCGGTGGCCGACGTGAGCGCCAGCCGGGTATCCGCCAACCCGGTTCGGGAGCTGCGCGTGTTCCAGGAGTCGGGGTATTTCAGCCTAAACCTCGCCGCGGGGCGCGGCGAGTTTCTGCGCCGCCGCCGGCCGACCCCCGCGGCCGCCGCGGGGATCGGCCTCGGCGACCTGGTGGAGCGTCACGAAATCGTGGGAGACCGGACCGAGCCACTGCGCGCGGAGCTCGAGGCCTTCGTCGCGGCGATCCGGGGGGAGCCGAACGACAGCGTCGACGGAGCCGAAGGCCGTGAAGCTCTCGACATCGCGCTGCGAATTCAAACCGCTATCGAGACTGCCGACCATGCCGCTCAACAAGATACGTGAGGAACGGAAGCGACTCGGAGTGGGCGTCCGGAAGGGTCCGCGCACGGTCACGCTCATCCTGTTGCTCGTCGTCGTCGTGGTGTTGATCCTCTGGCTCGGACGGGTCGGCTAGAGCACGCATGCCGCGCGCACCCACGGTGTTTCTGTCGGCCGGCGAGAGCTCGGGCGACCTGCACGGTGCCGAGCTGGCCCGGCGACTCCGGGAACGGGTCCCGGGGGTCCGGCTGATCGGCCTGGGGGGAAGCCGGATGGCGGCCGCGGGTGTCGAGCTCATGGCCGGACTCGACCGTCTCGCCGTCCTCGGGCTCGCCGAGGTGGTCCGCCATCTGCCCGACCTCCTCCGAATCCGACGAGACGTCTACCGCGCGCTCGAACGGGAGCGGGTGGATCTCGTCGTGCCGATCGACTACCCGGGCTTCAACCTTCCATTGGCGGGTCGGGCCCACGAGCTCGGCATCCCCGTCCTCTACTACATCGCGCCCCAGGTCTGGGCGTGGAAGGAAGGGCGCGCGGAGCGACTGGCCCGCTGGTGCGACGAGATTTGCGTCGTACTGCCCTTCGAGGCCGCGCTGCTGGAGCGCTACGGGGCCCGCGTTCGCTTCGTCGGACACCCGCTGCTCGATCAGCCGATCCCCCGACCGGCCGGCGACCGAGACGTCCTCGGCCTGTTCCCGGGCTCGCGCCGTCAGGAAGTGGAACGGATGCTGCCCGTGTTCCTGGAAGCCGTCGAGGAGCTGCGGCGACGGGGCGTCGAGGTGCCGGTCCGGGTGGCCCGGGCCACCGATCTCGGGGAGGACGCGTATCATGGCTGTCCCGCCGAGCTCCTCGCACCCGCCGAACAGGTGATGGCCGCCTCTCGCGCCGCGATCACGAAATCCGGCACGATCACGCTGCAGCTCGCGATCGCGGGCGTGCCGATGGTCGTCGGCTACCGGGTTCACGGCCTCACCTTCCACATCCTCCGGCGGCTCGTCTCCCTGGACAGCGTGGCCCTGGTGAACCTGGTCGCGGGCGAGGAGGTCGTCGCCGAGTGTCTGCAGGACGAGATGACGGCGGAGCGCCTCGCCGCCGAGGTCCGCCCGCTCCTCGAGGAAGGGACACGCCGGCGAGCCGTGCTCGACGGACTGACGGAGGTGCGAGGGCGACTCGGGCAGCCGGGCGCGGCGGATCGCGTGGCCGCAGCCTGCGTCGAACAGCTGGAGCGGGCGGGGAGCGAGTGAGCTCCCGTGTCGCTCTCGCGCGCCTGCTCGGGCCGCCCCTCTTCCGCGGTCTCGCGGCGTCCTGGCGGTACCGGGAGCCGGGGCCGGACGGGGGAGAGCGTGCCGCCCGGAACGCTCTCGAGCCCGCGGTTCACGCGGTCTGGCACGCCGAGCTGCTCGCCCCGATGCTGCGCTGGGCGCCCGCCGGCATGGCCGCGATGATCAGCCGTCACCGCGACGGCGAGATCGCGGCGACGATCGTGGAGGCGCTGGGCTCTCGCGTCGTCCGCGGATCGAGCTCATCGGGCGGCACGGAGGCGCTGCTCGGGATGGTCGATCTCGGGCGCCAGGGGGTGCCGCTCGCGATCACACCGGACGGGCCGCGCGGCCCGGCACGGGTATGCAAGCCGGGCGTCGTTCGTCTCGCCGCGCGCTCGGGGCTGCCGGTGGTCCCCGTAGGCGCCTATCCCTCGAACGGCTGGCGGCTGCGTTCCTGGGACCGCTTCATCGTCCCCCGTCCCTTCACGAAGGTGCACGTCGAGTTCGGACCGCCGATCGACGTGCCCCCGGATGCCGAGACTACGGACCTCGAGGGCTGGATCCGCCGCATCGAGAACGCCCTCTCCGCGGTCTCCGACCGCTGCCGGCGGCGCGCCACGGGCGAGTCGGCATGATCCTCCGGTCCGGGTCCGGCTTCCGCGAAGGGCTCCGCGACGGAATCCGCGACCGGCGCGGTCCGGGACGCGGCGCGATCGAGCGCTACGTCCGCGGTTCCTGGGGAGAACCCGGCGCGGGGCTCCGCGGACTCGCGGCCCTGTACGGGGCGGCTACGGATCTGCGCAACGGTCTGTGGGACGCCGGGGTATTTCGAGCCCGGCGCGTCGCGGCGCCGGTGATCTCGATCGGCGGACTCTCGACGGGAGGCAGCGGCAAGACGCCTCTCACGGCGGCCCTGGCCCGGATGCTGGCGGACGCCGGCCTGAGACCCGCGGTCGTCACCCCGGGACAGGGGGACGAGCTTCGTCTACACGCGGAAATCAACCCGGACATTCCGGTCAGCGGGGGACGCTGGCGAACCCCGCTGGCCCGGGCGGCGGTGGCCGGCGGGGCCGAGGTGGTTCTGCTGGACTCCGGATTCCAGCACCGGCGCTTGCATCGCGACCTCGACATCGTGGCGTGCAACGTGGACCAGGCGGCGGAGCGGAACCGGCTGCCGGCGGGGCCCTATCGCGAGCGCCTGGCGGCCGTGCGCCGGGGAGACGCCGCCGTGCTGGTGCGGCGCGCCGCGAGTGCGGAACAGGCGGAGGACCTGGAAGAGGAGTTGGCGTCGCGCGCCCCCGGCCTGCACGTCGCCCACGTGGAATTTCGTTCCGATGGTCTCCGGCCCGCCAACCTCGCGGCGGAGGGCATCGATCGGCCGGACCCGGCGGTGGCGGTAGCCGGCGTGATGTGGCCGGAGACGTTCTTCCGCTGGTTGCCGCAGGAGGGACTGCACCCGGAACACAAGATCGCGTTGCCCGACCATGCCAGGTACGACGCCGGGACGACGGGCCACCTCGTCGAGGCGGCCGGTCAACGGGGGCTCGTGTGCACCCGAAAGGACGCGGTGCGGCTCGCGGCCGTGCTGTCGCAGGAAGTCCCCGTGTGGTGGCTGGCGGAAGCGCTGGACTGGCAGACGGGCGGCGCAATGCTGCTGGCGGGAATCCGACGCGTGGCCGGGGCGCCGCCGTGAAGGTCCAGGTCCTGTGCGTCGGCCGACCTGGACGGGTGTTGGCCGGCCCGATCGCGGAGTTCGAGGCACGGGCCCGGCGCTACTTCGACCTCGAGGTCGTCGAGGTGCGAGCAGGTCGGGGAACGCCCGCCCGGGTCGTCGAGGCCGAGGGAGCGGCACTCTGCGCCCGGCTGCCGGCCCGGCACCGGTGCTTCGTGCTGACGCGAACGGGCCGACGGATGAGCAGCCGCGAGATCGCCGATGAGCTTCGGGATATCGCCACCTACGGGCCGTCCGGGGCGTCGTGGGTGATCGGCGGCGCGTACGGCCTCTCCGAGACGGTGCTCGCGAAGGCCGACCGGCGCGTGTCCCTGTCGGCGTTGACGCTTCCGCACGAGCTTGCACGCCTCGTGCTGGCCGAGCAGTTGTACCGTGCCGGCACGATCCAGAGGGGTGAACCCTATCACAAGGGAGACTGAACTGTTGGGTCATCGGAGCGAACCCGAGACGTGAGCGCTGGAACGGATTCGTCGCGCGAGTGGTTTCGCAACTGGTTCGGCGAAGAATACCTGGAGCTGTATCCGCATCGCGACGAGGCGGAAGCCGGGCGCGCCGTCCGCCTCTACCTGAAGGCCATGGGGCGCCCGACGGGCCCGGTGCTCGACCTGGCCTGCGGTGCGGGCCGGCACCTTCGCGAGCTGGTGGATGCTCAGGTGGATGCGGTCGGACTCGATCTTTCGGGCGTCCTGCTCGCCGAGGCGCGCCGGGCCTCGCCGACCCACCGGCTCGTGCGGGCGGACATGCGTGAGCTACCCTTCGAAGACGGGGCGTTCGGCGGGCTCACGAGCTTCTTCACCTCGTTCGGATACTTCCGCACGCGAGAGGAAGACAGGCGGGTCGTTCGCGAGGTACGGCGGGTGCTGCAGGTGGGGGGAACGTTCATGCTCGATTTCTTCAACGCGGCGCGAGTACGCGACGAACTCGTGCCGCGCGACGAGCGGCGGATCGGTGATCGGCTGGTCAGCCAGACCCGCGAGATCGTCGGGGACACCGTGGTGAAGCGTATCCGGATCCGCCGGTTCCCGGACGAAGCCCCAGTCCGCGAGTTCGAGGAACGCGTGCGCCTGTACGACGAAGAGGAGCTGCGGGCCCTGCTCGCGGAGGAAGGTCTCGCGACGATGGAAGAATTCGGCAACTACGGCGGCGATCCGTACGGCCCGTCGGCCGAGCGCCTCATCCTCGTCGGGGCCGCGGCGTGAGCATGGACGCACCTGCGTTCCCGCGGCTGGTCCCGCGACGGCTGGCCTCCGGCGGCACCCTGGCAGGCGACGCGCTCGCCGGGCTGGCGGACACCACGGGACTGTTCGCCCACGCACCTTCGAGACGTCCGCGGCCCGCGGGCTCCGGGCTGGCCGACGGTCCTGGGGCCACGCTCGCGCCGGACGTATTCCGCCGCACACCCGCGGCCGCCGGGCGATTGGAGATGTTGTTGGCGGGCGAGGGACTGGCCGTCACGACGGGCCAGCAGCCCGGCCTCTTCCTCGGCCCGCTCTACACCCTCTACAAGGCGGTCACCGCGGTGCGGGTGGCCGAGCAGGTCGAAGCTGCGACGGGTCGCCCGACGCTGGCCGTCTTCTGGGTGGCCTCCGACGACCACGACTGGGACGAAGTGGCGGCGTGCCGGTTTCTCGATCGCGAGGAGGATCTCGTCACCCTGCGCCTGGCTCCGCCCGCCGGGCTGGCCGATCGCAGCGTCGGGCCGGCCCCGCTGCCCGAGCGCGTGGAGCAGCTTCTCGTGCGGTTCGCGGACGGAGTGGGCGGAGCCGTGGCGGGCACTCGGGCCGCCTGGTTCGCGGATCTCCGGTCGGCGTATCGCCCCGGGCGGAGCTTCGGAGACGCCTTTGCCGAAGCCCTGTGCCACGCGCTGGGCGACAAGCCCCTGGCGGTACTGGACGCGGCCCTTCCGGCCGTGCGGCGCGCGGCGACGCCGCTGTACGAGCGGATCGTCCGGGAGCCCGACCTGGTCATCGACGGCATGGCCGCCGGGCGGACGGCCGTCGAAGCGGCCGGCTACGAGCCGAACCTCACGCCGCCCGAGAACGGGATGCAGATCTTTCTGGACGACGGACGGCAGCGACGGCACGTCCTGTATACCGGCGAGGGCTTCCAGGCCGCCGACGGGATCATGGGTGCGAACGAGCTGCTGGGGCGCCTCGGGGCCGGGTCCACCGGCTTCAGCCCGGCGGCCGCGCTGCGCCCGGTGCTCGAAAGCCGGCTGCTTCCGGTAGCAGCCACGATTCTCGGTCCGGGGGAGATCGGCTACTGGGCGCAGCTGCGCCCGCTGTTCGACGCGCTCGACGTTCCGATGCCCGCGATCGCGCCGCGGGACGCCTGGATGCTGGTGGAGCCGGCGATGGAGCGCCTGCTGGACAAGCTCGACCTGGAGGCCGACCAGGTCGAGCGGGAGGGGAAGGGTATCGACGACCGCTGGATCTCGGCGGCTCGTCCCCCGGCGGTGCGCTCCGCCCTCGATGCGCTGGACGGCAGCCTCGCGGAAGGGTTCGACGGCCTCGCGGCCGCGGTGGAGCGCGAGCTTCCCGGGATCACCTCGGCCGTGGGAAAGGCGCGGCACCTGTCCACGCGCGCCCTGGAGGAGTTCTCGCGGACGGTGGACGCCCGGGTGCGGGAACGCGAGGCGGTCGCGCTCGGGCAGGCGGATCGACTCCGGCGGCATCTGCTACCGGACGGTCGTCCGCAGGAACGGGTGCTGGCGGCGGCGCAGTTCCTCGCGCGCTACGGGAACGCGCTGGTCGACGCCCTGCTCGACGCCTCGCGCGTTGCTGGTGCGGAGGGGCAGGACTAGCTTCGAATCGCATGGTGATCTGGGCGTTCGTCATCCTCGTGATGCTGATGATTCCGTTGCTCGCAATCGTGATCGATTCCGAGTTCGGCCGCGCATTCGCCCGCCGAATTTCGGCGGAGCGGACGGAGGGTGACGACGAAATGGCCGGGCGCATCGAGGAGCTGGAAGCCGAGGTCCGCTACCTGACCGAGAGTCTCGAGTCGCTGCGCGAAGAAACCACCTTCCTGCGGTCGCTGCTCGAAGAGCAGCCCCATTCGCGGAGCCTGCCCCCGGGTGACTGAGCCGGGCTCCGAGGTTCGTCGCGGCCGGTTTCCGTTGAGACGGAAGGGCGGTCACGCCACATCGGTCGGCGCCGGGATCATGCTCAGCCGCATCACCGGCCTGGCGCGCGACGTAGCGGTCGCCGCGTTCCTGGGCACCGCGTTCGCCGCCGACGCGTACTGGGCGGCGATGAAGATCCCCAACATCATCCGGAACCTGCTCGGCGAAGGCACTCTTTCAGCGTCGTTCGTGCCGGTGTACAGCGAGCAGCTCGAAATGACCGGCGCCCCGAATTCCGACCCGCCGCGGCTCGCGAGTTACGTGCTCGGGATGGTGCTGATCGTCGCACTGTTGCTCAGCGGCCTCGGCGTTCTCCTGGCTCCGTGGATCACCGCGGCCGTCCTGGGGACGGCGGACGATGCCACGCGGATTCTCACCACCAGCCTGGTCCGGGTGCTGTTTCCGATGTCCGGCGTGCTCATCGTGGGAGCGTGGTGCCTCGGCGTGCTGAACAGCCACGACCGGTTCTTTCTGCCGTTCGTGGCGCCCGTCCTGTGGAACCTCTCGCAGGTCGTCGGGCTCCTGCTCGCCGCGAAGCTGGGCGCGGAGTCGCTGGCGCACGCCCTGGCCTGGTCGGCCCTGGCGGGCAGCGTGCTCCAGGTCGGAATCCAGTTTCCATCCGCGGTGCGCCTCGCCGAGGTCCGGCGTCCGGCGTTCCGGTTCGACTGGGAGCCGCTGCGCCGGGTGGCGCGGAACACCCTTCCGGTGATCTCGGGGCAGGGGATCTTCCAGCTGTCCTCCCTCGTCGACCTCGCGCTCGCCGGGCTCGCCGGAACCGGGGCGCTCTCCGCGCTCGGCTATTCCCAGCGCCTCGTCTACCTGCCGATCAGCCTGTTCGGCATCAGCGTCGCGGCGGCCTCGCTGCCGAAGATGTCCCGCGACGCCACGGAGGACGTGCTGCGGCGTAGGCTCGTCAACGGCTTCTTCCAGATCACCTTCTTCGTCCTGCCGGCCGCGGCCGTCTTCCTGCTGTTCGGCGACCTGGCGGTGGAGGTCCTCTACCAGCGCCGGCAGTTCGCGGCGGACAGCACGGCCCTCGTGTCGGCGATACTGTCGGCCTATGCGCTGGGACTCGTGGCCATGAGTTGCCTGAAGCTGTTCGCGAGCGGCTTCCACGCCCTCCAGGACACGGCGACGCCGATGAAGATCGCGGCGGTCTCGGTGGGAATCGGGATCGCGACCAGCGTCGGATTGACCCTGTGGCTGCGCTCGGCCGGCTTCGGCACCTACAGCGCCGTAGGCATCGTGCTGGGCGGAGTGTGCGGCTCCTGGCTCAACCTGACGCTGCACTGGTGGCTGCTTTCGCGCCGCATCGGGCGCCTGTTCGACGGACGCGCCCTGCGAGCCGTGGTGCGCCTGGCCATCGCCACGCTCGTGGCCGCGGGCGCGGGGGTCCTCGCACGGCAGTGGCTGGAGAGCCGGGTCGATGGCGGCAGCTTCGCCGGCGCCCTGGGCCTGCTGCTGGCCGCCTGCGCGGCGGGGGCGGTGCCGTATCTCCTGATCGCTCGCCGGCCGCCGCGTCCGGGCGGCGAAGCGCCCGGAGCGGTCCCCGCGCCGACTGGTGGCGCGGACGAGGGGCCACGGAATGACGGATGAGCGTCTGAGGTCGACCCTCGCGGAGCTTCCACGCGAGCCCGGCGTCTATCTGTTCCGGGACGCGGCCGGCGAGCTGATCTACGTGGGTAAGGCGAAGTCGCTGCGCTCACGGGTGCGCAGCTACTTCCGAGCCGAGGCCGGCCGCCATCCGAGAATTCGCCGCCTGGTCGCGGAGATCGACGCCGTGGAGACGATCCTCGCTGGCAGCGAGGCGGAAGCCCTGCTGCTCGAATCCACGCTGATCCGGGAGCATGCGCCCCGCTACAACATCCAGCTCCGGGACGACAAGTCGTACCCGTACGTGAAGGTGACCGTACAGGAGCCGTTCCCGCGCGTGCTCGTGACTCGCCGGCTCGAGCGCGACGGGTCCCGGTACTTCGGTCCGTTCACGAACGTGAAGGCGATGCGGCGCGCCCTGCGGGTGATCAAGAGCACGTTCACCGTGCGCAGCTGTGACTATCCACTACCCGACCGGGCGCCGGAGCGCCCGTGCCTGGACTACCACATCGAGCGCTGCAAAGCCCCGTGCGTCGGGTACCAGTCCGTGGAAGACTACCGCGCGATGATCGATCAGATTCTGGAGATTCTCGGTGGCCGCACCGCGGCGCTGCATCGGGACGTCACCCGCGAGATGGAGGAAGCGGCGGAGGCGCTCGAGTACGAACGGGCCGCGGAGCTGCGAGACGTCCTCAAGGGGCTCGACGTGCTGCGCCGTCGTCAGACCACCGTCGACTTTCGTGGCGGCGACCGGGACGTGCTCGGAATTGCGAGATCCGGTGCGCATACCTGTGCCGTGCTCCTGCGGGTGCGCGACGGTCACCTGCTGGGAAGGGACGCCCGGTTCCTGCGCGAGGCCGACGACACCACGATGCCCGAGCTGGTCGGGGCGGCGGTGCGCGACTTCTACCTGCCGGCCGCCGACGTGCCGGAGGAGATCCTCGTGGCCGCGTTGCCGGAGGACGTCGCCGTCCTCGCGGAGGTTCTCGGCGGTCGGCACGGATCCGAGGTGCAGATCATCCGCCCGAACCGGGGCCAGAAGCGGCGGCTCCTGGAGCTGGCGGAGGAGAATGCGCGACACCTGGCGGAGGAGCGGACTTTGACGCGCGAGCCGCAGTCGGTGGGAGACGTGCCCCGGCCGGCCGCGCGACTGGCCGAGGCGCTCGACCTGCCGGCGCCGGCGCGCTCGATCGTCTGCTTCGACATCTCGACGCTGGGAGGCCGCGACTCCGTAGGTTCCGCCGTGTGGTTGCGCGACGGGCGCCCCGACAAGAGCGGCTACCGCCGGTTCAGGATTCGGGAGACCGCGGACGGCGAGACGGACGACTACGCCATGATGCAGGAGGTCGTCGGCCGCTACTTCCACCGGCGCATCGCCGAGGAGGGGGCGCTGCCCGATCTGGTGCTCATCGACGGCGGCAAGGGCCAGCTCGGCGCGGCGCTGCAGGGGATGGAGTCGGCGGGCGCCTCCGACCTGCCCGTGGCGGCGCTCGCCAAGCGACTCGAGGAGATCTTCCTGCCGGGTCGAGATGTCCCGGTCAGGTTCCGCTCGTCGGATCCGGCGCTGCACTGGCTGCAGCGTGCCCGGAACGAGGCGCATCGATTCGCGGTCGGGTACAACCGCCGCCTGCGGCGTCGCCGCACGCTCCACTCGCGACTGTCGGAGATCGAGGGCGTCGGCCCGCGGCGCGAGGCGGATCTGCTCCGGCACTTCGGCAGCGTGGCCGCGATACGTCGCAGCTCCGTGGCCGAGCTCACGGCGGTGCAGGGGATCGGACGCGCGACGGCGGAGCGCATTCTGGAAGAACTGGGCCCGGAGGTAGGAACGTGACGAAGTGGACGATCGCCTGCAGCGCGTGCGAGCATCGGACGGAGCCCGCTCCGCTCGACGCCCTGTGCCCGTCGTGCGGCGCTCCACAGCTGGCGCGCTACGAGGCGCCCGAGCGGGCCGGCGAATTGCGGGACCTCTGGCGCCGGCGTCCCGCGGGCATGTGGCGCTACCGCGAACTGCTGCCCCTGCGCGACGCGGAGGAACCGGTGAGTCTCGGGGAAGGGGGCACGCCCCTCCTGGAATTGCCGCGCACCTCGGAGAGACTGGGCGTCCGTTGTCTCCTCAAGGAGGAGGGCGGAAACCCGACCGGCAGCTTCAAGGACCGGGGAATGGCGGCGGCCGTCACCCGCGCGGCGCGCGACGGCGCCCGGGCGTTCGTGCTGCCCAGCGCCGGCAACGCGGGCGTGGCTCTCGCGGCCTACGCCGCGCGTGCCGGTCTACCGGCCACCGTGTTCATTCCCGAGGACACGCCGGAGGCCGTGGCGGCCCGTTGCTCGGCCTACGGGGCGGATCTGCGCCGCGTCCCGGGGCTGATCTCCGACTGCGGACGGCGCGCCGCGGACCTGGCGGAGACCTCGGGGGCGTTCGATCTGTCGACGCTGCGGGAGCCGTACCGCATCGAGGGAAAGAAGACGATGGGGCTCGAGATCCTCGAGGCGCTCGACTGGCGCCCGCCGGACGCCGTCGTCTATCCGACCGGTGGTGGCACGGGCCTGATCGGTACGTGGAAGGCGCTGCTGGAAGCCACGGAGCTCGGATGGATCGCGGCGCCGTCCACCCGCATGTACGCGGTACAGGCCGAAGGCTGCGCGCCCGTCGTGCGCGCCTGGCGGGCGGGAGACGGGCATGCCGAGTTCTGGCAGGGCGCGAACACGGCGGCGTGGGGGCTTCGCGTTCCCTCGGCGCGCGGCGACGCGCTGATGCTTTCCGCACTGCGGGACTCGGGCGGGGGTGGCGTCACCGTCTCGGATGCCGCGATGTGCGAAGCGGCGGCCCGGCTCGGGCGCGATGACGGCGCCGCGGTGGGAATCGAGGGAGGAGCCGTCGCGGCGGGGGTCGAACGACTCGTCGAGCGGGGGGATCTGCGGCGGGGAGAGACGGTCGTCCTGTTCAATACGGGAAACCTCGCGAACTACGGATGGTATACAGCCTGAGAAGCAGGTTGCGCGATCCGGAGCGGCACGCGAGGATTTGCATGGTGCGTACGCAGCAGAGCGGACGCGCGGCCCGACCGGGATTCGACTCGATTTCGAGATCAGTAGATCGCACTCATGACAGGACTTGAGGGGCCAGGTATGAGACATAGCACGACATTGATGGCAGCGGCACTCACCGGGTTGTTGGCGTGGCCGACCGTCGGCGCGGCGCAGGACAATTGCGTCTCCGACGGAAACCGGAACACGCGCAGCGCGGAGGTGGAGTTCTCGCTCGCCAGCGGCCGCGACGATACCCGGCCGAAGGAGGAACGGTATCGCCGGGCCCTCGAGAAGCTCGAGCCGAACTGGGAGATGGAGGACGTACCGCCGCTGTCGTATCTCCTCGCGGCGAACGCCTACCTCGAGTTGCGTGATCTTCCCGGTGCCGACTCGATGCTCACGAAGCTGGTCGACGTCGCCCCGGAGTGCGAGGACCAGGCCGGGCGCATGCGCTTCAATGCCTGGGTCGCGCAGTACAACGGCGGGATCCAGGCGTTGCAGCAAGGCGACCAGGCGACCGCGCTCGAGCGGTTCGAGAGCGCGAACCTGATCAACAAGGACGCCCGCTCGCTGGCGTATGCCGGCCAGATCCATCAGCAGATGGGGGATGACGCGCAGGCGGCCGAACTCTACGAGATGGCGCTCGAGCAGGGCGGCCAGGACGAGATCGTCCGCACGGCCAGCATCAACCTCGCCAGCCTGCGGAAGAATGCGGGAGACACCGAGGGGGCGCTGGAGATCTACGAGGACTACTCCTCGAACCACCCGGATGACGTCCTGGGCCGTCTCAACTTCGCGATCGCGCTCATGGACGCCGACCGGCAGGACGAAGCGCAGCGGATCTTCGAGGATCTGATGTCGCGCGACGACCTGACGTTCAACCAGTGGTCGCAGGTCGGCATCGGCCTGTACCGGGCACAGAACTTCGAGCGGGCCGCCGAGGCGTTCGAACGCGCCTACGAGGACAATCCGTACAACAAGGAGACGCTCGAGAATCTCGCCAACTCGTACTACCAGGCCAAGGACTGGGAGAAGCTGACGCCGCTGGCCGAGCAAATGGTCGAACGCTATCCGCTCGAGCGCGTCGGTTACACGATGCTGGCGAATACGAAGGAAGGCGACGCGGCTCTCGAAATCCTGCAGAAGCGGGACGGCATGCAGGTGGAGTTCCTGCGGGCGCAACTCGCGGCGACGGGGGAGACGACCTACTCCATCGACGGGCAGTTCATGAACCGTACGGCGGAGCCCGGCTCGACGCTGTCGATTCCGTTCACGCTGGTGGGAGAAGACGGCTCCGACGTGATGACGGAGACCCTGGAGCTCACGGCGCCGGGACAGACCGAGACCGCGGCGTTCTCGCTGCAGCTCGAGACGAGCGCGCCCGTAGCCGGCTTCCGCTACGAGGCGCCGTCGTCCTGACTCCGATTCCTCGCGGGAGAGGCGGAGCGGGCCGCGTGCCCGACGCCTCTCCCGACAGCGGCCGCTGCCCGGACTGCAGGAAGGCATGGTCCGAAGCGGCCGCTTACTGTTTGGGCTGCGGCCGTCTCCGCCGTTCCGTCTCCTGCGCACGGCACCGTGACCGGGTGGCGCGCCGAGCGTGCCTCGTCTGCGGGGCGACCCTGTGTCGACGCTGTCGCCGCGGCCGTCGGTATGCACCCCTGTGCGCCCGGCACGAGCAGGTGCGCGTGCTTCACGGCTGGGCCGAGGTGGCGCGGGTCGCCGACGAGCTTCGCGCCGCGCTGCTGGCGGACCGGCTGAGAAGCGAGGACGTGGAGGCGATGGTGTTCTCTCAGAAGGATCGATGGCACGTGGTCACCTTCGGTGGCCTCGCGGTCGTTCGCGTCCTCGTGCCGGCGGCGAGCTACGAGCGGGCCGCACGTCTACTCGGTTCCGATCTGCCACGGGTGGCGGGATGATCCGCGTGCAGTCGGTGCGCCGCGACTCGATTGCCGCCGAGCTCGGGATCGCGCCGGGGGCGGTGCTTCACGCGATCAACGACCGCGAGTTGCGTGATGCGCTCGACCTGATGTTCTACGAGGCGGACGCCGAACTGATCGTCGAGGGCAACGAGCCCGACGGGACGCCCGTCGTCTACGACGTCGTCAAGGACCCGAACCTGGTGCTCGGGATCGTACCGGAGCCCGACAAGGTGCGCCGCTGCACCAACGCCTGTCCCTTCTGCTTCGTGAAGGGAAACCCGAAAGCCGAGAAGCTCCGCCAGAATCTCTACATCAAGGACGACGACTATCGGCTCTCGTTCATGTTCGGGCACTACGTGACGCTGACCAACCTGCGCGAGGACGACTGGGAGCGGATCTTCGAACAGCGCCTGTCACCCCTCTACGTGAGCGTTCACGCGACCGACCCCGAGGCCCGGCTGCGCATGCTGGTCAACCCCCGCTCGGCGGAGATCAACGATCATCTCGACCGGCTCGCCGGGGGCGGAATCCGCATTCACGCGCAGGTCGTCCTCTGCCCGGAGGTCAACGACCGCGAGGTGCTGCGGCGCACGATCGACGATCTCTACGCCCGGGGCGATGCGGTGCTGTCCCTCTCGATCGTTCCCGTCGGCCTCACGGCGTTCAACGCGGACCGGGGCATCCGTTCGCTGACCGTCGACGAGTGCCGCGAAGCGCTGGAGACGATCGCCGCGGCGAGAGAACGGGCGCGAGCGGAGCGGGGAACCGCCTGGTGCTACGCGTCCGACGAGCTTTTCCTGCAGGCGGACGTCGAGGTGCCGGGGGCGGAGTACTTCGACGACCAGGAGCTCATGGCGAACGGCGTGGGGGCGATCTCGCTCCTGCGCGACGAGGTGCGAGCCGACCTCGATCGCCTGCCGCGCCTGGACGGACGACGGATCGTGCTGGTCACCGGCACATCGATGGCCCGCCACCTGGCCGAGCTCGCCGGGGAGATCGCCGAGGCCACCGGAGCGCAGGTGGAAACCGCGCCGGTCGTCAACCGGCTGTACGGTCCGATGGTCACGACGGCCGGGCTGCTGGGCGGCGAGGACCATCTGCGCGCGCTCGAGCCGTACCGCCATTTCGACCTGGCCCTGTTCAGTCGCACGGCGCTCAACGATGATGATCTCTTCCTCGACGACATGCGGCTCGACGAGCTGCGCGCCGCGATCCCGGAGCTCCATATATGCCCGTCCGACCACATAACGGAGACGCTGGCGACGGCGTAGGCCTCCCGACCGTCGCCATCGTGGGACGGCCCAACGTGGGGAAGTCGACGCTGTTCAACCGCATCCTCGGGCGCCGCCTGGCGATCGTCGCCGAGCGGCCCGGAGTGACGCGCGACCGGCAGTTCGCCGTCGCCGACTGGGCGGGCCACTCCTTCCGCCTGGTGGACACGGGAGGGATCCTCGACGATGCCGACGGGCCGATCGACCGGGAGATTCGCAGACAGGTGATGACGGCCGTCGAGAACGCCGACGTGATCCTGTTCGTCGTGGACGGGCGGTTCGGCGTCCACCCGGTCGACCAGCACGTGGCGGAGCTGATGCGGAAGTCCGGTCGTCCGATCGTCCTCGCCGTCAACAAGCTCGACGAGCCGGGCACCGCGGTCGCACAGCACGAGTTCCACCGTCTCGGCCTCGCGGAGCCTGTTCCAGTATCCGCGCTCAGTGGCCGCGGGTCCGGAGATCTGCTCGACCGGGTGGTGGAGGCGCTTCCGGAGCCGCCCGACGTCGACCCCGAGGAGGTGGATCTGCACCTCGCGGTGATCGGTAAACCGAACGTCGGCAAGTCGAGCTTCGTGAATCGACTGCTCGGCGAGCAGCGGGTGCTGGTGCACGAGGAAGCGGGTACGACCCGCGACGCGATCGACACCTACCTGGAGTTCGAAGGTGACCGGATCTGTCTCATCGACACCGCCGGTCTGCGTCGGCGCTCGCGCGTGGACGACGACGTGGAGTTCTACAGCCGCCTGCGGGCCGCGTCGGCCATCGAACGGGCGGACGTCTGCGCGCTGGTCGTCGATTGCCGCGACGGGGTGTCGAACCAGGACTTCCGGATCGGGGACCAGGCGTGGGAAGCGGGCTGCGGACTGGTGCTGGTGGCCAACAAGTGGGACCTGATCGAGGACAGGGGCCCCGAGGTGATCGCACGGTTCGAGCGGGAGCTCCGCGAGCGCGCCCCGTACCTGCGCTGGGTACCGATCGTCACGACGTCGGCTTTGAGCGGAAAGCGCATCGAACGCGTCCTGGAGGTCGCTCGCCGCGTCCGTGACGAGCGCAAGCGCCGCATTCCCACGGCGGAGGTCAATCGTGTGCTGCGCGCCCTCGTGGCCCGCCAGCAGCCGCCCCAGGGCCCGCGGGGGGACGTGAAGATCCTCTACGGTAGCCAGGTGGCCACGGCTCCCCCCACATTCGTCGTGTGGGTGAATCGGCCGAAGGATCTGGCCGAGTCGTACGTCCGCTACCTGCACAACGGTTTCCGCGATGCCTGGGGGTTCGAGGGCGCGCCCCTGCGGATCAGAACCCGCGCCCGCGACGAGGAGCGAAGATGATGCCGGCGGTGCCGATCTTCCTGGTCCTGGGGTATGTCCTCGGCAGCTTCCCGACGAGCTTCCTGGTGGGGAGGATGCGGGGGGTCGACCTCCGCGAGCACGGCAGCGGCAACCTCGGCGCCACGAACGTCTACCGGGTCCTCGGGGCCGGAGCCGCGCTCCCGGTGGTGTTCGTCGACGTCGCGAAGGGCTGGGTGCCGACGCGACTGTTTCCCGGCTGGGACGGATCGGCGGACACGCGCCTGGCCATCGCATACGGCCTCGTCGCGATCGCGGGCCACGTTTGGCCCGTGTTTCTGAAGTTCCGGGGCGGGAAGGGCGTCGCGACGGGCGCGGGAGTCCTCCTGGCCCTCGCGCCGCTCACCACGGTCCTCGCCCTGTTCACGTGGATCGGTATCGTGTCCCTGACGCGCTACGTATCGGTCGCGTCGATCGCCACGGCGACCGTCGTACCCCTGTTCGCGATCGTATTCGACGCCGACCGGGCGACGGTCGCCTTCTGCGTGCTCATCGCCGGCTTCGTGTGGTGGACGCACCGGAGCAATCTCCGGCGGTTGCGGGAGGGGACCGAGCACCGCTTCGGGTCCGGTCGATCCCGGCGCACGGAGGCGGAATGAGCCACAGCATCGCGGTGCTCGGGGCGGGCAGCTGGGGTACGGCGCTGGCCGACGTGTTGGCCCGCAACGGCCACGACGCGCGTTTGTGGGCGTGGTCGAAAGGCCTGGCCGGCGACCTGCGGGAGCGGCGCCGGAACGAGCGGTATCTGCCGGGTGTCGATCTGCACGACGAGCTGCGGATCGGCGACGATCTCGGGACCGTCCTCGACGGCGCCGACGCGGTGCTGTCGGTGAGCCCGTCCCACTACGTGCGCAGCGTATTGACGGCGGCCGCGCCACACCTCGATCCCTCCGCACTGCTGATCAGCGCCTCGAAGGGCCTCGAGCTCGACAGTGACAAGCGGATGTCGGAGGTCATCGCCGAGGTCCTGCCCGGCGAGGCGGCCGATGGGGTCGTCGTTCTCTCCGGGCCGAGCTTCGCCGCCGAGCTGGCGCGGGGGCTGCCGACCGCGGTGACGCTCGCATCGCGGAGCGTCGAAAACGCCGAGGCCGTGCAGCTGATGTTTCAGAACGATCGCTTCCGGCTCTATACGCAGACCGATGTCGTCGGCACCGAGCTCGGGGGAGCGCTGAAGAACGTGATGGCCATCGCGGCGGGCATCAGCGACGGAATCGGCCTGGGAGCGAACGCCCGTGCGGCCCTGCTCACGCGCGGCCTGGCCGAGATGAGTCGCCTGGCGGAGCGCATGGGCGGGCATGCCGTGACCCTGGCGGGCCTGGCCGGAATGGGAGATCTCGTGCTCACGTGCACGGGCGACCTGTCCCGCAACCGCCGGGTCGGACTGGCCCTCGGCGAGGGGAGGAGTCTGCGCGACGTGCTCGCGGAGATGGACGCCGTGGCCGAAGGCGTGCGCACGACCCGGGCGGCCCACGAGCTGGCCGCGGAGCTCGGGGTGGAAATGCCGATCGTACACGCCGTATACTCCGTGCTGTACGAAGACGTGGATCCCATGGAAGGGCTGGCCCGTCTGATGGCGCGCGAGCCCAAACCCGAACGCTGGAGCTGATCGTTTGGCCGACCGCATCGCGCCCAAGGAGTACTACTCCATCGGCGAAGTGTGTGAGCTCGTCGATCTCAAGCCCCACGTGCTTCGGTACTGGGAGACGCAGTTCTCCGCTCTCCGGCCGCAGAAGAACAGCGGAGGCAACCGGGTTTACCGTCGCAAAGAGATCAAGCTCATCCACCTCATCCGGCACCTTCTCCACACCGAGCGCTACACGATCGAGGGGGCGCAGCAGAAGCTCGAAGAGCTGCGCAAGGAAGGAAAGATCAGCCGGGCCTCGCGCATCGCCTGGAGTAACGAGACGGTGCGTGATTTGAGGCAGGAAGCCGACGAGCTGATCGAGCTCCTCGACATCTAGCGGCCGTGACCCACAGCGAAGACCGGAACCCCGGCCGGCGGTTCCTGTGCACGAACGACGACGGGATCCACGCGCCGGGCCTCGACCTGCTCGAGTCCGTCGCGGCGCGGCTCGGGGAGATTCGCACCGTAGCCCCGGACCGTGAGCAGAGCGCGACCAGCCATTCGCTCACGCTGCATCGCCCGCTCCGGGTGACCGAGATCGCCACCGGACGCCACGTGATCGACGGAACGCCCACGGACTGCGTCCTGATCGCCGTGAAGGAGCTGCTGCCCTGGCGTCCCGATTTCATTCTCTCCGGGGTGAACCACGGGCCGAACATGGGAGAGGACGTCCTCTACTCCGGTACCGTCGCCGCGGCCATGGAGGGAACCATCCTCGGCATCCCGGCGGTGGCCATCTCCTGGGCCGGCGAGGATCGCGAGGCGGTGGAGGAATACGCGGAGCTTCTCGATCGCCTGCTGCGCCGCCTGATCGAACGTGACGAGTTTCCACCCGAGACGTTCTTCAACGTGAACTTCCCGGCCCGCCCGGCCGCCGAGATCCGGGGGATCCGGGTGACGAGTCTCGGACGACGGGTGTACTCCGACTCGCTCATCCGGCGGGAAGATCCGGGGGGGCGCGAGTATTTCTGGATCGGGGGCGGCGTGTCTTCCTGGTCGGGGGGCGAGGACTCCGACTTCCGGGCCGTCGAGGCGGGTTTCGTCTCGGTCACGCCGTTGCACCTCGACCTCACGAACCACCAGTTGCTCCATGAGGTGTCGACGTGGCCGCTGTAGGGCACGACACGGCCTATCGCCGCTCACGCCGGCGCCTGATCGAGATGCTGCGCGCCGGTGGGATCACCGACCTGGCGGTCCTCTACGCCTTCGATGAAGTGCCGCGGCATCTGTTCGTGCCCGAGGCGGTCCGTCACCGGGCTTACGAGGACGTGGCGCTGCCGCTCGGACATGGTCAGACGATTTCGCGGCCGGGCGTTCACGCCCTGCATCTTCAACTCGCGGGTCTGGCCGGTACCGAGCGCGTGCTGGAGATCGGCACGGGGTCTGGATTCCAGACGGCGCTGCTCGCCCACCTCGCCGGCCACGTGTACTCGATCGAGGTCGTGCCGGAAGTCGCGGCGCTGGGTCGGGCGGCCCTCGAGCGCTGCGAGGTCGACAACGTCACGCTCCGGGTCGGCGACGGCAGCATGGGCTGGCCGGACGAGGCCCCGTTCGAGCGGATCCTCGTGGGCGCCGCGGCCCCGGCGATCCCCGAGAGTCTGGTGAGCCAGCTGAGCGACGGGGGCCGAATGTTGATTCCCGTCGGCGACGAGGCGTCGCAGGAGCTGCGGCTCGTCGAGCGCCACGGCGAGCAGGTCGACGCCCGGGTCATCGACGAGGCCCGCTTCGTGCCCCTGGTGGGCGAGGAGGGCTGGTGAGCGAGCCGAGAGGGCCCGGGACGGAGGGCACGGAAAGCTCCGATCCGGCGGTTCCGGCCCAGGACGTAGCGGCGCGGGGCAGGGGAGCGCTCCACCGGTTGTACGAATGGGTGCTGGGCTGGGCCGATCGGCCGGGGGGCACGTGGGCCCTGTTCGGTATCGCCTTCGCGGAAGCCTCGTTCTTTCCCATCCCTCCCGATGCCCTGTTGATCCCGCTGGCGCTCGGGCGGCCGCGACGGAGTCTCTGGTTCGCGCTCGTGTGCACGGCCGGTTCCGTGCTCGGCGCGATCGGCGGCTTCACGATCGGGACCTTCCTGTTCGCGTCGATCGGGCAGGGAATCCTGCACCTGTACGGGGTGGAGTCGCAGTACGTGGAGCTCGGCCGGATGTTCAACGACAACCTCTGGCTCACCCTGGGCACCGCGGGCTTCACTCCGATTCCGTTCAAGGTGTTCACGATCGCGGCCGGAGCGTTCGGCGTGGCCTTCCTTCCGTTCGTCGTCGTATCGGCGGCGAGCCGCGGCGCCCGCTTCTTCCTGGTCGCCGGGCTGCTGCGGGTGTTCGGGGAACAGATCCGCGGCTTCATCGAGCGCTATTTCAACCTGCTGTCGATCGCCTTCGTGGTCCTGCTCGTCGCCGGCTTTCTGCTGGTCAGCGTGTTGCTCCCGGGTCACTGACCGCCGCCGAGCTCTTCGAAGGTCGGCGCAAGGATCCCCCGGGATCCATGCCGTGCTGCGAGTGTTCGTTGACGAAGGGAGCGTCCGCGGCCAGTTTGCCCATCCGTCGGGCGGAGAACCGGGCGCCACGCGGAAAAGTAGTCGGCCCGGGACGATAATTGTAACTCATAGCATTATAATTACTTACACTTATTACTCTCATTTGATACATCATGGCGAATAGCGGACACAGAGGGCAAAGAGGGCGCCAGGTCGACACCGAGGACCGGGTCATGGAGGCGATTGCCGGAGCCTCGTCGTGGGTCGACGAGAATCGCCGGATCGCCACGATCGGCCTCGTGGCCGTGATCGCGGTGATCGCCGCGGGCTTCGTCTACCTGAACTACCGGGCCGATCTCAAGGAGCGGGCCGCCGTCCGGCTCGACGAAATCCTGCTCACCAGCCGGAACTCCACGCCGGCGCAGCTCCGGACACAGCTCTCCACCTACATCGAGCAGTTCGGTTCGACCCACCAGGCCGACGAGGCCCGGTTGCTGCTGGCCGAGCAGGAGATCTCCCAGGACAGCGTGGCGCGGGCGATCGAGCTGATCGACCCGGTAGTCGACCTCGACGTCCATCCGCTTGGCTACAACGCCGGCTGGATGATGGCCGTTGCCCAGGAGCAACTCGGAGATCGCGAGGCCGCCGCGAGCTGGTACGACCGTCTCGCCGACGCCGCCCGGCACGATTATCAGCGCCGCCGCGCCCAAGCGGCCAGCGCCAGGCTGTACGAGTACGCCGGCGACTACGGGGCGGCGGAGGAGATCTACGCCGAGCTCGCCGCTCAGGACGACGCCGCGGACGACCAGGACTTCTACGGGGTGAAGCTCGGCGAGGTGATGGCGCGCTCGCAGACCGACGCGGCGCCTCCCAGCGTGCCGCAGGCGCTCGAGCCCACCGAGAATGCGCCCGCCGCGTCCGACACCGCCGTCTCGGGCGGAGCCGCGGAGGCGCCGACTGGTTCCGCAGGCAACGGGGCGCCGTAAGGCGATATCCGCGGCAAGCACCCATATCCGGGGCCTCCAGGGGCGGCGTGTGCCATATGGCGCATAATATATCTTATGTTAACTAGCACCGAAACGGGCCCCCACTCTTCCTGTTCGGCCGCTGCCCTCCGGGCTCAGTCCGTTACCACCAGCTGTCGCGGAAGGCGAACTTCGAACTCCACCCCCGCGAGTCGCTCCGGGGTCCTGCCGATGCGCTCGAGAAATGCCGACCAGCGGGGGTCGTCCCGCAGAGGTGCGAAATCGGGCTGCAACTCGGCCAGGCCCGCGTCCTCGTTCTCCACGGCCCGGTTCAGCCAATCGAAGGCCCGGTCTCTCTCGCCACGGTAGGCCTGCAGGACGGCTATCTGGTAGGACCAGCCGGCCGCGTGCCGATCGATCAGCGCCGAAAGTGCGGCATCGGCGGCTTCTTCCTGCCCCAGGGCGGCGTAAGTCCTCGTCAGCCCGAATAGACGAAGCGGCTCGAGGGGCTCCGCCTCGATCGCGGCCAGCGCGTCACGGGGTCGGTTCGCCGCCAGCAGGGCCTCACAGAGCAGAAGGTGCGGCCCGCCCGCCGTCGGATCGAGGTCACGCGCCGTTTGTGCCGCTCTCACCGCCTCTTCGGGCTGTCCCAGGGAGAGGTAGGAGCCGCTCAGGTGGGAGTATCCGAGCCAGTCCACCGGATCGTGATCGACCGCGTACCTGGCGACCCGAATCGCATCATGAAACCGGCCGAGGCTGCGGAGAAAAGTGGCGACCCGGGTTATGACCCAGGCATTGCCGGGAGCGAGCGCCAGCGCCCGCTCATAGTGACCGGCGGCCTCGGATAGATCTCCCTCGCTGAGGGCCAGCGATCCCAGCACCGCGCGCGCGACGCCCTGCGCGGAGTCGAGTGCGAGGGCCCGTTCCGCCGCTTCCCGCGCGAGTGCGGGAGGATCGGCGAAGGGCCGCGCCTCGAAGAAGGCGGGCGTGAAGTACGCCTGTGCCAGGCCGGACCAGGCCTCCGCGTAGCTCGAGTCGACTGCCAGGGCCCGGTTGTACAAATCCACCGCCCCTTCGATGCTACGCTCGGAGTGCTCGTGGGTCAGGTGCCGGGCCTGCAGGACCAGCACGAAGGCCTCCGGATCCGTCGCCTCGATTCTCGGACCCTGACCCAGCAGCGAGATCTTGAGCTGGTCGACCACGCGTGCGGCGATCTCTTCCTGCACGGCGAAGATGTGCTGCAGATCCCGGTCCCAGGCCTCGGACCATACGTGGGCTCCGGTCTCCGTATCGATGACCTGGGCCGTGATCCGGACATTCTGATCGTCCCTGCGGACACTCCCTTCCACCAGATACCGTGCATGGAGCGTGTCCCCCAGCTGTTCCGCCGTGAGCCGGCGGTCCTTGAACGCGAAGGACGACGTGCGTGAAATCACGCGCAGCTCGGAGATCCCGGCGAGCAGGTTCAGGAGCTCCTCGGAGATCCCCTCGCTGAAGAACTCCTGGCTCGAATCGTCGCTCATGTTCACGAACGGCAGGACGGCGACGGACACGAGAGACGTTTCTGCCATCGCCTCCGCCGGCTCGGCGGAAGGCCCGGCCGACGTCCTCTCGCGACCGATCCACCAGGCCGCGGTCAGGACCGCCAGGAGTACCGCTCCCCCGATGGAGCGCCGCCAGGCGCCTGCAGCGGCTGGCCCGGTGGCCGGGGCGACGGCACCGCTCCCCATCGGCGCCGCCCGCTGCACGCCGTCGGGCGTGACCTCGAACGCCCACGCCAGCACGAGGGCCACGGGGAAGCCGAGGATCAGGAGAAGCAGGACGAAGCGGTAGGTCCACTCGGGCAGCAACAAGCCAGGCACGACGAGATCGGCGATCTGCAGGACGAGCCAGGCGACCGCGACGTAGATGATGGCCACCGTGAAGACGCGGCGTCGCCGGAACTCGGCGATGACGTCGCGAACAGCCGGTGGCAGGCTCATCCATCGGTCCTTTCGTGTCCGGGCGACGCGTCATGCGCACCCGGGAAAGCCCCCTAACAATGCGACGGAGGCTTCGCGGGAGCGAGCCCTTCCCTCTTCAGAGTCGACCGAAGATCGACTTCAACCGCAGCGCCCACACGCGCCAGATCGCCTCGCGCACGATGGCCCCGGACATCTTGCTCTCGCCGCGGGTGCGATCGGTGAACACGATCGGCACCTCGACGAGCTCCATGCCCGCCTTCCAGGCCCGGAAGTCCATCTCGATCTGGAAGGCGTAGCCGGTCGAGCCGACCCGTTCGAAGTCGATCGCCTCGAGCGCGCGGCGGCGGAAGCACTTGAACCCGCTCGTGGCGTCAGTGAGCGGCAGGCCGGTGACCCAGCGGGCGTACTTGTTCGCGTAGTATGACAGCAGGAGGCGTGAC
>JASFRN010000012.1:0-43798 GCA_050114915.1 Gemmatimonadales bacterium | reverse complement strand
GTCCGTGAGCGTCCGCTCCGGCGACCGGAACACCAGGCGCCACGCGATGCTTCGACGCGCGCCCTCGAGCTCTTCGCCTTCGTACACGTCGAACGGTCGCACGGCGACCAGCTCCTCCGTCGCACCCTCCCGGACGGCGGCTTCGATCCCGGCCGCCGTCGCCCCTTCCGGCACGAGGAGCGCGAGGTCGCGCGTGACCGGCGGAAACGACGGCCGTTCCGCGTACTTCGGCGGTTCGGCCAGGCGCACCGCGTCCAGCCGGAACTCCGCGGCGTATACGTCGGCCGCCCACGGCGGAGCGTCCACGGTGTCCGGTCGCACCCGCCCGGCGAGCCCCACGAGCTGCTCGTGTTCGAACATGGCGAACGCGTCCCCGCCGAGCCAGCCGGCAGGTCCGAAGCCGGGACGCCGTCCGGCCGGGTCGTCCATTGCCCCGACCGACGGTTCGCCGCTTCCGCCCCGGGCAAGAGGCCGCAGGTCGGCGCCCGTCAAACGCTCACAGATCTCCTCGGCCAGGCCACGCAGGTCCCACAGGTCCACGTCCGGCGTCGGGCCGCTCCAGTGCTCCGGACGCCGCCCTCCGGTCAGGACCACGGCGACCCGCAGTTCCTCGAGGAACGCCTCCCGCCCTTCCGGACCGCGCCGCCCGGGATCTCGTGCGAACACGGTCCCGATTTCGTAGAGCCGTACGTCGCGGCGCCCGCGGGCGAAGTTGTGGGCCACGCGGTCGAGCAGCGGCGGAACCAGATCCGTGCGCAGCACCGACTCGGTCGCGGACAGCGGATGCAGGAGACCCACGTGATCGTCGCGGGTCCGTCCCGCGGCCACCATCGGCAGGCCCCGGGTCTCGTAGAGTCCGTGACCCTCGAGCAGGCGTCGAACCTGCCGACGCCGGGACCAGGTCGGATCGGCCGCCACGGCGGACGGCCGGATCGACCGATCCTCCTCCGGAAAGCGCTCGTATCCGTACCGGCGCGCCACTTCCTCGATCAGGTCGACCTCGCGCGTCACGTCCCCCCGCCAGGTCGGGACCCGAACCTCGAGAGTCGTGTCGGCTCCCGCGCCGACGTCGGCCTCGAAACCGAGCGGTCGCAGCAGCTCGACGATCTGCTCGGCCGACAGACGCAGGCCGAGCAGCTTCCGAACCCGCGTCGGCCGCAGCTCGACGATCGGCGCCGGGCTCGGTTTCCGTCCGGCGCGGATCGCGGCGTCGGACGCGGTCCCACCCGCCACGGCGACGAGAAGTTCGACGCAGCGCCGCAGAGCCGCCTCGAGCCCGTGCTCGTCGATCCCTCGCTCGAAGCGGTAGGAGGCGTCCGTCGAGAGCTCCGTAGCCGCCGCCGTGTCGCGGACGGCCCTCGGATCGAAGGCCGCACATTCGAGCAGCACGTCCACCGTGTCGCCGGTCACCTCGCTGTCCTCGCCACCCATCACGCCGGCGAGCGCCACGGGCCGGACGGCGTCGGCGATGACCGTCGCGGTGTCGTCGAGCTCGTGTTCCGTCCCGTCGAGCGTCGTCAGAGTCTCGCCTTCCGCCGCCGCACGTACCCGGATCTCCGGGCCCTCGAGCCGGTCGAGGTCGAAGGCGTGCAACGGCTGGCCCAGCTCGAGGAGAACGTAGTTCGTCGCGTCCACCACGTTGTTGATCGGACGAGAGCCGGCGGCGCGAAGCCGGGCCCGGAGCCAGTCCGGAGACGGTCCGACCTTCACGCCGCGGACGATCGCCGCCAGGTACCGAAAGCAGCGGGCCGGGTCGTCGATCGTCACCGTGACGCCCGCGGCCGAAGCCGAGCGCTCTCCGTCCGCCCACTCCGGCGTCCAGCTCGTTCCGAAGCCCGGCAGCTCGATGTCCTCGACGCCCGCGGGCGCGAGCTCGCGCGCGACGCCCACGTGCGACGCGAGGTCGACGCGGTTGGGCGTGAGATCCAGCTCGAACCGGGTGTCGGGCAGATCGAGCGCCTGCATGAGCGGCGTCCCGGGCGCGAGACCGTCGGCGAGGCGGAGGATGCCGGACGCGTCGCGGCCGAGCCCCAGCTCCTGCTCGGAGCACAACATCCCGTGGCTGACGATCCCACGTATCTTCCGCGCCGCGATCTCGAAGCCACCCGGCAGGGTGCCACCCGGCGGGATGAACGGGTACGACGCACCCTCCACCACGTTCGGGGCGCCGCACACGACCTCGAGCGGTTCCGCGCCGCCCGCATCGACGTGGCACAGCTTCAGGCGGTCGGCGTCGGGATGGTCGCCCGCCGAGATCACGCGAGCCACCACGACGTCGTCCAGGCCTTCGCCCAACTCCTCGACGCGGTCCACCGCCACGGCCTGCAGGCTGAGCCGCCGCGCCAATTCTCCGGGCGGATCGTCGAGCCGCGACGCCAGGGCGCGCAGCCAGTTCACCGAGACGTTCATCGGGTGAGCTGCCCGAGGACGTCGACGTCCCCCTCGTACAGCAGGCGGATGTCCGGGATGCCGTAACGGAGCATGGCGATGCGGGCCGGGCCCATACCGAAGGCATACCCGGTGTAGCGCTCGGGATCGAGACCGCACTCCTCGAACACGACCGGGTCGACCATGCCGCTGCCCATGATCTCGATCCAGCCGGTGCGCTTGCAGGCGGAGCAGCCGGAGCCGCGGCACAGGAAGCAGGTCACGTCGACCTCGGCGGACGGCTCGGTGAACGGGAAGTAGGACGCGCGGAAGCGGGTGCGCGTCCCCGGGCCGAAGAAGCGGTGCACGAAGAAGTCGATCGCGGCGCGGAATTCGACGAAGTCGATGCCTTCGTCGACCGCGAGGCCTTCGATCTGTTCGAACGCCGGCGCGTGCGAAGCGTCGAACGGGTCGCGGCGGTAGCACATCCCGGGCACCACCACGCGGATGGGCGGCTCGTTGGCCTGCATCACCCGCGCCTGGACCGGAGAGGTGTGGGTGCGCAGCACGACGTGATCGTCGAGCCAGAAGGTGTCGTGCATGTCCGCGGCCGGGTGGTCGAGCGGGATGCCGAGCGCCGTGAAGTTGTGCCAGTCCGTCTCGATTTCCGGGCCCGCCGCGCGCGTGAAACCGAGCTCCCCGAAGATCTCGCAGATTTCGTCGATCACCCGGGTGACCGGATGGATGCCGCCCTCCCACGCCCGGCGGCCGGGCAGCGTGAGGTCGGGGCCGGGGCGCTCCGACGCCTCGCGCGCCGCGAACTCCGCTTCGCGGCGTGCGTGCGCATCCTCGAGCACCCGCTTCACCTCGTTGGCGAGGCGACCGGTCGCAGGCCGGTCTGCCGGGTCGACGTCCCGCATGCCCGACATCGCATCGGACAGCGCGCCACTGCGCCCGAGCCAACGGACGCGGGCGGATTCCAGCGCTTCGGCGTCACCGGCCGCCGCGAAGGCGGCCAGCGCGTCGTCACGAATCTGCTCGAGGCGGTCCGCCAGGGACGCGCCGCCGGACGCCATGCGGGCGGCCGCTACTTCGCGTGTTCTTTGGCGACCCGGGCCAGCTCGGCGAACGCCTCCGGCTCGCGGATGGCCAGGTCCGCCAGCACCTTCCGGTTCACCTCCACGCCGGCCACCTTCAGACCGTGCATGAAGCGCGAGTAGGACAGATCGTGCTGCCGGGTGGCCGCGTTGATGCGGGCGATCCATAGACGCCGAAAATCACGCTTCTTGCGCCGCCGGTCGCGGTAGGCGTCGGACCAGCCGCGCTCCACCGCGTTCTTCGCCGTACGGTACAGCTTCGACCGCGCCCCGAACTGTCCGCGGGCGGCCTTCAGTATCTTCTTCTTGCGCTTGTTGCGCGCTACGCTGCTCGTAACACGTGCCATGGTAAGGAGTCTCCTGGGTCTTTCAGCCGCCGAGCAGGCGCTTGATCCGCTTCTCGTCCGCCTTCGAAACGAGCGTCGACTTGCGCAGATTCCGCTTCCGCTTCGGGCTCTTCTTCGTCAGGATGTGGCTCGTGTAGGCCTTCCGACGCTTGATCTTTCCGGTACCGGTCTTCTTGAACCGCTTGGCGGCCGACCGATTCGTCTTCTGCTTGGGCATGTTCTCGTTCGCCTCCAGTGGCCTTCTTCTAGCTCGCGGGACCGACGAGCATCGTCATCGTCCGGCCCTCGCGTCGTATGTCGGATTCCACGACGATCGTCTCGCCGAGGTCTTCCTTGATCTTCTCCAGCACGCGCTCGCCCAGCTCGGGGTGCGTCATTTCCCGCCCCCGGAAGCGAAGCGTGAACTTCACCTTGTCGCCGTCGTCGAGGAAGCGCCGCGCGTGACGCATCTTGAAGCCGTAGTCGTGCTCTTCGATCTTCGGCCGCAGCTTGATCTCCTTCACGGTGATCGTGTGCTGCTTCTTCTTCGCTTCCTTGGCCTTTCTAGCCTGCTCGTACTTGTACTTCCCGTAGTCCATGATCCGGCACACCGGGGGCCGGGAATTCGGGGCCACCTCGACGAGGTCGAGCCCCGCTTCGGCGGCGATGTCGCGCGCCTCGTCGGTCGCGACGATCCCGATCTGCTCCCCGTCCTGGTCGATGAGACGGACCGGACTGATTCGAATTCGCTCGTTTACGCGCAGGTCTTCCTGGCTCACATCCCCTCTTTCCGAATTGGTTTCACTCGGCCGGAGCCCGATCCTCGGATCGGGACGCGGCGACCGAAAACGACGACGCCCGGTTCGGCGACGGCCGACCGGGCGACAGCACAAAACACCGGCAACCCCTGGGGCCCGGTGTTCGGTACGGTACCCGGCGGCTATGTCCGCGAACCACGCGGCACGCCGAAAGGTGGGAGCAATGCTCCACTTTCCGAATTGTCGCTGCGAAGATAGGCCCCGCAGAGGCGTCGTGTCAACGTCGGCGACGTTGCCCGCGGAGGGCCCGTCGCCTAAGTATCGCGCTTCCGGCACCGGTGCCGAACCGGGCCGGTGAAGAGATCGAACGCAGCGGGTTGAACATCGCGGCAGGAGGAGAGCACGTGGATCGCCGGATTGTCGTCGTCGGGTGGATGATCGTGGCCGGAGCATGCACGGGAGCCGGGGACGCCGGATCGGCGGGCGGACGGACCGCGGCCGTCAGCGAGGACTCGCTGCGGGTGATGGAAGCGCAGCTGGTCGAAGCCGACCGTCGCTTCGCGGACAGAGTCGCGAGGCAGGGGCTGGGCGCGTGGGTCAGCGAGTTCGCGCCCGGTGGGCGGATGATCTCCGGAGGCGAGTCGTACATCGGTATCGAAGCGATCCGCCGACGGATGCTGCCCGCATTCGCGGACTCCACGTTCTCTCTCACCTGGGATCCCGTATACGCCGAGGTGTCCGCGTCGGGCGAGCTGGGCTACACGGTGGGCCGCTACACCACGTCCGTGGGGGCCGGAGACGAGGCGAGCACCGAGCAGGGCACGTACCTCACCGTGTGGCGACGCCAGGACGACGGGAGCTGGAAGGTCCAGGCCGACATCGGCAACCCGGCGCCCCCGGGCGCCGCCCGGCGCTGAGGGGCCGCCCTCTCAAACCCCGTATCGCGCCCGGGCGGCCGCGAGCCGCTCGGGCGTCCCGATCTCCCACCACTCCGCCGGACCCACGTCCATGTCGCCGATGACCTCACCCTCGCCGGCCAGGCGCAGGTAGCAGTCGATGATCGAGAACGCACCTCGCTCCGTCATCCGCGCGAACACCCGGGGCGACGCGACGTGCACCCCGGTGAACGCCAGGCGCCGAAGCGACCCGCGGAGCGGCCGTACTTCTTCCCGCTCGCCCGATCGCACATCGAGCCGCCCCTGCAGGCCCTCGGCGTCGAGCAGCAGGTAGCGCGACGCGGCTCGCTCCTGCACCGCCAGGGTCGCGAGACCGCCGGTCTTCGCATGGGCCGCGAGCAGCGCGGTGATGTCCATCGAGGTGATCACGTCGACGTTGTGGACGAGGATTGGCCGGTCGAGCCGAAACAGGGGTCGAGCCGCCAGCAACCCGCCGCCTGTTTCCAGCGGCCGCGGCACCTCGGGCGAGACGAGGATCTCGGCGGATCCCGCCCGGTCCGCCAGGGCGGTCTCGATCTGATCCGCGTGATGATGCGTGTTCACTACGACGCGATCCGCGCCGGCCGCCTCGAGCGAACGCAGGGTCCGCTCGAGCTGGGTCAGCCCTCCGACATCCACGAGGGCCTTGGGGATCTCGTCGGTCAGGGGCCGCAGGCGACGTCCGTAGCCCGCCGCCAGCACCATCGCGTCGAAGCTCAGCGCGCCCCCTCGCTCGATACCGGTTCGTCCGCCGGACGCGACGGCCAGGCGTGGCGCTCCCGGTGCTCGAGCCGCACCCGCACGTCCGGGTAGGCGGCGCGCAGCCGCTCGGCCAGCCGCTCCGCGAAGTAGACCGAGCGATGCTGGCCGCCCGTGCAGCCGAACGCGATCGAGAAGTGGTCGAAGCCGCGTCTCCGGTATTCGTCGAGTTGTGCGCACGCGAGCGCTTCGGCGTGCTCCAGGAACGCGCCGGCTTCCGGCAGGGCGGCCAGGAAAGCTCGCACCGGCTCGTCGAGGCCCGTCAGCGGACGATACTCCGGCTCCCGGCCGGGATTCGGGATCGCCCGACAGTCGAATACGTGGCCGCCCCCATGTCCCGACCGGTCTTCCGGATAACCGCGGCGGTAGCTGAAGCTGCGGATTTGCACCGTCAGCGGCGCCTCCTCTTCCCCGTCTTCCCCGCCGTCCGCCCAGGCGTCGACGATGCGCGCGAACACCCCTCGCAGCTCGGGAACGTCGACGGGCAGCCCGCCGGCCAGCAGGTGGGCCAGGTTCCGTGCCGCGTAGGGCACGCTGCGCAGGAACCGCGGCTTGCGCTCGAAGAAGCCGCGGTACCCGTAGGCTCCGAGCGCCTGCATGATTCGCACGAGCACGTACCCCCGGTAGGTCGCGAGGAACCGCTCGCGCTCGACCTCCCGGTACCCGGAGAGCGCTTCGAGGTACTCGTCCAGAAGGCGGGCGCGCACATCATCCGGGATGTCCGCCTTCGCATCATAGAGCAGCGAGGCGATGTCGTAGTGCGGCGCTCCCCTGCGCCCCCCCTGGTAGTCGATGAACCGCGGACCGGCGGGTGTGATCATCACGTTGCGCGACTGGAAATCGCGATACAGGAAGACGTCGCGCTCGGCGGCGAGCAGGAAGTCGGCGAGGCGCTCGAAATCGGCTTCCAGCCGGGCCTCGTTGAACGGCACGTGGGCGAGTTTCAGGAAGTGGTACTTGAAGTAGTTCAGGTCCCACGTGATCGACTGGCGGCCGAATTCGGCATGCGGATAGGCGACCTCGTAGTCGACCACCCGATCTCCCTCCACCTGGAAGCGCGGCAACGTCCGCACGACCTGCTCGTAGAGCCCGATCATCGAGAGCGGAAACGGCGCCTCGCGCGCGGCGGGACCGCCGGGTCCGCCGCGCGCCTGCTCGAGGGCGTCGAACAGCGTGACGTCACCGAAATCTTCGATGAGATAAACGCCCGTATCCTCATCCGCTGCAAACACTTCCGGCACAGGTAGCTCTGCGGCGTGAAAGGCGCGGGTAAACGAGAGAAAGGCGCGGTTCTCCTCGGCGTCGGGCCCGACCACGCCGACGACCGTCCGGCCCTCGGGGCCGAGAAGCCGGCGGTATGCGCGGTTCGAGCCGTCGCCGGCCAGTCCGACGACCGCCTCCGGTGAGCGACCGAAGCGTCGCTCGTACAGTCGAACCAGGTGTTCCTGCATACGTCCGGCCCGGTCAGTCCGGCCGCGCGGGCTCGGTACGCGGACCCAGCAGCACGGCGAGCCAGCGCGTCTCGTCGACGGCGTCGAGCAGGATGCGGAAGATCATCGTGAGCGGAACGGACAGGAGCATGCCGATCGGACCGAGGACCCAGCCCCAGAACACGAGGGAGAGGAACACCACGAGCGTCGACAGGCCGACGCCCTCCCCCATCACCCGCGGCTCGATCAGGTTCGCCAGCACCGTGTTGATCACGAGATAGCCGAGCGCGGTGAGCAGCGCGCCACCGAAGCCCATCTGCAGGAAGCCGAGCAGGATCGCGGGAACCGCGGCGATGAACGAGCCGATGTTCGGGATGTAGTTGAGGAGAAAGGCGAGCGTTCCCCAGAGCACGGGGAAGTCGACGCCGAGAATCAGGAGCCAGACGGTCACGAGCACGCCGGTCGCCAGGCTGATCAGCGTCTTCAGCATCAGGTAGCGCTTGATGTTGCGGCTGATCTCGCGCAGACGGTCGAGGTGACCCTCCGAGTGCGCGAACGCCACGCGGATCTTGTCCGGGAAGCCCGACCACTCCAGGAGGATGAACGTCATGATCAGCAGAATCAGGCCGATTCTGCCGAGCACGTCGCCGATCCCCGTGAAGATCCGGCCGGCGATCGTGAGGATCGCCGCCGGATCGAAATTCTCCGCCACGATGTCGCGGGACACCACGACCCCGTGCCCGGCCATCCAGGCCAGCAGACCGCCGACCTCCTCCTGCAGCCGTTCCTGGTAGAACGGGAGGCTGCCCGTGAAGTCGATCACGGACGCCCCGATCACCGTTCCGAAGGCGAAGGTCACGAGCAGCAGCAGGATCATGATCAGGCTGACGGCGATCCAGCGTGGTACGCCCCGCGACTCCATCCAGGACATCGGCCCCGCGAACAGGACCGCGAGGATGACCGAGAGGAGGAAGAGCACGACGATATCCGCCGAGGCACGGGCGCCCGCGACCAGCACCACGAACGCGGCACCCCCCAGGAGCCAGCGCACCGCGCGCGACTCGCCGACCGACCCGATCTCCTCCGGCTTCCCAATCACCATGCGGTAAGCTAACCTCTCGAACCCGTATCGCGTCAACGGAGGAGAGCCGTTTGCAAGTTCTCACCTACACCGGTCCCTGGATCTGGGGGGCCGTCGGCACCCTGCTGTCCGTCGTCGCGTCGATCCACGTAATCACCACCAAGCGCGAAGTTCGAGCCGCGATCGGCTGGGTGGGACTCGTCTGGCTCGTACCGTTCCTGGGCCCGGCCCTCTACGCCCTCGCCGGCGTCAATCGCATTCGCCGGCGGGGCGGACGCATCCGGCGGCAGATGCGCACCCTCCAGCCCGAGGCCGCGGTGTCGGCACTCGCACGCGGGGCTCATCGCGAGGCGCCGCCCGTCGTGGCGGGGTCCGACGACCGGCGGTTCACCGCGGAGGACCGACGCGAATTCGCGGGCCTGGCCCGGACGATCACGGAGGTGACCGGCCTGCCCCTGCGCCAGGGCAACCGGATCGACATCCTCGTCGACGGGGACGGGGCCTATCCGTCGATGCTCGCAGCCATCGAGTCGGCGGAACGTACGATCGGGCTCTCCACCTACATCTTCGAGGTCGACTCGGCGGGACGCCCTTTCGTGGACGCGCTGGCCGACGCCGTTCACCGGGGCGTGAGCGTCAAGGTGCTCATCGACGGGGTCGGGGCCCTGTACGGAAAATCCTCGGCGCCGGCCGCCCTCGCGAGCCGCGGCGTCGACCATGCGACCTTCCTGCGCTCCCTGCTCCCGTGGCGCGCCCCGTTCATCAATCTTCGCAATCACCGCAAGCTGCTCGTCGTCGACGGCCGAGTGGGCTTCGCCGGTGGCCTCAACATCCGCGAAGGCTGCGTGGCGGCTTCCGGCCGCCACAGCATCCAGGACCTCCACTTCCGCCTCGAGGGCCCCGTCGTGGCCCACCTCTCCGAAGCGTTCGCCGGCGACTGGGTGTTCACCACCCGCGAGCGTCTAGAGGGCCCCGATTGGTTTCCCGCGCTCGAGTCCCGCGGCGAGATCGCGGCCCGGGGAATCACCGACGGACCCGACGAGGATTTCGAGGCGCTGCACTGGTCGCTCCTCGGCGCACTGGCCGCCGCGGAGCGCTCGATTCGCATCGTGACGCCGTACTTCCTCCCCGACCAGACGCTCGTCGCGGCGCTCAGCCTGGCGGCGCTCCGGGGCGTGACGGTGGACATCGTGATCCCGCGGAAGAACAACCTCCGTCTCGTCGGCTGGGCGATGCTCGGCCAGATCCGCCAGGTATTGAAGTTCGGATGCCGAGTGTGGCTGTCTCCCCCGCCCTTCGATCACAGCAAGTTGATGGTCGTCGACGAGACGTGGACGCTGTTCGGCTCGGCCAACTGGGACCCTCGCAGCCTCCGCCTCAACTTCGAGTTCAACGTGGAGGCGTACGACGAGGTGTTCGCGCAGGAAGCGGAGCGGGAGGTGTGGCGGAAGGTCCATGCGAGCCGCCGGTTGACGATCGAAGAAGTGGACGCCTGGTCCTGGCCCGCCCGTATCCGGAACGGCATCGCCTGGCTCGGCTCGCCCTATCTGTAGCGTCCTCCGGCGCGATCCCTGCAACACTGCGTCGCCATGAAACCGATCCCCAACCCGGAGGCTCTCGAGGCCGCTCTCGAACGCGAGCGGGCGATCCTCTACAAGCACAGCCCCCGGTGCGGCCTGTCGACGCTGGCACGCCGGCAAATCGAGGAATTCACGGAAGAATTCCCGGGTGCCGAGGTGTTCCTGGTCGACGTGATCGCCGATCGCGACGTCTCCGACGGGGTCGAGCGGCGCCTCGGAATTCGGCACGAGTCCCCGCAGGTGATTCTCGTGGAACGCGGGAAACCCCGGCGTCATGCGTCCCATCGCGGGGTTCGGGCCGAGGTGCTGATCGGCTGGTGGGAGGAGCTGGGCGGCGCGGAGTAACCCGGTTCGCCGGCCGGACGCCGCGTGGCCCGGAACCTGCAATCTTCGAGGCGGCGGATGCCATTCCGCATCGGGTTCCCTCGAAGGAGGTCGCAGGAGTGCCGCAGCGAGCAGTGGACGTAGAAGAAAACAAGACGGCGCGTCTCGAACGCGTGTATCTCGAACAACTCTCCGACATTCGGGCTGCCGAACGCCAGGCCTACGACCTGCTGCCGAGGATGGCCACGGCCGCCGATCGGGAAGACGTGATCACCCTGCTCCGCGCTGCGGCCTCGGAGACGGAAGTGCAACTCGCCCGACTGGATCGACTGATCGAAGGACTCGGCCTGCGCCTGGACGATGGGGCCGAAGCTCCGGCCGAGTTGCTCGATGAGGCCCGGCGGATGCTCGAGGGCGATCGGGGGGACGCCGAGGATGTCGACGGGGCCCTGCTCCGCTCGGCACGGCGGTCGCTACGCTACCAGATCTCCGGTTACGAGTCGGCCTGCGCCACCGCGCGGCGCCTGGGCGACTTCCGGACGCTGGACGTCCTGCTGCTCAGCCTCGACGAAGAGCTCGCGACGGACTCCTCTCTGTCCGACGTCGTGGCGCGGCGCTCCCGGCTGCTGCGAGCGATCTGACCGTTCCTCCGCCTGCGTCGGTGCGCCGCGGAGGGCGCGGCTCAGGTGCCCCCGGCCAGAATCGGATCACTCGTCGGGGCGCTCGCGCCGGGGGCTCGTTCGACGGTCACGGCCAGCAGGTCCGCCTCCGACACGTCCGTCGACTCGTCGAGTTCGATCCACGCCGGTCCCGCCCTGTCGAGGCGGAAGGCTCCGGCGTCCGTAGGCGTTCCGTCTCGAATCGCCCACAACTGGTAGACCTCGTCGGGCGGCAGTACCGGCAGGTCGTCGACGAGCAACAGCGTCCGCCCCGTATCGACGTCGATGAACACCCGGGCGCGGCCCGCAACGTCCGGAGACGTCCCGCTCAGCGTCACCGCGTTCGACGCCACCAGCGACGACACGTCGGCGACCAGCCGCGAGAGAGAATCTCGCAGCGTCGCCGCCTCTGCCGCCCGGGCGCGCGCGGTCGCCAGCTCGGCTCTCACGGCCTGTAGATCGTCGCGCAGGCGCAGCGACCCGAGACCGAGGGCGATCGCCGCCACCGTCGCAGCCACCGCCACCCAGGGCCACAGCCGCCCCCGCGATCCGCCATCCCCCGCACGCGTCGCGGAGGTCCGTTCGGCGGGCGATTCCGCGACCGTCTTCCCACGGCTCGATTCGGCGGGCAACGACGCGAGAATCCGGTCGCGGAGGCCGGCCGGCGGCCGGCTCGGCGACGCGGCGAGGCCAATCGAGCCGACCGCCTCGCGAATACGAGCGGCCTCGGCACGGCCCGCCTCCCCGCGCCGGGTCAGCTCGGCATCCAGCTCGTCGCGCTCCGCGGCGGTCAGGTCCCCGAGGGCCTCCCGTGCGATCAGGTCGCGCCAGCGTTCGGCATCCACGTCAGCGATCTCTCCCCGCTCCGCCCAGCACGTGGCGGAGGTTGGCTTCCACCTTTTCCAGGCCGGCTCTAATCCGGCTCTTGACCGTCCCCAGGGGGATCCCTTCCCTCTCCGCGATCTCCGGGTGGGTCAGGCCACCGAAGAAGGAGAGCAGCACGGCCGTACGCTGCGCCTCGGGCATCTCTTCGAGAGCCCCGCGTACGAGTGCCCGCCGCTCCCCCAGGCTCGTCGCCTGCTCGGGATCGTCGGGACCGTCTCCTGCGAGTTCGGAGACGCCCACGACCGTACCTGCCCGGTCCAGGGCTCCGGCATAGGAGCTGTCCGAGCGCAATCTGTCGAGGGCGCGGCTTCGAGCCCGCATCATGATCCAGGCCAGCCCACCGCCCCGGCGGGCGTCGAACGAAACCGCCCGGTCCCATATTTCGAGGTACACGTCCTGTGCGACCTCCTCGGCCGTCGCGGGCGATTGAAGCATCCTGGCCAGGAGACCGTACACCGCAGCGGATGTCGCGTCGTACAGGCTGGCGAACGCGGCGCGATCGCCGTCGGCGATCCGGCGCAGCAGGATCTCGACCTGTGGGTCCTCTGACGTCACGCGGTCTTCCGTGAAGGAGTACGGGTCGAAACCGGGGGTGGATCATTCGTCGGCGAGTCCCGGTATGATGCCCCGGACGACGCCGCGGCGGCAAGCCGGGCGATCGGAGCGGCGTACGCGGGGAGAGAGACGATGTCATCGAGACGAGCGATCGTGGGAATCGGCCTGCTGCTCGGTGCGGCGGCCCTGGCCGTCGCCCTCCAGGCGGCGGCCGGACCGGGCCCCTCCGGCGACCCCGATCCGTCGGCGCCCGTGGCGGACGCTCCCGCGATCCTTCCGGATCTGCCGCCCGCGGACGGCCCGCTCGACCCGGTGCGTCTCGACAGCATGCTCGCCGCGGCGGAGAGGCTCCGCCCGCTGTCCAGTCTTCTCGTGTGGCACCGTGGCGAGCTCGTGGTCGAACGCTACTACCGCGGCATGAGCGCCGGGCGGACGACGAACCTGAAGTCGGCGTCGAAGACGCTGCTCAACCCCCTGGTCGGAATCGCGATCCGCGACGGCCTCATCGAGAACGTCGACGTGCCGCTGCGGCGTCTCCTTCCCGACCTGTACGCCCGACTCGAGGCCAGCGCGGCCGACGATCCGCGCAAGGACGAGATCACGCTCCGCGATCTGCTCGACATGGGCAGCGGGCTCGAGACGACGAGCTTCCGGAATTACGGCGAGTGGGTCGCCTCGTCGAACTGGGGCTGGGACCAGCTAAGGCGGCCGATGGAGTGCCGCCCGGGCGACTGCTACCAGTACTCCACCGGTGTGACGCACCTGCTCGGCATCGCGCTCGCCGAGGCGGCCGATCGCGACCTGCGCTCCTACGCCCAGCAGGTCCTGTTCGACCCGCTCGACATCCCACTCCCGGCCTGGGACCGCAGCCCGGAGGGCTACTATCTCGGCGGCAACAACATGGCCCTGCGCCCGCGCGATCTGTTGAAGGTCGGCGTCCTCTATCTGGACGGCGGACGCTGGGAGGGCGAGCAGCTCGTGCCCGAGGCGTGGATCGCGGAGAGCTGGCGACCCGTCTTCCGCTCCCCGTGGAACGGCATGGGCTACGGGCACCTGTGGTGGGCGTCGGACTGGGGCGGCGAGGAGGTGCACAGCGCCTGGGGGTACGGCGGACAGTTCCTGGTGGTCGTCCCGCGCCTCGACCTCGCGATCGTCGCGACGTCTTCGTTGGGGCGCACCGAGCGGGGCCACAACCGGCGCATGCGCCGCTTCTTCGACCGCTACGCGATCCCCGCATTCCAGGCGGTGAGACCGACTGTCGGGGGTTCCACCCGGGAGGTAGCTTCGCCCTCATGAGCGTCTTCACGAATCCGGCGGACGGGGCCCCGTCCGCGGCGGCGACGTACGTCGAGGCGGTGCTCGGGATGCTGGGCGACCGGGAAGCGCGACCGGTCCTCGCGGCGGCGCCGGGAGAGTTCCGGGAAGTCGTCGCCGGCGTCGACGACGGCCGGTTGCTGCGACCCGAGTCTCCCGGCCGCTGGTCGGTCGGCCAGGTGCTCGCGCACATGGTCGACTCGGACCTGGTCTGGGCCTGGCGACTCCGCCTGATCCTCGCCCACGACCGGCCGACCCTCGGGGGGTACGACCAGGATGTCTGGGCCCGCCGCCTGCGCTACGAGGACGTCGATCCCCGGGCGTCGCTGGAGCGATTCGCGCAGGTCCGCTCCATCAACCTCGATCTGCTCGACCGACTGCCCGACACCGACTTCGATCGCGTCGGGGTGCATGCCGAGCGGGGCGAGGAGAACGTGCGGCACCTGATGCGGCTCTACGCGGGCCACGACCTGGTGCACCTCGCGCAGGCGCGCCGGATTCTATCCGCCGACTCATCTACCGAGGAGTAGCGAACGATGGACGATCAGCGAGGCAGCGTGACGCGCGCCGACGACGTGGAGAGCATCGCCGTGGGCGCGGGTCGCGGGACCGTGCTGCGGGTGCTCATCGACGACCACCAGGCCCCCAACTTCGCGCTCCGGAAGTTCACCATGCAGCCCGGCGGCGGAATGCCCCGGCACACCAACCGCGTCGAGCACGAGCAGTACGTGCTGCGCGGCCGGGCCCGCATCGGCATCGGCGACGAAGAGTTCGAGGTCGGGCCCGACGACGTGGTCTACATTCCGGCAGGGGTCCCCCATTTCTACGAGTCGATCGGCGACGAGCCGTTCGAGTTCCTGTGCACCGTGCCGAACGCGCCCGACGAAATCGAGATTCTGGACGACTGAACCGTCCGTTCCGGGCGGAAGCTCCGCGGGTGGCACGGGCGCGCGGCGCCACCTAGCTTCGCGGACCCCGGGCATGGGGCCCGGGCCAAGCACACGACTGCCATCATCGACGGGTAAGCGATGAGCGAGAACGAGATTTCCGTCCGTCTCCCCGACGGCTCTTCGAAGTCCCTGCCGGAAGGCTCCTCGGCCGCCGACCTGGCGGCCTCGATCGGGCCCGGCCTCCGCCGCGCCGCCGTGGCCGCGAAGGTCGGGGGCGAGCTGCGCGACCTCGACCGGCCCCTGCCCGACGGCGCCGAAGTGTCGATCGTCACGCGAAGCGACGACGATCCCGACGCCCTGTACGTGCTGCGGCATACGGCGGCGCACGCCCTGGCCACGGCCGTCCGCGAGCTGCGCCCGGACGCGGGCATCGGCTTCGGCCCGCCGATCGACGACGGGTTCTACTACGACTTCGACGTCAGCGAGCCGTTCACCCCCGAGGATCTCGAGCAGATCGAGGCGCGGATGGCGAAGATCGTCGAGGAGGCCTACCCGCTGGAACGCCGCGAGGTGAGCCGCGCCGAGGCCGAAGAACTGTTCGCCGACGATCCGCTCAAGCTCGAGCGGCTGTCGGAGATCCCCGAGGGCGAAACGATCTCGGTCTACCGCGACGGACCCTTTCTCGACCTCTGCCGGGGCCCGCACGTCGCGGACACGGGGGAGATCGCGAGCTTCAAGCTGCTCAGCGCCGCCGGCGCGTACTGGCGAGGCGACGAGCACCGCCAGATGCTCCAGCGCATCTACGGGACGGCGTTTTACGACAAGAAGAACCTCGAGGCGTACCTGCACCGCATCGAGGAGGCGCAGCGCCGCGACCACCGCAAGCTGGGCCGCCAGCTCGAGCTGTTTAGCTTCCAGGAGGACGTCGGCCCGGGACTCGTGTTCTGGCACCCGAAGGGCGCGCGGCTCCAGCTGGCCCTGCGCCGCTGGATCGAGGATCTGCTCGCCGAGCGGGACTACGAATTCGTCTACACGCCCCACATCTCCAGCGAGGCCCTGTTCGCCCGCAGCGGGCACCTGCAGTCGTACTCGGAGAACATGTATCCCGCGATGCGGGGCGAGCGCGAGGACGAGGCCTACCGGGTCAAGCCGATGAACTGCCCGGGACACACGCTCGTCTACGCCGACCGGCCCCGGAGCTACCGGGAGCTGCCGCTGCGCCTCTCCGAGATCGCCAACGTCTACCGTTACGAGCGCTCGGGCACGCTGCACGGCCTGCTACGGGTGCGGATGCTCACGATGGACGACGGCCACATCTTCTGCACCCCCGACCAGGTCGAGGGCGAGATCTTCACCTGCATCGAGCTGGTCGACGAGGTGATGAAGACGCTCGGACTCGACTATCGGCTCGACCTCTCGACGCGGCCGGAGAAGCGGATCGGCGAGGACCAAATCTGGGACCGCGCCGAGGAGGCGCTGCGCCAGGCGCTCGATCGGCTCGGCCGGGAATACGGCATCGACGAGGGCGGGGGCGCGTTCTACGGACCGAAGATCGACATCAAGTTCAACGACGCGATCGGCCGCGAGTGGCAGGGCGCCACGATTCAGCTCGACTTCAACCTGCCGGAGCGCTTCGACCTCGAGTACATCGGCGAGGACAATCAGCCGCACCGGCCCGTGATGATCCACCGGGCGATCTTCGGCACGCTGGAGCGCTTCACCGGCTTCCTGATCGAGCACTTCGCCGGGGCGTTTCCCGCCTGGCTCGCACCCATCCAGGTGCGGGTCCTTCCGATCACCGACCTCCACCAGGAGGGGGCGGCGGAGATCGTCGAGCGGCTGGAGACCGAAGGGTGGTCCGTCGAGCTCGATGCGCGCAACGACACGCTCAGCTACCGGATCCGCGACGCCGAGCTGCAAAAGGTGCCGTACGTACTCGTGGTGGGAGACCGGGAGCTCGAAGCGGGCACCGTGGCCGTGCGAGCCCGGGGTGCGGAGAAGAAGCAGGAAGTGATGCCGCTGGAGGACTTCGTCGAGCGGGCCCGGGGCGTCATCGACGCGCGCAGCCTCGAGCTCTGATCGGCGAGCCGCCTCCGGTCGTTCGAGGGACGAGACGGGAACCCCGGCGGGCGCCGGGCGTACGCCCTTCGTATGCGCACGCGGGGAGGACGTGGGGTGAGAGAATCAGGTGCCGCGGCGCGGCCGCCAGCCGCGAAGCCGCGCCGGACCCCGTGGCTGCTGCTGGCACTGCTCGCGTTCCCGACCGCCGGCTGCGGTCAATCCAGTACGCCGTTCGAGCCCCCCGCCGCGGACGGCTCGCTGCGGGTTCTGTTCATCGGCAACAGCCTCACCGCGTTCAACGACCTCCCGGGTATGCTCGACAGCCTGCTGCGGGCGGAGGGAACCGAAGATCTCACGATCGCGTCGATCGCGCGACCGAACTACGGCCTCGAAGACCACTGGAGTCAGCAGGTCACGCACGACGTGATCGCCGAGGGCTGGGACGTCGTCGTGCTGCAACAGGGCCCGTCGGCGACCGAGGGACGGCCGTCGCTGCTGGAGTACAGCGGGATCTTCGCCGCCGCGATCCGCGACGCCGGGGGGATCCCCGCGCTCTACATGGTGTGGCCGGCGGAGGCCCGTTCGTTCGACTTCCCGGGCGTGTCGGACTCCTATTCCGATGCCGCCGACCGTGTAGGCGGCCTGCTCTTCCCCGCCGGCGAGGCGTGGCTGGAGGCGTGGGAGCTCGACCCCGACGTGGAGCTGTACGGGCCCGATCGATTCCATCCCGGTCCGCTCGGTACCTACGCGGCCGCGTTGGTGATGTACGAACAGCTCAGCGGACGCGATCCGCGGGAGTTGAGCGGCGGGGTCCCGGGATATCCGGACGCCGCCTCCAGCGCCGACCTCGACATCGTGCGACGGGCCGCGCGCCAGGCCAACGCCCGCCATCGGAGAACGCCGCGCTGACGGACGTCGCGCCGCGGACTCCTGATTCTCGACCGATCACCGCCGTTTCCGCTTCACGGAGGATATCTTGATTCGACTCGCCGCTCTACTGCTCCTGCCGGCCTCCCCGGCCCCGGCCGACACGACCGACTACTTCCAGCAGGCCGTCGAGTACACGATCGAGGCACGCCTCGACGAGCAGCGGGACGTGCTCGTGGGCGCCGGTGTCATGGACTATAAAAACAATTCCCAACAACGACTTGATACTCTTTACTTCCATCTGTACTTGAATGCATTTCGGCCCAACAGCGTGTGGGCCGAGACCGAGCAGCGCGAGGACTACGACTTCCAGGGGCTCGACCCGAGCGACGCCGGGTTCCACCACATGCAGGCGATGTCGGTGGACGGCACCGCCCTCACGCCGATCTACCCGCACGCCCCCGACTCGACCGTCGTGGCCTACGCCCTCCCCCGCGCCCTCGCGCCGGGCGACTCGCTGACGGCCCGGTTCCGCTGGGAAGCGCGTCCGTCGACGCTCTGCCGGCGCCAGTGCCGGCGGGGGAGGTCGTACGACTTCGCGCACTGGTATCCGCGCATCGCCGTGTTCGACAACACGGGTTGGGCCACGAGGCCCCTCTACCCGCAGGGCGAGATGTACGGCGAGTATGCGACCTACCAGGTCACCCTCGACCTCGCGGAGGACCAGGTCGTGGGCGCGACTGGCGTGCCGATCGCCGGTGACCCGGGATGGCGGACGGGGCCCGGCAGTCCGCTGGACCGCCCGCTGTACCGCCGCGACTTCTACGGCACGGCCGCGCCTTCCGCGAATCCCGGACTCCTCGACGGACCGGTCGAGGCGGGGCGCAAGCGCGTCGTCTTCCGGGCCGAGAAGGTGCACCACTTCGCGTGGTCCACGAGCCCGGAGTACCGCTACGAAGGCGGGCGGCTGGGTGAGACCGCGGTCCACGTGCTCTTCCGTCCCGGCGACCTCGACTGGGATCTCGGCGCCGCCGTCCGGCGGACGGAGCGCGCGCTCGCCTGGCTGCAGGACATCTTCGGCCCCTACCCGTGGCCGCAGCTCACGAACGTCCACCGGCTGGAGGACGGGGGAACCGAGTTCCCAATGGTGATCATGGACGGAGGCCCGCAGCAGGGCCTGATCATCCACGAAGGGTCGCACCAGTACGTCTACGGGATCTTCGGCAACAACGAGTGGCGCGAAGGCTGGCTGGACGAGGGTATGGCCAGCTTCCTCTCGCGCTGGTTCCGGGCGGACATGGGCGAAGAGGATCCCTATTCCAGCCTGATGATCGGCATCGGACGCTACATCGGACAGAACGGTCTACCGGCGCCCATCAGCACGGAGTCGAAGGACTTCCCCGACTTCCGGACGTACGGCCTGATGACCTACTCGGTGCCGGAAGCCGTACTGTATTCGCTTCGGAAGCTGATCGGCGACGAGGCGTTCCGGCGGGGGCTCAGAGATTACTACGACCGGAAGGCGCTCGAGCACGTGACCGAGGCGGACCTGAGGGCGTCGCTGGAATGGGCGTCCGGCCGGGATCTCGGCTGGTTCTTCGACGAGTGGTTCCACACCACCGGCACGCTCGACTACGCCGTGGGCTCGATCGACCAGTCGCGGGACGGCGACGGGTGGCGGACGCGGGTCGAGGTGCTGCGGCAGGGCGACAACTGGATGCCGATCACGGTGCGGATCGGCGACGAGGATCGCCGGCTGGAGGGCCGCGGCGCGGTGCAGTCCGTCGAGGTCGAGACCGCCGACCGTCCCGATCGGGTGGTGCTGGACCCCGACGTCGTTCTCCTCGATACCGACCGAACGAACAACGAGGCGACGATCGAGGAGAGCGCGACCGGCTCCTGAGCGCGGGTGTCCTCTCAGCCGCCGTACCGGGCCCGGGAACGCGCCCGCGCCTTCGCCGCCTCGACCTCGCGGTCGCGAGGGGCGGCGGAAGTGACGAGCGCGTCGAGCAGGCGTCGCGTGGCGCCGGCCACTTCCGCCACGGCGGCGTCGAACGCCGCCTGGTTGGCGCGCGAGGGACGGGTATAGCCGCTGACCTTACGGACGTATTGCAGGGCGGCGGCGTCCACTTCGTCCGACGTCGCCGGCGGCTCGTAGTTGAACAGCGTCCGGATGTTCCGGCACATCGCATCCTCCTGTCGAACGCGGAGCGTCGCGTTCGTCATCATGTCGAGACGGCCCCGCACCGGGGCCGGGTCACGATCATATCGTGAGAGGTGGAGCCGTGCAGTATCTACTGATGATTTACGCCGCCGAGTCCGATGAGCCGACGATCGGCACCCCGGAGTTCCGCGCCCACATCGAGCGTTACGTCCGACTGGCCGACGAGCTGCGCGCATCGGGCGTGATGCTCGACGGCCGCCCGCTCGACCGCATCACGACCGCCACCACGGTGCGGGTCAGGGACGGCGAGACGCTGGTGACGGACGGGCCGTTCGCCGAAACGAAGGAGCAGCTGGGCGGCTTCTTCCTCGTCGAATGCGCCGACCTGGACGAGGCGATCGCCTGCGCCGAGCGCATTCCCTCGGCCGATTTCGGCTCGATCGAGATCCGGCCAATCCTCGATCTGGACTGACGCCCGTGCCGGACGACGATCCCGGACGAGCCGCCGCGCACGAGGCCTCCAGGGCCGCGGTCGCGCGTCTGGTGCGCGAGGAGTGGGGGCGCGTGCTCGCGAGCCTCACGGCTTCGCTCGGGGACCTCTCCCTCGCGGAGGACGTCCTCCAGGACGCCGTGGTCGCCGCCCTGTCCGCGTGGCCGGAGCGCGGCATCCCCGACCACCCGGCCGCATGGTTGCGGGCCACCGCCCGGCGCCGGGCGATCGACCGCTTTCGCCGCGAGCTGAATTTTCGCACGAAGCTGCCGGCGCTGAAGGCCCTCGTCGAGCTCGAGGCCGAAGCGGCGGGAGGCGCCGCCCGGCTCGATGCCGACATCCCCGACGAGCGACTCGAGATGATCTTCACCTGCTGCCACCCGGCGCTCGATCGGTCCGCCCAGGTAGCGCTCACGCTTCACACCCTCGGCGGTCTGACGACCACCGAAATCGCACGGGCGTTCCTGGTCTCGGAGTCCGCCATGGCGCAGCGGATCGTGCGGGCGAAGCGTAAGATCCGCGCGGCGGCCATCCCCTTCCGCGTACCGCCGCCCGACCTGTGGTCGGAACGCCTCGCCGCCGTGCTCGCCGTCGTCTACCTGATCTTCAACGAGGGGTACGCGGCGAGCTCCGGCGCGAGCCCCGTCCGCGCCGACCTCTGCATGGAAGCGATACGCCTGGGCCGGCTGCTGATCGAGCTGGTGCCCGACGAGCCCGAGGTCGCTGGATTGCTCGCGCTCATGCTCCTGCACGATTCGCGGCGCCCGGCCCGGAAGGACGCCGACGGCCGGCTCGTCACCCTCGACCGGCAGGACCGCACGGCGTGGGACCGGGAACGCATCGCCGACGGACTCGCCCTGCTCGATGCAGCCCTCGCCTCCGGGCGCCCCGGACCCTTTCAGGTGCAGGCGGCGATCAGCGCGGTTCACGCTCGCTCCCCGGATCACGACGCGACGGACTGGCGGCAGATCCTCCTCCTGTACCGGCGGCTGATCGCGTACGGACCCTCGCCGGTCGTCGAGCTCAACGCCGTCGTCGCCCGCTCGTACGCGGACGGTCCCGGCGCCGCGCTGAAGGAGCTTGGCGAGATCTCCGGTCGTGCCGACGGGGCGTTGAGCTCCTATCAGCCCTTTCACCTGGTCCGGGCGGATCTCCTGCGGCGGACCGGGGACCCCCGCGCCGCGGCCGGGGCGTACCGCACGGCCCTCGCGCTCACGGACAACGAGGCCGAAGCGGCGTTCATCCGTCGCCGACTCGCGGACCTGCCAGGGAGCTGACAAAGGCTCCGACCCGCGCAGCGAACTCTTCCGGTCGATCCCAGGGCACCCGGTGCCCGGCGCCCACGACCGTCTCGTGGCGCAGGCCCGGCACGTCCGCCGCGAGCGCGTCGCCGATCGACGGATACCGCGGATCGTCCGCGCCGGTCAGGTAGAGGATGGGCGGCAGATCGGCCTCCGCGAGCGTCCGCCGCAGGTCGGCCTGTCCAGCCCTCGAGAACGCCTCGAACGCCCGGGCCCAGCGCGCCCGGTCGAGCGTCGCCGGGTCGCGCGGGGCCCTGTTCGGGTGCCCCCCGAACACGGCGAGCCCGTCCCAATCGCGCAGGAGGTCTTCCGTCGCGTCGCCCCCCCGGCACCGGTCCGCCCAGGCGGCGTCCCGCGCGCGAACGGCGGCACGGGCCCGCTCGTCCGCCTCGCCCGGATGCGCGCCGATCAGCACCGCCCCGCTCCACGCCGCGGGGCACGCCAGCAGCGCGTGCAGCGCCAGCCGCCCCCCGAGCGAGTATCCGACCAGGACGCGAAGGTCGAGCACCGATCCCTCGCCGGATCCGGATTCCATGCGTGCGCAAAGTGATTCGGCCCATTCCGGGAGTCCGCCGGTCGGCAGCGGCTCGATCTCCTCGGCGAGGATCCGGAGAGGCGACCCCACGTGCGGCGCCAACCGCTCGCCGAGGCCCGCCCAGACCCCGGAGGACTGGAAGGTCCCGTGCAGGCAGTGAAGTAAGATGGACGCCATTTCGTCTCCGGGAGTGGAAGTGGGCCGCCGGAATCGCCATGTTCCCGGCTCGGCTCCGGGGACGTCCCGGGGGGAAGCCACTTCTGCGCATGTGAGATCATGAGATACTCGGTCCGCTTCCTGTTCGCATTCTGCGTCCTCACGCTCCTGCCCGCACCGCTCGCCGCCCAGTTCACCGGGACGTTCGGCCGCTCGGTGGAGCTCGACGGCGACCAGCTGTTCGTCGTGAAGCCCGCCGCCGGCCGCGGCCCGGCCGCCGTGTACGTGTACGAGATGACGCCGCAAGGCTGGACCGAGACGCAGCGGCTCGGCACCGACGTGACCACCGAGACGGGCGAGGGCATCGGTCCGGGCATCGTCGCCGCGGACGACCTCCTCCTCGTCGGCAGCGCCGATCCCGAGGCCCGCAACGCCGCCTGGGCGTTCCGGCGCCAGGCCGACGGCAGCTGGACGGCGATCGATCCGATTCCGATGAATCCGGGAACGGAGCCCGAAGCGCGCGGCAAGCTCGACATGGCGGCGCTGATGAAGATCCTCGCTCCGGCGCAGCGCCGGGTCGCCACCGACGGCGACCGGGTGCTCGTGAGCTCCGTCACGCCCCAGGGGATCGGCTCCGCCCAGCTCATGGATCGAGACGCCGACACCGGACGGTGGCGGATCGTCTCGAAGCTGACGCCGGAAAGCGGCGACGTGAGCGGCGCCTACGGCGCCTCCCTGCTCCTCACGCCGGACCGCGCCTTCGTCGGCGCGCCGCAGCAGGACCAGGGCGGCGGCGCGGTCTACGTGTACGAGGCGGGACCGGACGGCTGGTCGGAGAGCGCGCGCATCGACGGGAAGACGGTCGGCGAGGCGCGCAGGATCGGCGCGGCGCTCGGGCTCCGGGACGACGTCCTGATCGTGGGGGCCCCGGGCGACGGTGACGACGCGGGGTCGGCGGTGATGCTGCAACGAAATGCGGACGGAACCTGGCAGGAAATCGATCGCGTCGCGGCCCCGGGACCCGCGGCCGAACAGGCCGGCAACGACTTCGGCTGGGCGATCGACGTGGCGGAGTCCGGGATCTGGATCGGGGCCCCGGGCGCGAACGCCGTCTACCGGGTGGAGGCCGACGCGGACCAGGGCTGGACCGTGATAGGCGGCGTCGAAGCCGTCGACCTCGGCGGGGGCCTCGGGGCCTCGCTGGCCGCGGGACCGAACCGTCTCGCCGCGGGCGCCCCCTCGGCCGACGGCGGCGTCGGGCGCGTGGCCGTCTACACGCCGGATCGCCATGACGCGTGGACGCCCACCGTCATCGAGCCCGCCGGCGCCCTCGAGACGATCACCGGCGCCGAGACCCGCTGCGCGGACGGCGAAGCCGCCGGCTTCTCGTGCGAGAACGTCGATCTGCTGTCGTACCTCACCATCGAGTCGCTCGGCGGGAAGCCGGGCGAAACGATGAGCGACATCTGGGGATGGACGGATCCGGAGACCGGCAAGGAATACGGGCTGGTGGGACGCACGGCCGGGATGGTGATCCTCGACCTCAGCCAGCCGGCGAACCCGGTCGTCCTCGGAACCGTCACCGCGCCGCCCTCCGGCGCCCGCGACATCAAGACCTACGCCGACCACGCGTACTTCACCGGCGACGGCGCCCCGGACCATGGCCTGGTCGTGTTCGACCTGACACGGGTGCGCGACCTCGACGGAGGCGGCGGGCCTGCGACGCTCGAGCCCGACGCCGTCTATCACGAGTTCGGCTTCGCCCACAACCTGGCGATCGACACCGAGTCCGGTTTCGCGTTCGTCGTCCGGCCGGCCGGCGGCGGCCAGACGTGCGGCGGCGGGCTGCACATGGTCGACATCCGCGACCCGGAGCAGCCGACGTTCGCCGGCTGCTACACCGATACGGCGGGCGTCATCAAGGCGGGCAGCGGCCATGACACGCAGTGCGTCGTCTATCACGGCCCCGACGCCGACTACCAGGGCCGGGAGCTCTGCTTCGCGTCGAACGAGAGCGTGCTCAGGATCGTCGACGTGACCGACAAGCAGAACCCGATCGAGATCTCCTCGGCGTCCTATCCGGCCCAGGCCTACATCCACCAGGGCTGGCTGACCGACGACCAGCGCTACTTCTACCTCGACGACGAGCTCGACGAGATCGTCGGAAACACGGAGCGGACCCGCACGCTGATCTGGGACCTCACGGACCTCGACGATCCGACGTTCGCGGGCGACCTGATGGGCCCGGACGGCTCGACCGACCACAACCTGTACGTGAAGGGCGACCGGATGTACCAGGCGAATTACCAGGCCGGGCTCCGGGTGATCGACGTGTCGCAGCCCACCGAACCGGTCGAGGTCGGACATTTCGACACCACGCCGTACGGAAAGAACCCGCCGGGCTTCGGCGGCGCCTGGACGGCGTATCCCTTCTTCGACAGCGGCACGGTGATCGTTTCCAGCATCGCCGAAGGCCTGTTCGTCCTGCGGCCGAACCGCCCGCTGGTGCCCTGATCGGGAGGACCCGCGGCCGTCGCGGTCGCGGGTCCTCCCCGGCCTTCATCCCATCTCGACCCGAGTCCACCTGCGACCGTGAAGCTCCGTAACCGCGACATCTTCCTGTTCTGGGCCCCTCTCGCCGCCACGTGGCTGATGATGGCGACGGAGGGACCGTTCCTCGCCGCCGTGATCGCGCGCCTGGCCGATCCGAAGGTCAACCTCGCGGCCCACGGCGTGGCCTTCGCGTTCGGCATCCTGGTCGAAGCGCCCGTCATCATGCTCATGAGCACCTCGACCGCTCTCGTCGAGGACGCGACCAGCTATCGGAAGCTGCGCAATTTCGCGCACATGCTGAACGTGGGGGCGACGGCCGCGCTGCTCGTCCTCCTGCTGCCTCCGGTGTTCGGGCTCATCGGTCGCGAGGCGCTCGGCCTCCCGGACGACGTGGCCGACCTGGTCTACCGAACGCTCTGGGTCTACCTGCCCTGGCCGGCCGCGATCGGGATCCGTCGTTTTCTGCAGGGCGTCCTGATCCGGTCGGGACGCACGCGACTCGTCGCGATCGGTACGGTGGTCCGACTGATCAGCATGGCGGGCACCGCGACCTTTCTCGCCGTGGCGACCGACCTGCCCGGGGCGATGGTCGGCGGCGGCGCCCTTTCGACCGGCGTGATCGTGGAGGCGATCGTCGCGCGCTGGATGGCGCGGCGGGACATCGCCGAGCTCCGCGCCACCCCGCATCCGCCGGACGGCGGACCGGTGCTCTCGTATCGCGACATCGTCGGCTTCTACGTGCCGCTGGCGCTGACGTCTCTCCTCGGCATCGCCGTGCAACCGATGCTGACCTTCTTCATGGGACGAGCCGCGGCGCCCGTCGAATCGCTCGCCGTGTTTCCGGTCGTCAACTCGCTCGGCTTCCTCTTCCGCTCCCTCGGCCTCGCATGGCAGGATGCGGCGCTCGCGCTGCTGGGGCGGGACCGCGAGCACCTGGCGGAACTCGGCCGGTTCACGGCGATACTGGGCCTGGTGTCGGCCGGATTGCTCGCGGCGATCGTGTTCACGCCACTTTCGGTCGTCTGGTTCGAGACGATCTCGGGCCTGACCGCCGACCTGTCTCAGTATGCGTTCGCGGCCGCCCGGCTCACGGTGCCGGTCGTCGCGCTCTCGATGCTGCTCTCCTTCCAGCGCGCGATCCTCATGAAGGTGCGACGCACCCATCCCATCACGGTTGCGACGGGAATCGAAGTCGCGGTGATCGCCGGGGCGTTCGTGGCGGGGGCGTGGGGGTTCGGCTGGATCGGCGTGACGGCCGCGTTCGCGGCCTTCGTGGCGGGCCGGATGGCCTCGACCGGTTACCTGTCGCTGCCCGTCCGGCGGTCGCTCAGGGGCGCCGCGGCCGAATGAGGAGACCAGTCGTCGAAACGTAGACGTCGTAGGTCGCCGTCGCGGTGACCCCCCGGAACGTCCCGGACCCGTACTCGGCGTCGAGCAGGGGGCGAAACAGGGGCCGCACCAGCTCGACGCTGCGCCGGAGTTCGAACATATCGAGTGGCCGGTCGGACTTGAGCGAATAGACGGTCTTCTCCCGATCGAGCTCCGACGCGATGTCGTCGTAGCGACCGCCGATCCGGTCGAGCTGATACGCCGTATGGAGCCCCAGGAGGTTGGCCACCGGCTTCCACTTGAGAATGTGGGCGTCGACGTAGATCTGGTCCCCCGCCACGTCGAACGTGTCCCGGCGCCCGTCGGGCAGCTCCACGCGCGCCACGAAGCGGCGAGGGCCGGTCGGCTCGACGGTCACGGTCGCAGCGAGCTCCTCCCGCGTGAGAGCCCGGTACCCCTGCGTGGCCACGACGATCACGGCCAGCAGCACGCCGCAGACCAGCAGGAGCGCGCCGGTCAGGGCGCGAACGGCCGACGCCGCCGGACGACGAGCCCGCAGCGCCCGGGCGCCCGCCACGAAGAAGCCCGCGGCGAGCGCCCCCGCGACCACGGCGAGAATCAGCGGAAAGGCGTTCAGGTTCGTCACGCGTCCGGGGGGAAGGCGTAGGGCCGATCAGTACTCGAGGAGCTCTCCGTCGTCGAACAGCACTCGCTTCACGCGGAAGTCGATGAGCATGGCCGACACCGGCGTGGCCTTCAACCAGCGGTGATCGGCCCGCGTCTCGTCGTACGCGATCCCGATTCCCGTCTGCGTAATCGCCTGGTTGCGGCTGATCGGGCGCTGGAGGTCGACGGAAAGACCGAACCGGAGTCGGCCGGAGAGATCGTAGAACAGCAGGTCGCCCCGAACTTCCTGTGCGGTCTTGTCGAGGTTGCGGCCTACCCAGACGACGTCGAGCCAGATCGCGGGCTGATCCGCACCCTGGGCGAAGCGGTAGTCGGCGATTCCCGGGACGATCATGCTCGTCCGGGCGGCGATCTCCGGGTTCGACGCCGCCTCCTGCCGATCCGACTGCTGCGCGAGAGCGGGAGACGCCGCGAGAAGCAGTGCGACGGCCGCCACCGAAAACCTGGTCCCCATGATATCCTCGTGATTGGAAGAGACGGAGAGCCGCGCCCGTGCGCGGCGGTGCAATGAGAAGATACCCGTGCTGGAGAAGGGGTTCCAGCGAACCGGCCGGCGCCGGGACGACACGGGAGCAGATCCGACCGACGCCGCGCGCCGGCCGGCCCGCTTCCGGGTCCCGCCGTCTAGTTGACCTGGACGATCTCGCCGCAGGCGACCGGCAGGGTCAGCTCGGCGGGAAATCCGCCGATCGATCCGACCGTTTCGGGGAGGCCGGTCTCGGGCGCCACGCCGTGAACCACGATATGTCGCGACGCCAGGTCGAGATTCGTGCCGAACGCGGCCGACACCGCCGCGTCGAGGGCCGACTTCGAGTCAGACGCCACGTAGGCCTCCGCGCCGCCCCGGTTGGCGGGGGCCGGGAAACCGCCGACCTGCATGCCGAGATCTGCGAGGTCGTCGTCCAGGGGCACGACGATCGGCCCGTACACCGGCGCGCCCTCTCCGACGCTCACGAACCCGTCCCCGTTGACGTCCTGCGCCGCGGTCGGACAGCTGCCGGCCCCGTGGATGTGCTGCAGGTGCACCGTGTTCGGCGCCAGGCCCCGGGCGTTGACCCGTACGGTGATCTCGTCCCCGCGCTCGGTGATGGTCGCCGTTCCGGACACGGGAGCGATGCCATACTCCGCGCTGGCGTTCAACGGGCGCAGGCGGGCCTGGTACACGGCCGTTCCGTTCCCGCCGCCCGGGATGTGCGCCTCCCGCTCGGTGTTCACGCTCGTGGCGTCGGATGCGCCGGTGACACGCTCACCCGGCGTTTCGTCGCAGGCGGCCAGGCCAAGGGTGAGGACGCCGGCGCCGAGGATGCCGAGGCGGGTCGCGGTGCGCCGTAGCTCGTGGATCGACATGAAAGGTCTCCTCTCGAGGGATGAATTCCATCGCGTCTTCGAGAGGGAGTACGGAGCGTCCTCGATTCTGGATCACTCCGGATCGTGGGCCTCGCGGGGAGAGGCGGAAGAAACCGGCACGACGGCGCGACGCCGGTGCGGAGGCGGACCTCAGCGCAGTCCGCGGCCTCCCCGGTCGCCCGAATGGCCCCGCACGAGCACGAAACGGCCGTACGCGCCGCAGCAGGAGGCCCGCTGGAACCAGCTGCCTCGGATCGTGTCCGCCACCTGGCGGCCACGCAGCTCCAGCGCCCAGTCGCCGAGCCGCGGCAACAGCGTGATCGCGACCGAATCGCCATGGAACACGAGGCCGCTGATATCGCGGACACCGCCCGGGACGTCGGTACCGAGAAGCGGCCCGAAGTCGAGGTCCGCACGACCCGACGCCTCGGCGACCCGATCCTGCGGCCGCACCGGCGCTTCCGAGGCGGCGAACGAAAGCGAGCCCTCCAGCACCCGGAGACTGGGCCGTGCGTTCAGACCGGCCGAATCGAGGGAGAACCGCCCCGCCCAGCTGCCGTCGAGGGAGCAGCAGGGGGGAGCGGCGGGAACGAGCCCGACGTCGACCACCGACGACGTGCCGGGCCGGACCACCACCGTCGTCGATTCCGCCCGAAAGCCCCTTCGGTACGCCAGCAGCTTCATCGGGCCCGGCGGCAGGGACGTCATCACGTAGGCCCCGGTCTCGTCGGTCGACGTCCCGTATTCTCCGGCGGACACCAGGGCGCCGCCGATCGGTCGGTCGGTGCGGGCGTCCCGCACGACGCCGCGTACTGCGCCGACGGGAGTCTCGGCGCTCTGCGGCGGCGCCGAGTCGGGCACGCTCGCGCCCGGCGACTCGGAGCTCGTCTCGCCGCCCGGGCCGCATGCGAGCGCGAACCCGAGGGCGAGGGCCCAGGTGACGCGTAGGGTTCTCACTCTCGTACCTCCCTGCGAGATCGTCGGCCGAGCGCGACCGGTGCCGTGCCGCCGAGACGGGTGCAACGAAACCCGCGGCAGAGTACGCCGCAAGGGGTAGGAGTCGGTGCGACGACGCATTATTCTCCTGCCGCGGAGCTCGTTCGAAGCTGGATCCGACGGAGACTCGATCGAGGAGATTCGGTGCGGCTCGACCCTGATGACGTCGCCATCTGCGTCGCGGATCCGATTCCCGACGCCCCCGAACCGGCTCCTGCCTGCCCTCCCGTCGTCCAGACCTCCCTGTTCTCGTTCCCCGATTTCCAGTCGCTCGTCGAAGGCCTGGGCGCCGAACACGAGCACACGGTCTATTCGCGCGGACGGAACCCCACGGTGCGGGCCGTCGAGAACCGCCTGGCACGCCTCGAGCGTGGAGAAGACTGCCTCGCGTTCGCTTCCGGCATGGGCGCGATCAGCGCGGTGCTTCACGGCACCCTGCGGGCGGGAGATCACGTCCTGTTCGTGAACCAGACCTATGGCCCCACGCTGCAGCTGGCCCGCCATCTCGAGCGGTTCGGAGTGTCCCACGATCTGTGCCTCGATCTCGACCCCGACGCCGTCCAGAACGCGCTGCGGCCCGACACGCGCCTCGTGTGGATGGAAAGCCCCGGGACGATGCTGTTCCGCATGTTCGACGTCGCGGCCGTGGCCGGGCTCGCCCGCGACCGCGGAATCCTCACCTGCCTCGACAACAGCTGGGCGACGCCTCTGCTGCAGAAGCCGCTCGACCTCGGAGTCGACATCGTCGTGCACACGGCCACCAAGTACCTGGGCGGCCACAGCGACCTGCTGGCCGGGGCCGTCGTCGCCAGCGCGGAGCGTGTCGAGCACCTGTTCTACGATGCCTACCTTCTCAATGGGGCCACCCTCGCCCCGTGGACCGCATGGCTCCTGCTCCGCGGCATGCGCACCCTGCCGGCGCGCCTTCGGCAGCACGAGACGGACGGGCTGCAGGTCGCCGAGTTCCTCGAGCTGCACCCGCACGTCGAGCGCGTCCACCACCCGGCCCTCACGAGCCGGCCGGAGCTGGTCGAGCGGCAGCTGCGCGGCTTCAGCGGCACGTTCAGCTTCGAGCTCGCCGACGGTGAATTCGCGAGCGTCGCGCGCTTCATGAATGCCCTCGAACACTTCCGCATCGGCGTCAGCTGGGGCGGCGTCGAGAGCCTGGTCATCTCTCCGGCGCGGCCCCGACGACCGTCGCCCGTGGTGCGGGTGTCGATCGGGCTCGAGGGCGCCGACCTGCTGATCGCGGATCTCGAACAGGCGCTGGACACCCGGTGACCGACGCCCCCCGGCCACCGCTGTCGCTGGGAGCGGCCCTGCTGCCGATCGGCGTCATGTTCACGCTGATCGTGGCCGCCGCGGTGTCAGGGGCGCTGGGCACCGAGGTGCTGATCGTCATCCTCCTGCTCACGGCCGTGGTGGCCGGGCTGGTGGCGCGCCGCCAGGGGTGCGGCTGGGAGGAGATCCAGAGGTCGACGGGCGAGAAGATCGCGTCGGTGCTCCCCGCCCTCCTGATCCTCCTCTCGATCGGGCTCCTGATCGCCGGTTGGGTTCTCTCGGGCACGATCCCGTGGCTCGTCTACTGGGGGATCCGGCTGATCGATCCGCGTTTTCTCGTTCTCACCGCCTTCCTGACCACCGCCCTGATGTCGCTGTTCACCGGCACGTCGTGGGGGTCCGCCGGCACGATCGGCGTCGCCCTGATGGGCACGGCGGCCGCCCTGGACGCGAACCTGGCGGCCACGGCCGGCGCCGTGGTTTCGGGCGCCTACCTGGGCGACAAGATGTCGCCACTGTCCGACTCGACGAACATCACGGCGATCGGCGCGGGCGCGCCCCTGTATGCGCACATCCGCCAGATGATGTACACGGCCGTTCCGTCGTTCACGGTCGCCACGATCGTCTACCTGCTCGTCGGCCTGTTCGGGGGCGCCGCGGGCGACGTCGTGCGACCGGCCGCGGCGACCCGATTGCTCGACGACATCCGGCGCGTATACCACCTCAGCTGGCCGGTGCTCGTCCCGCTGGTCATCGTCATCGTCGGGATCGTCCGGCAGGCCCCGCCCGCCCTCGCGATATCGGCGTCCGCGCTCGTCGCGGCCCTGATCGGGATCTTCTGGCAGGGCTTCGGCCTGGCGGACTCCGTGGTGGCCGTGGTCTCCGGGTTCCGGATCGAGATGATCCCCGACGCGGCGGCCGCCGCCGGAGTCGGCGCCATCGGCGGTCTCGGCGACGGCTTCGTCAGCCTCGTCGAGCGCGGAGGGCTCTACAGCATGTCGTATCCGCTCATCGTGGTCATCTCGGCCTTTCTGCTCGCCGGCGCGATGGACGTCTCCGGGGCCCTCGACCTGCTGATCCACCGGCTGCTCGGGGCCGTCCGATCGGTATTCGGACTCGTCGCCGCCACGATGGCGGCCGGGGTGACGATGATCGCGCTGATCAGCCATGGAGGGGTGACCGCACTGGTCATCGGCGGCCTGTTCCAGCCGGCGTACGAGGAACGCGGTCTGGCGCCCGAGAATCTGTCGCGCTCGATCGAAGACTCGGTGACGCTGACCGAGCCGCTGATGCCGTGGACCGTGTCGGCCGTCTACATGGCCGTGACCCTCGGCGTACCGACGCTCTCCTATGCGCCGTGGGCCCTGTTCTGCTACGGCGGCCCTTTCTTCTCGCTGTTGATCGCGGCCACGTACCGCCACACGGGCTTCGGGATCCGTCCGGCGGGACGCCCAGAGGCGACGTGAGCGACGCGCTCGGCTGGCCGTTGCTGGCCGTGGATTTCGGGCTCGTCGTCCTGATCTGGATGACGCAGCTCATCGTCTACCCGTCCTTCCGCACCGTCGACCCGCACCGCTTCGTCGCCTGGCACCGCACCTACACCCGGCGGATCACCCTGCTGGTGGTTCCGCTGATGATCGGACAGGCGGGCTTGCACGCCATCCGCCTGGCATCCGCTCCGACGCCGGCGTCCGTCGGCGCCGGCGCGGCCGTCGCGGCGGCCTGGGTCGTGACCTTCGCGGGAGCGGTCCCGTGCCACCGGGCGCTGTCCATCGATGGACCCTCCGAGGCGGTGATTCGGCGCCTCCTGCGCTGGAACGGATGGCGCACGGCCTGCTGGACGGGGGCGTTCCTGCTCTCGGTCCTGGCCGCCGACTGACCGCCGACCGATGATACCCGGCGGACCGCCATGACCCGGGCGGGGTTGCACGACGGGATGGGCACACGCTCTCTGCTCCGACACGATGCCGGCCTCCGCCGTCTCCGACCCACCCGCTGGTGGCTCGGCTGCGCCGCCCTGTGGCTCGCAATGCCGCACCCCCTGGCGGCTCAATCCGGACGCGCGACGCCGGCGGGGGCGCACTCGACCCGTCCGGGCTCACCGGCCGCCATCGGGGTGGTCGCGCCCGGTCCGGCCGCCGCACCGGATCACGAACCGCGCCTGCGGCCCGGACGCTCCCTCACGGCCGGACACGCGGCTCCGGGCGCGCCCAACGTGGCGCGGCCGCCGAACGTGGGTGGTCCCGGGACGCGGGTCCCGCACCTTCCCGGCCCGTTCACGCGGTTTCGCCACGGCGGCCGGATCTACTACTACTGCCTCGGTGACTTCTACGTCGGGAGCAGCGGCGCGTACGAAGAGGTGGAGCCGCCGATCGGCGCCGTCGTACACACCCTGCCGCCCGACTACGAGACCTTCGAGCTCGGGGGTCGGACGTTCTACTACCACGACGGCGTCTTCTACGCGCCCGGCCGGCGCGTCGGGGAGTACGAGGTCGTGCGCGCCCCGGTGGGCGCGGTGGTCGCAGAGCTGCCGCGCGGTGCCGTCGAGATCGAGCTGGCGGGGCGTCGCCTGTACGTCTATCGCGGCGTCTACTACGTGTCGGTGCAGCGCGAGGGGGACCGCGCCTGGGTCGTCACCGTGCCCTGAGGAGCCGGTCACGCCGACGGCCGTCGAGTGCTACCAGCCGGCGGCGACCGTCAGCGCAGACCGTACCACCCGCGGCGAGGCCGCAGCACGAAGAAGGCGGTCCAGATCAGGACGACCCCGACCAGGGCGGGCATGGGCCCCGCCCCGATGATCAGCAGCACGCCGCCGAACAGGGCCGCGCCTTCCACCAGCGCCATGCAGACGATGAGTCCGGTCTGCAGCGCCGCGATCGATTCCGTCGACGGCGGATCGGCCCGGAACCCCGTGGCCGGGACGTGGGGACGCACCATCCGCTGCCAGGCCACGACGGCCGCGACCGAGGTCGCGACCGTGAGCACGATCCACACGAGGGTGAGCGTCGCCGTGTCGCCGCCTGCAGGTGCGGGAGACGTGGTTCGAAGCCAGAGCGCGACCGCGGCGAGCAGCGAGACGCCCATCGGCAGCGAGACCATGATCGTCAGGGTCGTGCGCCACGCATTCTCCGTCGTGCCCGGCGCGGAATTCGAGCTGTCCATCGGGCCTCCGGTTCGGTTGCCGGCGGGGACCCGTCCCCGCCATCCTTCCACTCGTCACCGTCATCCCACACTCAGCCTCGCGAGCCGAGATGTCCAGAGCCTTCGTGAACGAAGACGCCGCTTCCGAGCCCGGGCCGCGCTACGTCCTCCCGGACCGCGACTCCGAGCACTACGATCGTGCGGCCGCGCACGCTCTCATCGAGGGGGCGAACGCCGGCAACCGTAGATCGGCGGAGGAGGCGACCGGGTACCGCTGGGGAGAACCAGGGCTGCGCGGCGAGATCGAACGCATCCTGGAGGACGCCGAGGAACGGGACCAGCCCCGGATCGCTCAGCTGGCCCGGCGCTTCCTGGCCAGGTCCGCCGAGCTCGAATCGGCGAACGGCTGACCGTCAGGACGTCTCGCCGAGCTCTCCGGACCGGTAGAGCAGCCACGTCCAGAACGCCTTGCAGTACCTGAATGACCCCACGATCGCCAGGACCGCCGTACCGAGCGTGAACCAGATCGCGAACCGGTTGAGCCCCCCGAACACCAGGAGCAAGCTGAGCACGAGCAGGGCGCAGATGCCGCCCACGCCGTAGGCGAGCACCACCGCCCCTCCATACTGGGCGCCGTCTCTGCCCATGAAGTCGAGTCCGCAGCGCTGACACTCCGTCCGCATCGTGAGCGGTCCCTCGAACAGCTCTCCCTCTCCGCACGACGGGCAACGTTGCCGCAGGGTGCGGTCGAGCCAGGTCGGGAGATCGAACTTCATCGTCGCATGTCTCGCATGGTGCCGTCCAACCCCTGACCGCGACCGAGGATCCATGTGGTCCGAAGGAAGCCATCCCGGGGTTCGAAGACGACCGCCATGAGTGCCATCACGAGCGTTCTTCGAGCTCCCTGGCCACCGACGCCTGCAGCGCCGCCAGCCTGCGATCGACCTCGGCCAGCTCCTCCTGCACCTCGCCGACCGAGCTGCCGAGCGCGGCCACGCGCTGCCGGATCCTCGGGTCGGTGGCCATCGTGCGGACGAAGGCTCGTGCCGCGGCCAGGTCCGGAGGGCCATCCTCCTGGTAGTCCGAGAATTGGAAGAATGGAACGGCGAGCCCCGCCTCGACAACGGCGTCCGACACCTTCTCCCACCGCGTCAGCATTGCGGCCTGGTCAGCCTCGATCTCCTGCAGCATGCCCGGCCACGCCGCGATGCGGGCCCGAAGCTCCACGTCCGTGACGAGGTCGAGCCCCGCCGAGAAGATCGCCTCCGTCGCTCCGAGGCTCGGATCGTAGGTCATCCCTCCGAATACCGCGCTGGTCGCGCGGCCGAGTGAGTCGAGTGGTAGACGCTCGATGCGCGACTCCGTGAGCTCGAGGAAGTAGCTGGTCGTCTCGACGCGCCGCGCGTTGTAGGCCATCACCGAATCGAGCTCCGCCCGGCTGTCGCCGAGCTCCCCGGCGAGGGCCTGCAGGGCTTCCCTTTCCTGGTGCATCCTGCCCCGTCCGTCCCACCACGCGTCCAGCATGAACGCGATCAGGATCGAACCGACGATGAGCAGGACGTCGAGGAACGCCCCCGACCACGAACGTCCGATCCTGTCCAACACGCTGCTTCGTCGTCCCGCGTCGTCACCCGGCATCTGGCCCCCAAAAACCGTGGTCCCCGGACCTGCCGCCTTCTGGCGCGGCATATCGTACGAGGCCGAACCTAGCCGCACCTCCCGAACGCAGAAAAGCCCGGCCGAATCGACCGGGCTTTTCCTTGCTTCCGTCGGCGAGCGATCAGTACATGTCGCCCATGCCGCCACCACCGCCGCCCATCGGCATCGCCGGTTCCTTCTCCGGCTCCTCCACGACGACGCACTCGGTGGTGAGCAGCAGCCCCGAGATCGAGGCCGCGTTCTGCAGCGCGGTGCGCGTGACCTTGGTCGGATCGATCACACCGGCCTTCACCATGTCCTCGTACGTCTCGGTCGCGGCGTTGTAGCCCCAGTTCTGCTGGTTCTTCTCACGCACGCGCTCGACCACGATCGAGCCCTCGGCCCCGGCGTTCTGCGCGATCTGCCGCAGCGGCGCCTCGAGCGCACGCCGCACGATCTGGGCGCCGATGGCCTCGTCCTGGTGATCCAGGGAGAGCTTCTCGAGCGCCTTCTGGGTCCACAGGAGCGCCGACCCGCCTCCGGGCACGATGCCCTCTTCGACGGCCGCGCGCGTCGCGTGCAGCGCGTCCTCGACCCGGGCCTTCTTCTCCTTCATCTCGGTCTCGGTGGCCGCGCCGACGTTGATCACCGCGACGCCGCCGGCGAGCTTCGCCAGCCGCTCCTGCAGCTTCTCGCGGTCGTAATCGGACGTGGTCTTGTCGATCGAGACGCGGATTTCGCTGATCCGGCCCTTGATCTTGTCGGCTTCGCCGCCGCCGTCGACGATCGTCGTGTTGTCCTTGTCGATCACGACGCGCTTGGCGGTTCCGAGATCGCTGAGTACGGCGTTCTCGAGCTTGAAGCCGAGCTCCTCGCTGATCACCTGGCCGCCGGTCAGGATCGCGATGTCCTGCAGCATCTGCTTCCGGCGATCACCGAAGCCGGGCGCCTTCACGGCCGCGACCTTCAGCGTGCCGCGGAGCTTGTTCACCACCAGCGTCGCGAGCGCCTCGCCCTCGACGTCCTCGGCGATGATCATCAGCGGCTTACCCATCTGGGCGACCTTCTCGAGCACCGGGAGCAGGTCCTTCATCGACGACACCTTCTTGTCGTGGATGAGGATCATCGGCTCCTCGAGCACCGTCTCCATCTTGTCCGGATCGGTGACGAAGTACGGCGACAGATAGCCGCGGTCGAACTGCATGCCCTCGACGGTCTCGAGGGTCGTCTCGAGGCCCTTCGCCTCTTCGACCGTGATGACGCCGTCCTTGCCGACCTTCTCCATCGCGTCGGCGATCAGGTCGCCGATCTGCTGGTCGCTGTTCGCCGAAATCGTGGCGACCTGGGCGATCTCCTTCTTGCCGGACGTCTCGACGGAGATCTTCTTCAACTCCCCGACCACCTTCTCGACGGCCGAGTCGATGCCGCGCTTCAGGCCCATCGGATTGATGCCGGCCGTCACGCTCTTCAAGCCCTCGGCGTAGATCGCCTGGGCGAGAACCGTCGCGGTCGTGGTTCCGTCACCGGCCAGATCGGACGTCTTGGTCGCGACTTCCTTGACCATCTTCGCGCCCAGATCCTCGATCGGATCGTCGAGCTCGACTTCCTTCGCCACGGTCACGCCGTCCTTGGTGACGGTCGGGCTGCCGAACTTCTTCTCGATCACGACGTTCCGGCCCTTCGGCCCGAGCGTGACCTTCACGGCCTCGGCGAGCTTGTCCACGCCCTTCTTGAGCCTGGCGCGCGCCTCGGTGTTGAACTCCAGAAGTTTCGCCATGAGTGCTGAACTCCTTCTTATTCGATTGCTTCAGGGATGATCGATCCGCAGGTCCGAGCGAGCCTCAGCCGATCACGGCGAGGACGTCGCTCTCCTTGATGATCAGGTACTCGCTGCCGTCGACGGTCACCTCGGTCCCGGAGTACTTCCCGTACAGGACGCGATCGCCGACGCTGAGCTCGGTCTCGATGAGCTCGCCCTTGTCGGTGCGGCGGCCGGGACCGACGGCCATCACGGTCCCCTGCTGCGGCTTCTCTTTCGCGGTATCGGGGATGTACAGTCCGCCGCGCATCTCCTCGGTCTCGTCCAGCGCCTCGACGACCACGCGGTCGGAAAGGGGCTTGATGCTCAGCTTCGCCTTCGTCTTCGCCATGTCCGGAAACTCCTTCTGGTGATGTGCTGCCAATCGTGCGTCATCTGATCGTCTGGTAGCGCGACCCCGCAGGCCGCTGTTAGCACTCCTGCTATCCGAGTGCTAAGGGACCTGAAGATGCCGACTCGCCGGGCGGCCGGCAAGCCGGGCCGCGGGTGGAACAGGTTGCACTCCGCGTGCCAGCGGGAGCGGGCGGTTTCGCGGCGTTTTCCGCCATTTTCACTGTCAATCTCGCGCCCTGCCCCGGGCGCGCTGTCAGACTGACCGGCCGGGTGTCAGAACGGCGGAACGCCCGTTGATCGTTCGCCGCCGGTCAGGGGTCGGCCGGAGTCGATTCGTCGGGCGCGGCCTCGGCCGCGCCGTCCGCCGCCCGCCCGAGCTCCCGAATCCTGGCCACGACTTCGCCGGCCAGCTCGTTCGGTACCGGGATGGTGAGGTTGTACTGGGCGATGAGCCAGGCGCCCGCCCGGCGGACCAGGACGCCGCTTCCCCGCGTCTCGCCGAGCCCTTCGTTGTCCAGCCGCTCGTCGAACCACGCCACCGACCCGTCGTCGGCGATCGTGACGTGCCGCTCAACGGGGATATACGTCCATCCGAGGCCACGGTCGAAATAGGGCTTCGCGTAGGCCCGGAACTGCTCCACGGTCCAGCGCTCCGTGGCGTCCGTTCCCAGGAACACACCTTCGGGGTCGAACAGGTCGAAGTAAGTTTCTCCGTCGGCCCGGGACGCCGCGTCGTGGAAACGGTCGAGCACGGCCTCCACGGCGGCGACGGGATCTGGACCGGCCACGGGATCGGCGCTGGCGGCGCCCTCTCCGCTCGGACCGCAGGCGGCAGCGAATGCGACGAGAACGAACGCCGCGCGAGGATGGGAGATCACGGACGGCTCCGGGTCGAGGGTGAAACACTGCGTGGGCGGCGCTCGTAAGATGACACCGAAGAAAGACGATGCCGGAGTTCCGACGGCTCGAGGCCGGCCGGAGCACCGCGACGATAGGGACGAAACAGGGAGACGACCATGATACGGGCCATTCTCACACTTCTGGTCATGGGGCTGTTGGGCATGTTCGTGCTGACGCTGCTGTTCGGCGTGCTCATGCCGCTGCTGCTGCTCGCGCTGAAGGTCGCCGCCGTGCTCGTGGTCGGCTACCTGCTGCTGCGGCTGGTCAGCCCCCGCGATGCAGAGCGCATTCGCGACAAGATCCGCAACAAGAACGAAGGCTGAACGGCACCCGCGGGCGGGGCTCCGGCAGCGGCCGGGAGCGCCGCCCGCGATCGCCGAATCCACGAACCGTTCACTCCGCGGCTCCGCCGTCGGGCTGAAGCCCCGGTGCGGACCTGGCCCGCTCCCCCTCCACGAACGACGCGATCTCGGCGATCACCCGACGCGCGCGGGCTTCCCGCCGCCGGACCGTGCGCGCGAAGATACCGCGGGCGAGGGCGTAGGAGGCTCCGGCGATGACGACCGGCAGCCCGACCGCCAGAGCGACCGATCCCGCCGCGCCGGCTATCGCGCCCCCCGTGCCGAGCCCCAGCCCTATTCCGCCGCCTCCGACCAGTCCCCCGAACAGGGCGCCCGCCAGGCCGGTGAACCGTTCCTCCCAGCGGATCAGGGTCCGGCCGTCCGCCGACGTCACGAGAATCTGTTGGGACGTCGTATTGTCGGCGGTCTGAGAGCTCCAGGTGAGCGTACGCCCCACGGCGCTGGCGGTCCCCTGCCCTTCGGTGGCTTGCTGAATCATCGGGATGATCGCGTCGAACCGGTCGGCCGGGAGCTCTCCCTCGACCGTGTGCTCGAGACGTACGATCACGGGAGCGCCGGCCAGCCTCGCCCAGATCGACGGGCGAGACCGGCCGAGATCGACTTCCGTCGCCGCCCGGCGGAGCAGCGACGGGTCGATGCCCGCCTCGCGGGCGATCTCGGCCAGCTCGGCCAGGGTCAGCCCTTCCGGGTCCGCCGCCGAAGGTTCGGCCCGCTGCAGCTCGGTCGCGCGCTCGAGAATCGCGGCGACCTCCCGGTCGCCATACCGACGGGGGGCGGGGAGCTTACTGTCCGGCGGAGTGCTCACCGCCCGGCCTGTTCCGCAGCTAGCCGCGCGTCGGCGAGCGCCCCGGCGGCCGAGCGGAAATGCGCGGCGAGGACGTCGAGCTCGCGGGCCACGTCGGCCGCGTCGCCGGCACGGAGGGCCAGTCGCGCCCCGGGAAGCAGCAGCGGCGAGTATCCGTTGTCGGGGTCGTCGCGCACGTAGAGGTTACGGCTCCACGACGCCGCGTCCTCCGGCCGCAGGAGCGCGCGCAGCGCGGTGCGCTGCGCCCGGTTGATGCGGGCCGCGGCTTCGGGTGCGGGTTCACCGGCCGTGAGAAGCGAATCGACCTGCGACCTGAAGGCGTGCGCGGCGCCTTCGTACGCGTCGAGCGCCGCGCGCACGGTGTCCAGGCGACCGGACAGCGCCGAGTCCATCGCGATCGGCGAACGGTCCAGCTCCGCGGCGAAGCTCGCCAGCTCGGTGCGGAACGCCGCGGCCAGCGTCTCGTGCTCATACGGGAGGATGTCCGCGTTGGCGAGCCGGGACAGGATCACGGCCGTCAGCCGGGCCGTGGCCGCATGGTACCGGTACCCGGGGTCGGCGAACTTCTCGATCCAGTCCGAGGTGTCGTACATCGAGTGGTAGACGCCGCCCTCTCCACCGAACCCGTATCCGGCCACGGGAATCCCGAGGTGGATGTAGAACGGGAGATGGTCGGAGCCGCCGCCCATCGTGCCTACCGAGGGCGAATCCGCGCCGGGCCGGTTCTTCGACTCTCGCTGCGCGGCCAGCCAGCTGTCGTACAGGGGACGGTCCGTGGCCGGATCGCGAACGGCCCGCGTCGACTCCCTGACCAGGGATCGGATCTCGGGCGCCGCGGACGCTCCGAAGCGCGATCCCGACACCGGGGAGTCCTGGTTGATGTAGGCGACGGCGCTGCGCTCCAGTTGCCCGGCGTTCGCCTCGACCCATTCCGTGGATCCGAGTATGCCCCACTCCTCCGCATCCCACGTGACGAACACCACGGTTCGGCGGGGCCAGTGGCCGCTGGCCGCCGCGGCCGCGAAGGCGCGCGCCGTCTCCACGACGCTCGTCGTCCCGCTCACGTTGTCGACCGCGCCGGGCCCCCATGCGTCCCGGTGGGCGCCCACGATCACCCACTCGTCCGGCCACACCGAGCCGCGGATCGCGGCGACCGTGTTGTACGCGGGGTGGTACGCGGCATCGCCGCGCTCCGTCCGGACTTCCATGCGCACCGCCGACGGCCCCGGACCCGGTCGGTATCCGACGTCCAGGGCACCCGTCCATTCCTCGGGTGGCTCCGGTCCGCCGAGGTCCCGCAGCAGCTCCTCGGCGACCGCGTACCCGATCGGCAGGATCGGAATGTGCGCGACCCCTTCCATCTCCGCTTCCGGCGTGCGGGCGGCGCCGGGCAGTGACGGCGCGCCCGGCGTCGAAGGATCCCCGTCGGCGTTCAGCACGCTGCCCCGCTGCACGCCGCGCGGCGGCCGCTGCGGTCCGTCCGGCAGCACCTCGCCCCGCGCGAAGCCGTCGGCCTGTGGATCGGAGTACATCAGCAGGCCGGCCGCGCCCCGCGCCTCGGCCTCGCGTGCCTTGATTCCGCGGAACGAACCGCCGTAGCGGACGAGCACGATCCGCCCCTCCACGGAAATCCCCAGGGAGTCGAGCACGGCGTAGTCGTCCGGGAGGCCGTAGTTCGCGTAGACGATCTGCCCGTCGGCCGTGCCGTTGCCGGAGTAGGCGTTGAACTGCGGTACCTGCTCGTATCCCTCGTCCCCCAGCGGCGGTTCGACGAGCTCGAAGCGGCGCGTGACCGGGGCGGTCTGCTCCAACGACACCGACAGAGGTTCGGGCAGATAGAGGACCAGGCTGTCGTATGCCACCTCGAGCCCCGCCGCCCGCATCCACTTCACCACGGAGTCGCGCGTCGCCACCTGGCCGGGCGTACCCGCCACGTGCGACTGCCCGGCGAGGCCCCGTGCCCAACGAGCGGCGGAGTCCGGCTGGATGGCCGAGACGAGCGCGGTCTCGAACGCCGCCTCGCGGGGCTCGGCGCCCGGCGCGAACCCCTCCTGGGCGGCGGCTCGCAGGGGGAACGCGGCGAGACCCACGACCGCGAGCGCACTCGCCGAAAGGACCCGGCCCGAACCGCCGCGAGGCCTCATGCGCCCCTCCCGGCCGGCTTCGGGCCGACCCCGGAGCCGAGGAGCTCGTCGGCGCACGCGAGGCCGCGCAGCGTCAGGTACGGATCGACGGCTTCGACGGTGGTGCAATGCGGCGCCACGAGCGGCGCCAGCCCGCCCGTGGCCAGAACCAGCGGTTGCCGCGGCTCCCACTCCGCGATGATCCGGCGCACGATGCCGTCGATCCCGTCGACGATCGACCAGAAGACGCCCGACTCGAGCGCCGGAACGGTGGAACGGCCGATCACCCGGTCCGGCTGGCGCAAGTCGATCGACGGGAGCTTCGACGAGCGTTCGGTGAGCTGATCCACCCCCAGACGAGGGCCGGGCGCGATCACGCCCCCGAGAAACGTCCCGTCGGCGGTGATGCAATCGAACGTCGTCGCCGTTCCGAGATCGACGACGATCGCGTCCCGCTCGTGGATGAGGGATACGGCCAGCGTGTTGACGATCCGATCCGCCCCTACCGAGGCGGGTTCGTTCACGTCGAGACGGATCGGGAGCGGAGACGCCGCGTCGACGATGACGAGCGGGAGGCCGAGGCGGCCGAACGCCTCCTGCCAGGCCCGGTCGAGCCGCGGCACCACGGAAGCGATGACCGCGCGCTTCACCGTCCAGGGCTCCGTGCGGAACCGCCCGTCGAGGAGTCCGCGCAGAACCAGGGCGATCTCGTCGCCCGTCCGCTGGCGCTCCGTCGCGATGCGCCAGCTGTCGCGCACCTCCCGGCCCTCGAACAGGCCGACCATCGTCTCGGTGTTGCCGACGTCCACGGCGAGAATCACGAGTTTCTCCAGTCCCTCAGCGAGCGGATTCGGGAATGAGCGAACCGTCGGACACCCGCTGCAAGGCCCCGCGATCGGGACGGAAAAGCAGCGCCCCGTCCGGCGCGATCCCTACGCACTTGCCGGGCAACGGTTCCTTGTCCCCCGGCGGGACGAGAGTGCCGCGCCGGTCACGCATGCCGTCATACCGGTCCAGGTCCGCCAGGTCGCCGCTGCCCAGCCGGGGCCGGGCCGCCGCCAGGTGGCGGTCCAGGCCGAGCACCACGGCGTCGCCCACTTCGACGAGCGGAACGCTGCGCTCCAGCTCCTCGTCGATCGAGGTGGCCTGCCGCGCGATCTTCTGGGAAATCCCCTCGCCCAGAGGGCGGACATTGACGCCGACCCCGACCACCAGGTAACGCGGACGGCGGTCGGACCAGGTCGCTTCGCTCAGCACGCCGCCGAACTTGAGGCCGTCCGCGTAGAGGTCGTTGGGCCACTTGATCGTCGGAGCGAGCCCGGGAAACGCAGCGTCCAGCGCTCGCGCGAGGCCGAGACCCGCCAGGACGGAGACGGGCGCCGGTTCCAGCGTCTCGGGACGGAACACCATGCTCAGGTACACGCCGGCCCCGGCCGGCGACGACCACTTCCGCCCCCCGCGGCCACGGCCCGCCGTCTGCTGGTCGGCGATGACGATCGTGCCGGCCGGCGCATCTTCCTCTTCCGCGAGTCGCCGGGCTTCGTCGTTGGTCGATTCCACGGAGGCGAAGGTGTGCACCGGGTGCTCCCAGCGCTCCGCTAGCTCGTCGGCCGAATGCCCGTCCCACGTCGCTGCAACTTCGGTCATCGCATCTTCCTCGCCGCGCCGATCGTGCGCGGCGGCTGGTGGAGCGTTTTCACTCGCTGCTACAGTAACGTCGCGGCGCACCCTGAACAGGGGCGAAGACGGTCAGCGCAGTGCCGGCCACACGAGCGCCGCCAGCAGATACGCGCCACCGGCCGCCCAGCAATACCAGGCGAAGTGGTGGAACGTCCGGGCCTGCAGCATGCGCACGAACAGTCGGATGGCGAGCACGCCGGCCAGCGCCGCGGTCACGAAACCGGCCACGATCGGGGCCATGCCGTGCGCGGCCGTCGCCCCGAAGCCGTC